>NZ_CP086727.1:2400000-2775000 GCF_020906275.1 Parasphingorhabdus litoris DSM 22379
CGCGCACCGCGTCTGATGTGCGGCTATCATAACTGGACATACAAGACCGATGGCGAGCTGGTCGGGGTTCCCGAGAAGCAGGATTTCACCGGGCTTGATATGTCCTGTCGCAGCTTGATCCCGGTCAAATGCGAGCGATTGGGCAATGTGATTTTTGTGAACTTTGACGATGACGCGATGCCGCTGAAGCAATGGCTAGGGCCGGTCTGGAATGACTGGGAAGAATTTCAGTTCGACAAGATTAAGCTCGCCGCGCGCCACAGCTTCGACCTCAACTGCAACTGGAAGGTGGCGATGGAGGCCAATATGGAGGTCTATCATGTGCCCTTTATCCATCCCGAAACCGTCGCACCGCTGGTCGACAGCAAGCGCAATGTGAACACGATGTTCCCCAATGGCCATGCCCGGATGCTGGCCCCTGCCCCGCACGAAACGGACAGGGAGCATGTCCGCGCCGTCGATTCACCCCCGGATTGGCAAGAGATTGATACGGTTGGCGAATTGGGGCGCACCTGCACGCAAAGCTACACTATGTTCCCCAACTGGGTGTCGCCGCTATCCAATTATTTTGTGCCGCCATTGGTTTTCTGGCCGACCGGGCTCAATACGACCCGGTTGGAGCTCGTCACGATGGCGCTGGACTGGGGGGACGGTCCAGCGCCAGACTTGTGGACGGTGCCAGACGACAGCAAACCCAATGGACGGGACATGAGCCCGATCATCCTGGAAGACACGCAGTTTGGCGAAATGATCCAGAAATCTATGGAAAGCGACGGGTTCAAGAGCGTCCCGCTCAGCTATCAGGAAGCGCGCATCTACAGCTTTCATCAGAGTTGCGACAAGATGATCGGTCTCGACAATGTACCGGAACATCTCGCGGTGGAACAGGTTATTGGTGAGGAATGGATCTATCCCAATGATCCACGCGTTTCCCAAATGGAGCAATTGCAGGCGGCAGAGTGAAAATCTGCGGATAAGAATGACGGCAATCGAACTGGGTAATCAAGCCTCTAGCTATTCGCGTCGCCCTTCCCTAAATGCACAACCATGCATTTCTTGGATCAAGCGAAAATATATGTGAGCTCGGGCGCGGGCGGGCCCGGTGCTGTCAGTTTTCGGCGTGAAAAATATATTCAGTTTGGCGGCCCGGACGGCGGCAATGGCGGGAAAGGTGGCGACATTATCTTCAGAGCGGTTGAAGGTCTCAACACCCTGATCGACTTTCGCTATACGCAGCATATCAAGGCACAGCGCGGCAAAGGTGGTGCCGGCCGCAACCGTACTGGTGCCGGCGGCGAAGATCGGATCATCGAAATACCGGTCGGTACGCAAGTCCTGTCCGAAGACAAAGAACATGTGTTGCTCGACTTCACGCGCGAAGGACAGGAAGAACTGTTCCTGGAAGGCGGCATTGGTGGCCGCGGCAATGCCAGCTACAAGAGCGCCACCAACCGCGCGCCACGCCAGCATCAACCCGGTGAACCCGGTGAAGAAGCGGCAATATGGCTACGGCTGAAATTGATCGCGGATGCCGGCTTGGTCGGCTTGCCCAATGCCGGCAAATCGACCCTGATCAACTTTGTCAGCAATTCCAAGGCCAAGGTGGGTGCCTATCCGTTTACGACCATCCATCCGCAACTGGGCGTGGTCCGGCATCAGGGTCGCGAATTTGTTCTAGCGGATATCCCGGGTCTGATTGACGGTGCGGCGGAAGGTGCTGGCATCGGCGACCGCTTTTTGGGCCATATTGAGCGCTGCAAAGTCCTGCTGCACCTTATCGATGCAACAGGCGATGATCCGGTGCAGGCTTGGAAGACTGTGACCAAAGAGCTGGAACAATATGGCGGCGGCCTGTCCGAGAAGCCGCAGATATTGGCGCTCAACAAGGCCGATCTGCTGGATGACGAATTGATGGAAGCCATTGCGGATGATCTTCGTGCTGCGGGTGCCGAAAAGGTCCTGCCACTGTCCGGGGCCACGGGCCAAGGCATGGACGCGGTGCTTGACAAAGTGCTCGAAGCCGTTGGGACAAATAGCTCCATCGAGAAAGCTGACCAAATCGCTAGAGACATCGATAGCGACGAGGAGGAAAAAGCAGACTGGTCACCGCTGTGAGCTTGCACGATAAGAAGAAGATTGTCGTAAAGGTTGGCTCGTCGCTGCTCATCGATTCCGATGGAGCTTCGCGACGTGAATGGCTGGAAACGCTGATTGCGGATATCGCACAGCGCCACCAAGCCGGTGCATCTATAATCATCGTGTCCTCCGGTTCCATTGCATTGGGCGCGCGCAAACTGGGTCTTGAGAAAGGTGGACGCTCCAATTTGGCTGATGCGCAGGCTGCAGCATCGGTCGGCCAAATTGCTCTGAGCAGCTTGTGGTCCGAATTGCTCGCAAAACACAACATCACCGCCGCGCAGATGCTGCTGACACTAGACGATATGGAAGATCGCAAGCGCTATCTGAACGCGACGGCGACGCTTGACCGGCTGGTCGATAAACGCGCCGTGCCCGTCATTAATGAGAACGACAGCGTGGCGACCGATGAAATCCGCTTTGGCGATAATGACCGACTTGCCGCACGCGTGGCGCAGGCCGCTGGCGCGGATCATGTGCTTTTGCTTTCAGACATTGACGGCCTTTATGACCGCAGCCCGGATAGCTCCGATAAAGACAAGTTAATCAGCGCTGTCGAGCAGGTTGACGAGCATATATTGGCTATGGCCGATGGCACCTCTTCATCCGGACTGGGCTCCGGCGGCATGACGTCAAAACTGGAGGCCGCGCAAATTGCCAATATGGCCGGGATTCCGCTGTCCATCATATCAGGACGCGAAGATCATCCACTGCAACGCTATGAAACAAGCGGCAAAGGAACTCTATTTAAAGCAAATGGAGGTAAAAATGCTCGGAAAAGCTGGCTTGGCGGCCGGCTTACCTCGGCAGGCACGATCATGGTCGATGCCGGTGCTGCAGAGGCGCTTCAGGACGGCAGCAGTCTCCTCGCCGCTGGCATCGTCTCGGTAACCGATGGATTTGCGCGGAGCGATGTTGTCGATATTACCGATCCCAATGGTCAGGTGATCGCGCGCGGCCTGGCTGAATATGATGCGATAGAATGCGCCAAGATTATCGGGCGGCGGAGCTCCGAACTCGAAGCCTTGCTTGGTTACGCTCCGCGCAGCGCGGTCGTGCACAGAAACCAGATGGTGCTGGTGTGAAGCGGAGCTTGGACAGGTAATCCCATGCGGACGAAACCAACTCTGGCAATTACCGGTGCGACCGGTTTTGTGGGTAGCCATCTGCTCAACCTGGCGGTGCGCGCTGGTTTTCCGGTACGCGCCCTAACCCGTCAGACGCAGGATGATCGTCCAAATGTCACTTGGATACGCGGCGCCTTGGACAACCCTGCCAGTCTCAACGTGCTGTGCACGGGCGCAGATGTGGTGATCCACATTGCCGGGGTTGTGAATGCACCCACGCGAGAAGGCTTTGAAGCAGGCAACGTTGCTGGCACCATGGCCGTCGTCGAGGCGGCAAAGAAATCAGAATGCAGCCGCTTTATCCATGTCTCGTCGCTTGCGGCGACCCTGCCCAAGCTGTCCATCTATGGCGACACCAAAGCCAGAGCGGAAAAGATCGTGGCATCCAGCGGACTTGATTGGACGATCATCCGGCCACCCGCCATTTACGGGCCCGGAGACAAGGAGATGCTGGAGCTGTTCAAAATGGCAAAAAGCGGCTTCATTACCCTACCCCCCGATGCCGACGGGTTGCTATCCGCTATTCATGTCGATGACCTGTCCCGCGCCTTGATGACCATCATTCCTGAGCATGAAGATTTGACCGCTCAGATTTTTGAGGTGGACGACGGAAAGACCGGCGGTTGGACCCAAACCAGCTTCGCTAAAGCCGTTGGCTGGGCGATTGGCAAACGGATCAAGCCGATAGCTACCCCAAAATTTCTATTGGAACTGGGCGCCAAAGCCGACCGATTTGTCCGCCGCGACAAGGCGAAGCTGACCGAAGATCGCGTCAGCTATTTCTGCCATGACGACTGGACGGTTGACCCCGCCAAGCGTCTGCCACCCGAATTGTGGACACCGCAAATCGAAACGCGGCAGGGACTCAAAGATACCGCAAAATGGTACCGGCAAAATGGCTGGCTCTGACGCCTGCCAAAATCACTAGCTGCCATCCCCGCCCAGTCGGCGCATAATTAGCCTCTGGGAGATGATATTATGCAGGATGGCGCAGCGGTGCGCGATGACGTGCCCACTCATGATTTCGATATATATGGCGAACCGGCGATCAAGGCTGACGTGCATGAAGCCTTCCTTGCGCTCAAGAATGAAGCCCCTCCCCTGTTCTGGACGCCGAAAAATGGCGGGCACTGGATTGTTACTGACGGCGACATGATGATCGAGTTGCTGCGCAAGCCAAACATCTTTTCCAACGAGAATTTTTCTATCCCCCATGTCGAGAACATACCCAAGACGATCCCGCTTTCGCTCGATCCACCGGAGCATCGTCCCTATCGCCAAATGATGCGACCGTTTTTCGAGAAAAAGGCAATTGCACCCTTGGAGGAACGGATTCAGCAATGGGCCGACAAGCTTATCGGTGCGGTCAAGGCGGATGGGCACTGTGAATTTATCGACGCGGTTGGCTCGCGCTTTCCGGTATCGGTTTTCATGGAGATGCTGGGACTTCCACTGGACCGGTTTGATGAGTTTCGGGCCCTTGTGGACGAGAATTTTGCGCTGGCAGGTACGCCCGAAGTCGCACAGGTTCAGCAGAAAATTGTCGCGATGCTGGCAGAATTTGTGAAAGAACGTCAGGCGGATCTCAAGGACGATATGATGAGTCATATCATCCGGTCCGATATAGACGGGCGCACGCTTAGTTTTGAAGAGCTTCTATCCATCGCGCATCTTCTGTTCCTTGCTGGCCTCGACACGGTGGTCAATGCACTCAGTTTTAGCATGAAGCATCTGGCGATAGACACAGATTTGCAGACAAGAATTATCGACAATCCCGCCTGCATTCCAGATGTTACCGAAGAATTGTTGCGCCGTTACAGCTTCGTCAATCTGCCGCGTCAGATCAATGAAGATACCATGTTGGGCGGCCAGAAACTGTCAAAAGGGGAGAAGATTATCTGCCCACTTGCAATGATCGGCTGGGAGGAAAAGCTCAACAAAAACCCGATGACGGTTTCAGTTGATCGCAAGCATTATCGCCATGGTGCTTTTGGCTCGGGCATCCACACGTGTTTGGGGCTGCATCTTGCCCGCATGGAATTGCATATTTTCTATGAAACCTGGTTCCGCGAAATAGGACGGTTTCAACTTGATCTGAACAAACCACAAGGCGCTATGCGCGGCGGAGTGGTCTGGGCGATCGAAGAGCTTTGGTTGCGCTGGAAATAGACCCGTTTTCAGAGCAGCGGTCCGGCAAATTGTTCTGCGAGATATGTCACGAAAGTCATCGATAGACCGAGCAGAAACACCCGGTATGCGAGACCGAGATAACGATATTTTTTGCGTTCAAGTACGATGCCCATTTGATAGATATCGCGCAACATTGTGCGATAAACCGTTTCCTGATCAACGAAATTCTCCGCCAAAAGCTGGTCCTTGAACTCGTCTTCCGATATTTTTGAGAACGCCCCGAAAAACAGCATGTTAGGATTGGCACCGGCCCGTATCTTGGTCGCTGGCATCACAGCGATCGCGGCCAGACCTGCTGCACAAAAAGCGGAAATTGCGAGTATGAGCAGAGGCAAGGAGAAGCTGCTCGCATGACTTTGCCCGATAGCCAGAGTAAAAACCACGAATGTTGCGCCAATTAGCATATTGGCCTTATGATCAGCCATCAGACTGAGTTGAACATGATGCTGCTGGGTCGTGCGCAGCAATTGGATGACTTCATCCGGCCATTTTCGGTCCTCGGTCATGCTTGACCCTCCGCACAGGCGCGACCCGATGCGCCGTAAGAGTGACATAATCGGTGTAATTGGGCAAGTTACGGCGCATATCCCCATCCTTGTGCCCTGTTTCGGCCTTATTCGCTTGCCAATGGGTGCTTCATATTGGCAAAGGTTGCTTGGAATGAAACAGGCCGGGAATTTGGGGAATTAGAACATGGCAAGTCGTGAAGAAATTATGGCCAAGGTAGAAGCCTTGATTGGTCCATTCAACAACAAGGGCGTTGAACTGAAGGATGATACCACCTTTGCGGGCGATCTTGAGTGGGACAGCCTGACGGTAATGGATTTTGTCGCAGCGGTGGAAGATGAATTTGACATCATAATCACCATGAACATGCAGGCTGAAATCGAGAATGTTGGCCAGCTTGCCGACGCTGTCGCCAAGTTGATGGAACAATAACAGCATAATCGGCATCCGGAACCCGTTTCAAGATGACGAAAACACGAGAGTAAAATGACCGATCTTTTGAGTAAATTCGATCCGCTGATTCAGGAACGCGAGACGCTCCTCGCAACGGGCGTGAAAGACCCGTATGCACTGGTTATGGAGGAAGTGAAATCTCCCACCGTTGCTATATGTAACGGCAAAGAAACCATTCTGCTCGGCACGTATAATTATATGGGCATGACCTTTGATGATGATGTTATGGAAGCAGGACTTACCGCGCTAAAGGACTTTGGCTCCGGAACGACCGGCAGCCGTCTTCTGAACGGTACATATAGTCCGCACAAGGACTGCGAAGAAGCGCTCAAAGAATTTTACGACATGGACCATGCAATGGTCTTCTCCACTGGCTATCAGGCGAATCTGGGGATCATCTCCACACTGGCCGGCAAGGGTGATTATGTCATTCTTGATATCGACAGCCATGCCTCCATTTATGACGGCTGCGCCATGGGCAATGCAGAAATTGTTGCGTTCCGGCATAACGATGCCGAAGCACTGGAAAAGCGCCTGAAGCGCTTACCCGCTGACGCTGGCAAACTGGTAGTACTCGAAGGCGTCTATTCGATGCTTGGTGATGTTGCACCGCTAAAGGAAATGATCCGTATCTGTAAGGAAAACGGCGCCATGACGCTGGTCGACGAGGCCCACAGCATGGGCTTTATCGGCGAAAACGGCCGCGGTGTGGTCGAGGATCAAGGTGTCATTGATGATGTGGATTTCATCATCGGAACGTTCAGCAAATCAGTGGGAACCGTCGGCGGCTTCTGCGTCTCCAACCATCCGAAGTTTGAAATTATGCGACTGGTTTGCCGCCCTTATGTGTTCACGGCTTCACTACCACCCAGCGTTATGGCAACAGCCAGCACCTCGATCCGCAAGCTGATGCACAGCGGAAACAAGCGCGCGCATTTGTGGGAGAACAGCAAGAAACTCCATCAAGGGCTGCGTGATCTTGGCTTTGAACTCGGTACGCCGGAAGCACAAAGCGCGATTATCGCGGTTATCATGCCGGACCTCGAACGCGGCGCGATGATGTGGCAGGCGCTGCTCGCAGAAGGTCTCTACGTCAATCTTGCACGTCCACCAGCGACACCGGCAAACATGACCTTGCTGCGCTGCTCGCTTTGTGCCGAGCATACGACAGAGCAAGTTGACCAGATTTTGGGTATGTTTGAAGCAGCCGGCAAGGCGGTTGGCGCGATTTAAGTCTGAACGCGGGAGATTGTTTTGACCAACCCCATCTTGATCGAACAACGCGGCCCGATTGAAGTTCTCTCGCTCAACCGGCCTGATAAACTCAATACCATGAACGAAGATATGATCTTCGCGCTACAGGACTATTTCCGGGGACTGCAGGACCGGCATGATATCCGCGTTGTGCTATTTCGCGCCGAAGGGCGGGTCTTTTGCGCCGGATTGGATATCGGCGCCTGGAAAAATGATGGGTCACGCGGACAAGTGCAGCATATCTGGCGCACGCAGCGCAGCATCGCTACCGTCATGCAGCTGATGCGACAATGCCCACAGCCAATTATTTCACTGGCCCAGGGCGCGGCCTGCGGCGGCGGATTTTCGTTACTTCTGGCCAGTGATGTCCGCTATGGCGCACCGAGCCTGAAAATGAATGCCGCTTACATCAAAATCGGTCTGGGCGGTTGCGATATGGGATCAAGCTATTTCCTGCCAAGACTGGTGGGGTCATCACTTGCATCAGAATTGCTTCTAACCGGCCGGTTCATTCAAGCTGAACGTGCTGAGAAGCTGGGATTGATCAGCGAAGTCGTTGAAGAAGACAAACTGGTCAGCACTGGCCTTTCACTGGCCGAAGAGATGCTCGATACCGCGCCAATGGGACTACGTCTGACCAAAGATGCACTCAACCGCAATATCGATGCACAGAGCTTTGAAGCAGCTATGGCGATCGAAGATCGACAGCAAGCCATGCTCAGCCTGACCGAAGACAGTCGCGAGGCTGCCAAGGCCTTTTTCAGCAAGCGCAAACCGGACTATAAGGACCGCTGATCCGGGTCGCTTAACGATCTCGGTTTTCGGTCCCCTGCCCGGCCGTGATAAAGAGCGCGGTCGCTTCTCCTTCGACATCTGCCGTGTGCCAGACGCCGGGGGGATTGATCGCATATTCGCCCTGTTCGAGCACGATTTGTCGCTCAGATCCATCTTCCATTTGCTGAATCAAGGATATTACGCCTTTGAAACACATGACGACTTCAGCACCGAGGGGATGCATTTCCCATACTGTCCAAGATTCAGTAAAATGGTGTAGCGACACCAAGCGCCCCTCTGCTCCATCATCAGCATGACGCTCACCATAAGCTTGATACCAGGCAGGATCGCCAGTGAAACGGGGCTCGGAAAATGCGGTTGCCCCCAGTCCGAGATGTATCGGGTTATCGGTTAGTTTGTCAGCCATAGTAGCGTCTCCCAGAAATACAGAAGCCATCTTAACCTATTTAATCGCACCACCAGCAAACAATCTCGGCAACATCGTAAGCGCGCCCAGAATTGGCCATTTGCGCTGCCATGGTTTGATCTCATAGCTGGTACCGGCATGACGGTTTATCTTCCACGCAAGGTAATCTATCCCGCCAGCATAGGTTCCAGACGCTTTTGCCAGCCGTGCGAGGGTGAGCAGCTTGCCATTACGGCGCAGCACCTTCCAGCGTTTCTCTGCTTCTGCCGTCGACAGCTCACCAGATTCCGATGGATCCTGATCTTGCAGGGTTACCATCGTGGCGAGACCAAATCGTTGGTAGCGATCGGGATCAGCATCAACGACGGAGCCAGGGCGATTGGTCCGTTCGGCGCGTAATTCTGCGCCATAGGTCAGCTCAAAACCGCGATGCCATATCAGCATGGGTGCCTGCGGCTGAGTTCCAAGCACCGGTAAGGTGAGCTCAAACAGAGTTATGGGCGCGCGAGCGATTGCCGCGGCAACCTTTCCACGGGCGGTATCGTTCGCACACCAGGCCAGGCGAGACGGCTGGGAAAATCGGGCCCAAACGCTTACTGCACTAGCATCCAGTCCGTTTAAATGATGAAAATCCTCTTCGCTCAGCACTGCAATTTTGGCGACCAATCCGTCATGCTCTGCGGGAAAGACATTCGGCGGCAAGAGCTTGTTGGCCCGGACCAGCCAGCTTTTGCCATAAGCAGCTTCATAGGTCGAGACGATCAGATAGAAATCGAGCATCTGTCCTTCGAGCTCGGTGGTCCGGAGACATGAGCCATAAAAAAGCACGGCGCGGGACGCGTCGCCATATTGCGCCGCAACAGTGGCTGCAAAAGCAGACACGCGCGGGTCAACCGGCTCTGCCAGCTCGGCTTCTATAAGGGGAATTAGGTGACTCACCCGCGGGATGATAGCCTAAGCAGCGAGGCGAAGGAAAGACACTGGTTCGGTGGACTTTAAAACGATCGGCTTGCCTTCTTTGGCGCGAAACAGTTCTCCGTCCATCACAACATTGCTGTTTTTGCCTTCAATGCGGATAACATCACCTTGCTCCAGGTGAATACCTTTTTGCACGGTTTTACCGAGGCGCCCAAATAGCACCGATAGGATGAAACGAACCAGCGCCGCAGGTTTTTGATCAATCGCCATAAATTGCAAGCGACCACGTCTGCCACGCGACCGGGTGAAACGCCGCATCAATAGAAGTTTTTCAAGCGTCGTCACAATCAAGATTGCGAAATTGCCCTGATATTGCCCCTTTTTGATGAGGGAAATACTGATTGGCGACGGACGGTTTGGGAGAAACTTCGCACGTATACCGAACAAAACGGAAGCCAGCGCTGCAAAAACGGTCAGCAAATGGGAGGCCGCATTGGGCAAGCCAAGCGGGTAAATTTTATGCCGACAATAAAGAATAAACTCAGACAGGCCTGCACCGCCCAGAAACATGCCCAAGACGACTTTGCTGTCTTTGCTACCATCGGACAGGGCAATAAGTTCGCGGTCCACAAGATGATCGTGCAGATCATGTTTCGCCATTTCAACGATACGTTCCAGAGCCTTCAACGGATTACCTTCCGCTCCTAAATCCAGCGCTATCAAATTTGTTTTGCCATTGGGCAGAACAGCGACAGGTGGAGGATTTTCACCGAAATGCCCGCCTTGATGCAATTCTGTAAGGGCAGCCTGAACAGTGCCGTCCCCGCCATTAATCACCAGCACCTTGGGTTTCACTCTCGCAATAGTTTCCAGCGCCTTGGTAATTTCGTCAACTGCGTCGACCTCGTAGTGGAAAACATCGCTGTTCTTGACACAATAGGAACGTACTTCCGGCAAGATCGCACGATTTCCCGTGGAGTTTGGATTAGAAAGTAGCGCTACATTGGCCATTGTTTAACTGCCCGTTTCCCTGAAATATCGGCCTGTCACAGATATTTCATTTTGATGTTGATCGATTTCACTTCATTGCCAACAGTGAATTTGGTTTTCTTGTAACTGGGTTTGCCAAGGTTAAAGATATTGATGCTCGGGTTGTTAGACATCCCGCCACCATCTCTGGAAATATCCGTCTTGCCATTTCCATCAACATCGTGGCGCACCGCGATGCCATAAGTTCCACTGGCCGGTATCGGTACGCAAAAAGTCATGTTGTTCCGCTTCGCAGGTGCTTCGATACGGTTGATCCATGCGCCTTTTTTAAGCCACTCAGCTTTCGTGCCACGATAGCTTTGCACGCGAATTTTACCCGATGACGCCTTGACGCCACTTATATTCACCAAAACAGCGGGGCCATTGCCGGCCTGGCATCTGCTCAGATCATTCGAAATTTTTTGTCCGGCGGTCGCTGCCGAAGCCGGCATAGCCAAAAGGGCGGTTGAAAGCGCAAGAGACGCTGCAAATTTCAACATGACGAAAATACTCCTAGTCGTTATACCCGCGTTCAAACTGCGGCGGATAGAGAATCAGCCCCCAATATGGATGTGTTTATGAAAATGATTTGCGGCAGAAACATGGTGAGAGGGCGACGATAAGTTGAAATTTTTAACTTCTACCGACCGTTATATCGCCCGTTTGATAGCCGTTCCGCTGTTTAGTACGCTGGTTATCGCCGCAATGTTGCTCGTTCTTGAAAAAATGCTGCGGCTGTTTGACTTTGTTGCTGCAGAAGGCGGCCCAGTTAGCGTCGTTTGGCGAATGCTGGCCAATCTCATTCCGGAATATCTCTCGCTGGGCATACCCATTGGACTTTTGCTGGGCATCTTATTGGCATTTCGGAAACTGTCGTTAAGTTCTGAATTGGACGTTTTTCGGGCTGTTGGGCAAGGCTATGCCAGACTGCTAAAGGTTCCTTACATGTTTGCCGTGGCCCTTATGCTGGTCAATCTGACCTTGGTCGGATTTATTCAGCCGCTCTCGCGCTATTATTACGAAGAACTGCGCTTTGAACTCCGATCGGGTGCGCTGGGCGCTTCCATAAAAGTGGGCGAATTCACAAACTTGGGATCAAGAATGACCATGCGGATCGAGGAAAGCCGCGATAATGGTACGAAATTGGGTGGAATGTTTGTCCGGGCAGAGAATAAATCAGGACAAGTCGTCTCCGTAACAGCGGAACGTGGCCAGTTTTTGGCCACTGATGACCCAGATACAATCATTTTACGCCTGTCACAGGGCATTTTGATCCATGATGCACCCGGTTATGATAAACCCCGAATACTAAGCTTCAGCAGTCATGATCTACCGATCGATCTACCCAATATAGAATCTTTTCGCTCCAGAGGGGGAGAAGATCTGGAATATACAATTCCAGAGCTCGTCAGAGTTGGTTTGGACACGGATCGCCCGGTGGCAGAACGCAACGAAAGCCGCGCCAATTTTCATTACAGAATGGTAGAAGTGGTCATGATGCTGCTCATGCCTCTCTTGGCTTTGGCCCTCGCGATTCCGCCAAAACGGTCAAATTCAGCGCTAGGTGTCTTTGTTTCTATAGTGATGATTGTGACCTATCATAAAATCAACCAATATGGCGAAGATCTTGGCGCACTCGGTATAGTGGACCCGATAATTGCCCTTTGGGTGCCTTTTTTCCTCTTCGGCGGCCTCATCATATGGATGTACCATATGGTGGCGCATGTCCCTGGCGGTCAGCCGATTGGCGCGCTCGAAAAAGCATTTTCAAAATTTGGCGGTGTTTTCAAAGGGATCCTCAATTTCAATCGGAAGCGGGCAAATGTTCAAGAATAGCGATATGGATCGAGATAATTCCCGCGGCGAGGCCGAGCTATGAATTTTTTTCCGTCACGCACCCTGGCCTTCTACATGGCAAAAATGCTCATGGTGCGAACTCTCGCAGTGCTTGCGATGCTTGTTCTCGTCCTGCAAGCGCTTGATCTGCTTGGTGAAAGCGGGCGTATCATGGCACAGGAAGGCAATGGTCAAGCCGAGCTGTGGACCTATGTCAGCTTGCGTGCGCCGCAATTGGTTGCACGGTTTTTGCCATTCGCGGTACTGCTTGGGACGATCATCACCGCCGCCACGCTGAACCAGAATAGTGAAGTTGTCTCTATGAAAGCCGGCGGCTTGTCAGCGCATCAGATTTTGGCACCGTTGATCATTGCCAGCATGTTCGTCGCCATCATTTCTTTCCTGTTCAATGAAATTGTTGTGGCACCTGCCACGGCGCGTCTCTCTGCTTGGGAAAAAGTCGAATATGGCCCGATTCCAGAGGCCAGCAACGTCCGCACAAATATATGGGTTCGCGATGGTAATAATCTCATAAATGCCAAAACAGTGACCGGGCGCGGGAATGATGTTTTGCTTGAAGATATCGTGATCTATGACCGCGTTAATGACGGCCTTCGCAGCCTGATGCAGGGTGATGAGGCACGGTATGACGGTTCTCAATGGACCATGACGGGCGTGACACAGTTCAACGTCTTGACCGGCACGGAAGAACAAAAAGATAGTATCATCTTGGGCGAATCTCTGCGCCCAGATCAATTCACATTGGCTAACGTTAACGCCGAGGGGCTCTCTTTCTTGGAGCTAAGGTCTGCCATAGCTGAACTGAAGGAAGCTGGCAGACCAACAATGGGGCTTGAATCCAGCCTTTGGCACAAAATTTCAGGCCCCTTATCTTCCATCTTGATGCCATTGCTCGGTGCCGTGGCAGCATTTGGTCTTGCGCGATCAGGGCAACTTTTCGTTCGCGCCGTGATCGGCATGGCGCTGGGTTTCGCCTATTTTGTCGCTGATAACTTCTCGCTCGCCATGGGCACCATTGGTGCTTATCCGCCCCTGTTGGCTGCATGGGCTCCATTCATGTTGTTTTTTCTGATCGGCGAAACAGTACTGATCCGAACCGAAGAATAGGTTCAGTTTGCCGTTCCAGGTCTTGAAGACGCCGCATGGCCAGAGCTTCCCCGCACCAAACCAGCAACCAGTCCAAACAGGCTGTTGTGATTAGCGCGATAATAAGTCGAACCTTTGGGCAATGCTTCCGCAATACGGCGGTGCGCCTCACCCAGTGCATGATAAGGAACACCGGGCAGCAAATGGTGCAGCGCGTGATAGCGCAATCCCACAGGAGCCCATAAAGCTGGCAATAGACCCGGCGGTGGCACATTAACGCTATCAAGATATTGTTCAGTCACCGTCATCACCTCTCCCTCATTTTCCCATAAATGAGCCACCAGAGTACGAACCTGATTGAGTATGACCGAACCGGCTGCGATCGCCATAGCGATAAGAAAGGCTTTCAAAGGCAAAAACCCGGTGGCCACTGCAGTTAGCAATGCAATGGACCAGATACTGGCCGCAATCTCTTGCGCATACCATTGTTTCTTCAATTCGCCTTCTGGTGGGCGGCGTCGAAAATCAGGGTTTATCACCAAACCGGAATAACGCTCTACCACCAGCTTGCGCAAAGGCGGGATGATTGCAGAAAGCGGTGCCAGAAAAGCATAACGGATCAGCAAACCGATCGGGGCCAATGCCGATACCAGCACAAATAACGGCACTGTGTAGGGTTTCATTAGTGCCAGAGGCAGATATTCTGGATCTTCCACTGTGCCATAGCGTGTCCGCGCATGGTGCAAGTTGTGAACGCCTTCATACATGAAGGATGGCAACAAGAGCGGAACGCCGATCAATGCATTCCAGGCAAAATGAAAGCCCTTCATCGAACCGCGCTTGATATGGGTCAATTCGTGAATGAAACTGCCAGCCCGATAAAGCGCGAGCACAGAAATGATTCCTGCCAAGACCGCTAGCCCGGTATTTTCAACCAAGATTGCAGCGACCATGGCACCATAGCCGATCAATGCAGACGCCAGTAAATCCGTCCAATAAATGGCAGGGCGTACAGCGTTAAGATCCCGTGTCACTTTTGCAGCTGTCCGGATCAATTCATTATCGTCAAAAGCCTCTGCTTTTGTGGCATCTTTTGCCTTGGGGAGAGAATGTTTCATAATACTTGTCCAACTATTTTGACGCCTACAGCAGCACATCATGGCGAGATGATGGCATTGCTATGTTTTCTCACGCTGACCTGTGATGTCATCAAGACGGGGCAAGCGCTTGACATACTGACATGAATAACGCCACAGCATGGCAAAGCTAAGTGCAAATCATCACTCAAAAGGTGCAAATTACTACAGTGTCATCGCATATAGACATACAACCTGTAACGACCAAGGCTCAGCTCAAGACATTTGTTGAGCTGGCCTATCAACTGAATGGCGATGATTCTCATTGGATACCGCCGCTCAAGTCTGAAGTCTATGCACTGCTCAACCCCAAGAAGAACCCGTTTTTTGAGCATGCGACGGTTCAACTCTATCTTGCGAAAAAAAATGGTGAAGCTGTTGGCCGGATCAGCGCACATATTGATCATCTTGCATTGGAACAACCAGTCGAGAAGGGTTTTGGTCCTGGAACCGGTAATTGGGGCCTGTTGGAAGCTGATAGCCAAGAGACGGCCGCCGCGCTGATTGATGCCGCAGAAAAATGGCTCAAAAGCAAAGATATGCACCGTGTAGTCGCTCCCATCAGCCTGTCAGTCTGGGACGAACCCGGGTTGTTGACACGTGGTCACGATCATAGTCCTACGGTGATGATGGGGCATCACAAAGCTGTTTATCAGGACTGGATCGAAGGCGAGAGCTACAAGAGCGTCAAAGAACTGATCACATATCATCTTCCGATAACCGATGGTTTCCCGCCGTTAATTGACCGTATTGTGAAATCAGGCGAGCGCAATAGCAAGCTGAAGCTGCGTAAAGTCGAAAAAGCTCATTTTGATCGTGATGCAAAAATAATCATGAATATCCTCAACGACGCGTGGTCGGACAATTGGGGTTTTGTTCCTTTAACCGACCACGAAATCGCGCATGTAGGAGTAAAACTGAAGCCAATCGTTTATGAAGATTTGATCATGATTGCAGAATATGAAGGCAAGCCGGTCGCCTTCATGATGACATTGCCTGATCTGAATGACCGAACCAAAGATATGAACGGTAGTCTTCTCCCGTTCAATTGGGCCAAACTGCTCTGGTGGTTGAAATTTCCAAAATCCCCAACCATGCGTGTCCCCTTAATGGGTGTCGTCAAAGAACTGCAGAACAGCCGTGTTGCAAGCCAAATGGCCTTTATGATGATCGAATATATCCGCCGGGAAGCCGTTGCAAAATATGGTGCAGTCCGCGGCGAAATCGGCTGGATACTGGATGATAATCAAGGAATGGTGGCAATCGCCGATGCTATCGAGTCCAAGATCAACCGGGTTTACACGGTTTACGAAAAGGCGATTTGAACAAGACTGTTCATATCTCTTTCACCCACATAACCTTAAATTTCAAATCATCTGTCCCCTGTGCTAATTGCGAGATAATGAAATGATTGGTGGCAATCGTCTGTTTCGACTTGTCCTTGGGTTTGTTGTACTGGCGATGCCGATAAATGTGGCAGCGGCTAAATCGATAAGATGCCCAGCCGATATGCCTTATGCTGGACCAGCACCGATCTCGGTCGCAATAGCAGACGTAAATCCACCCGCTGCCAACCGACCATCAAAAGACCCAAAAACTCTCTCCGCTTCATTTACCGACAAGTATGAAAAATCCAAGGCCACCAGCTTGACCGTTGCCCTTGCGGATCAAGACGGTCCGATCTGGGAAGAAACAAGAGGTTTGGAGAATGCCGAGAAGCTTCACTATTGGGCGAGTGTCGGCAAGAGTTTCACCGCCGTAATCATCATGCAACTGGTCGAAAACAAACGACTTTCACTTGACGACAAACTGTCAAACTGGGTCAAAAATGTTCCCAATGGTGACTTGATAACCGTCAGAATGTTGTTGGATCACACGTCAGGCCTTTACAGCGCAAACGAGGACCAGGGTACGAACACGAAACTGCAACGTCCGCTGAGCCTGCAAGACAATATTGATATTCTTAACAAGCACGGCCCGCTTTTCTGCCCGGGACAATATTGGCGTTATTCAAACACCGGATATCTGTTTCTCGGTGAAATTGCGGAACAGATTTATGGGCAGTCTTTGCGGGAAATTATAAAAGTTCAGATCTTTGATAAAATCGGGCTCAAGAATAGCCATGTGCTTCAAGTTGCGGATGAAGTTTCGGATATCGCCAAACCGCGACCGAGTGATGATCAGAAATCGGACATACGGGCTCCTGGGCCCGCTGGCCCCATAGCGGCGACGTCATCGGACATGCTGCGCTTTTGGCGCGCTTTTCTCAACGGTGAACTAGTCAAACCAGCGACACGCGATCAAATGTTGGCACAGCTCTATCCGATGTTTGACAAGAATAGCTACTACGGTCTCGGTATCATGGCTATGCGGGTTCCCGGTCCCGACGGCAAACCAGTCATTCGGATCGGCCATGCCGGTGGTATGCCCGGAATCAAAGCGTTCGTGATGATCGATCCCGTATCGCGCCAATATGTGTCGGTTGCACTGACGGGTGATGGCCCAGCCAGCGCTGTTGCTTATAATATGTTACGGAAATGGCAGGAAGCCCCTGCTCCCTAACAAATCACTTCGTATTAGACATGAAACCCTGAGCATCACGCCGTACCAATATATCGATACCACGCATCCAGAGATCATTATGTCCCCCATTTTTGATCGGGTGTGCGAATTTCGGACCCTTTGCCGCATCAAATAGCGTCTGCCCCATGACAAAAGGTATTAACTCATCATTTGTTCCATGGATCCAGCTTAGCGGCATGTTGATTTGATCGATCCGGTCAATGGAACGATATCTGTCTTTGATCAGCAACCTGGCAGGTAGAATTGGAAACTGACGCTGAGCCATGTCATCCATACCCGTGTAGGCGGCTTCCAAAATTAAACCGGCTGCATCATTCTTCGATGCCAACCATGTCGCAACGCCCGTGCCGAGCGATTGCGCCGCGATTACAATGCGATCGGGGTCATAGTCTGCAGCCAACAACCAATCATAATTGGCTTGCGCCACAGCATAAAAGGCCTCTTCACTGGGTTTTCCCGGATTACCGCCATAGCCTGGATAACCAACAGCAAGGACGCCGGCTCCGTCTTGCGCCAGGGCTTGATAGATCGGTAAGCGTGATGCCATTGAGCCAGCATTTCCATGGAAATGTATAATGACTGGCTTTGTTTGGTCAGCGGGAGCCCGCCATAGCGACATAAGATCGCTGGTCCCTCCCGCAGATATATTCACAGCCTCAAAGCCAGCTTCGTTCAGCTGCTGCTGCGACAAAACACGCTGATCCGGAAAATATAACAAGCTACGTTGGAAACTATAAGCGAGCCCAACAAGCATAAGATAAAGCCCAGCTGATATGGCTAGGCTTATCAGAATAGCACGCATCAGAGGTTAAGTTCGACCCATGTCGGCGCATGATCGCTGGCTTTTTCCCGCCCGCGATGTTCTTTGTCGACACCGCAACTGCGCAAATGATCGGCCGCCAGTGGGCTAAGCAGCAAATGATCGATCCGAAACCCTTGATCGCGCTGCCAACCGCCGCTGCGATAGTCCCAGTAAGTCCAAATTTTGCCAGCGGGATAGGTAACGCCAAGTGCATCAGTCCAACCATCATGCAAGATACGTTGGTAAGCCTGCCGACTTTCGGGCTGCATCAGGGCGTCATTTTCCATGGCCTTAACAGAGAAAACATCATTGTCGCGCGGGATAACATTGTAATCGCCAGCCAAAACTGCAGGAATTTCTTCGCGCCAAATTTCGCTCGCACGATTGCGCAAACGCTTCATCCAGCGCAATTTAAAGTCAAATTTTGGGCCGGGTTGCGGGTTCCCATTGGGCAGGTAGATGCTCGCTACCCGAACCGTCCCACCACCCGGTGCCGTTACATTGGCCTCAAGATAACGGCTATGCTCATCTTCCGGTTCTCCATCGAGGCCTCTTTTTGTCTCTTCGGGCTGTTGATCCCGGGTCAATATCGCGACGCCATTGAAGCTTTTCTGTCCATGCCAAATGGCACCATAGCCAATTTTTTCAAATTCAGCGGCTGGAAACCCTTCATCCTGCGTTTTGATTTCTTGTAGGCAGGCAACATCTGGCTTGGTTTCTTCCAGCCATTCCAACAAGCGTGGCAGGCGTGCTTTGATCCCGTTAATATTGAAACTGGCTATTTTCACAGATGCTGCGATCAGACAGAAAAGCTTGAACCGCAACCACAGCCGGAAGCGGCATTGGGGTTGGTTACTTGAAATGCACTACCACCAAGGGATTCAACGAAATCAACGGCACTGCCACGGACCAGATCCAAGCTGATCTCATCAACAACCAGCGTTACGCCGGACTCCTCCACAGCAACATCATCAGCTTCTATATCCTCAGCCAGGCCAAAGCGATATTGAAAGCCGGAACACCCGCCACCTTCCACTGCCAAGCGAAGTATCGCAGGTTTTTTCTGCTTTTCGGCAATAGCAGCCACACGTTTCGCTGCATTGGCTGTCAGCATGATATCCTGATCTGAATCTTGATCGGTTTTTTGCGCTGTCTGGTTCATATCTTCAAGATAGGGACTGTGTTGCAGCGTGTCAAAGCAGCTCGGCGAAAAATCGACGGAAAAGAAGCTGAACATAAAAAAGGGCCAGTAAGCATTCAGGCTTTACCAACCCTTTTTTGACACCCTCTCCCAAAGGTGTTTGGCCTACGATTATTCCGCTGGACCGCCCAAAGCCTCACCGGGAGCTAGCTTTTGGGCCAAAAGAAAATCATTGGACTGCATGAAAGGCATAGGATTTACAGCCTCGCCAGCGATCCGCACTTCATAGTGCAAGTGGCTGCCGGTCGAGCGACCTGTCGAACCCATAAAGCCGATCAAATCACCCATTTTAACACGTGCATTAGCCTTTACGTTTAGGCGAGACATATGCCCGTACCGGGTCTGAATTTCATTGCCGTGGTTAATTTCAATATAGTTGCCGTAACCGCGGACCCACTGGGACCGTCCAACAATGCCGTCTGCAGTTGCGTATATAGGCGTTCCAACCGGACCAGCCATATCAACGCCTTTGTGGCGGGAGCGGCGACCTCTAAAGGGGTCAGACCGGAAGCCGAAAGAGCTAGTTAGTCTGTAGTTATCAACGGGTTTGCGTGAAGGTATGGTAAGTTTGACCGGCGTCTTTTTACCCTGTCCGGACCAGTTGTTGAAAAGAAGGCGAAAAGCAGGATCCGCTTCTCCAAGAACATTGTCACTACTAGGCGACTTTTCTTTCAAAACATCCAACGGAAGACTGCTGTCTGCGTCTGATGCTATTGCTGTGCTGGAAAAAGAGATTGCTGATCCTAAGATCGCAACGGTTGTGATTTTTCTCACAACCCCCTGAAACAAACCTACTACGCTATCGGTCATAAACTGATCGAGTCCTGCTACTGTGAACCAAAGAACAAATTCGGTTCAATAATTTTGACAGAAATTCTGCCCCCGTTCTGTGCAAACAGAAGTAGGTTTATTTTGGTTAATTATTCAATACCAAGATAATATTCCTGAGTTAAACCGGCTGCATGGCGGGCTGAGTCGTTGAATGGAGGCTTCAAACCACCCCTAAAGTGCTTTTTTACAAGATTTTTCCAATGGCGGTGTGGATCGGTTTTTTGCCGTTCACAGCAAAATTCGAACCATTTGGTGCCGAAAAAGACGTGTTGTATTTCGTCATGATAGATACGATTAAGCACCTTAGCGGTCAGCAGATCGCCCTGCGCCCGAAAACGTTCAACCGTGTCCAATGTGATATCCAAACCGCGTGCTTCGAGTACCATCGGGACGATTGCTAGCCTTGCAGACGCATCATAAGCGGTTTCTTTTGCCGTATCCCATAATCCATCATGCGCGGGCAGATCGCCATAAAAACTGCCCATTTCACGCAATCGCCGATCCAATAAGACAAAATGCATCGCTTCTTCGGCGCCAACACGAAGCCAGTCATCGGCAAATTCCCTGGGAAAATCAGCTCCAAACCGTCCAACCATGTCATATGCCAAGTCAATCGCGACAAATTCGATATGCGCCAAAGCATGGATCAACGCGATACGTTTGGTCACCGACGTACCTTTGCCGCGCCGTGGCATCTGCCCTGGTCGCAGCAATTCCGGGCGCGCCGGACGCGCCGGGACGACCGGCATTGAAACCGTAAATTCGGCGTCAAGCCTGCCCTTTCGCCATTCCCGTGTTGCATGACGCGCGGCCATAACTTTGGCGGCAGGTTCTGGTGTCATCAGAACATTCCGGACCGCCTCGCCCGCCGATGGCATCATGGTTGTTGCGATATTCAAATCTCGAGCGCCTTAGGCCGCCTGCACAGCTGCCAATACCTCTTCAGCATGCCCTTTGACCTTCACCTTTGGCCAAGCTTGCAGCACTTTGCCATCAGGGCCGATCAGGAAAGTGGAACGAATGATACCCATATAGGTCTTGCCATACATTTTCTTCTCCGCCCAAACGCCGATTTTCTCCAAAAATTCGGTACTTTCGTCGGAAGCGATATCAACCGTCAATTCCTGCTTATTGATGAAATTCTGCTGACGCTTGGGACTATCGGCGGACATGCCAAGAACCGCTGCACCGGCCTTTTCAAATTCCGGCAACAGGGCAGAAAAATCCTTTGATTCCGTAGTACAACCAGGCGTGCTGGCTTTGGGATAGAAAAACAAGACCAGTTTCTTGCCATGATAATCAGACAATTTCACCGTGCCGCCATCAGGTGCTGTTAGGTCCATATCTGGCATCAGTTCGCCTACGTCTATCATACTATGTCTCCTAGAATTTCATGAGGGTCCGGCCGCAAGTGCCGATTCCATTCTTCGATAACGCATTGCCGGGCCATATCATACCCGTTCAAAAGGGCATCCCAGCTTTCCTGACCGGCCGCCTTTGCAATTAGCTCCCTGCTTGTTTCAGGTGGATAGTCACAGGTTGGCGACATCAACCGCAAGGCGACAAGCAAACGGGTCATTAATTCATGCGCTGCCACCATATCCTTGTTCAAATGCCCACCATCGACAAGCCCGCGTGCCGCCAAACCCAATTGCGGATGCAAAGCCTCGCCAGTTTTAAGCTGAAGGAAGTGGATAATAAATTCCCAGTCTACCAAGCCACCTTCCATGAGTTTGGTGTCGAGCAAGCCTTTGGGAGGCTTATGTTCGACAATATCCAGCCGCATTTTGCGGACGGCCTTACGCAAGGTTTCTGGCTCTCTTTCTTTCTGCAAAATCGTTTCGATCTGCTCTTGCAATTGGTCGCATGCTTCGACGCTGCCATATACCGGCCGCGCCCTCGTTAGTGCCATATGCTCCCAAGTCCAGGCGCTTTCACTTTGATATTTATGAAAACTTTCTGTTGTGACTGCCATTGGACCTTGCGTACCAGACGGCCGCAACCGAGTGTCGACCTCATAAAGCGGCCCAGCCGCAGTCGGCACCGAAAGAGCCGCCACAATACGCTGCGCAAGGCGATTAAAATATTGTGTACCGCCCAATGATCGTTTGCCATCAGATTCCGCGCTATGATCACCGGTAAATAGAAAAATCAGATCGAGATCGGACGCATGGGTCAGAGCTTCACCTCCCAATCGCCCAAGCGCGAGAACCAGTATTTCACTGCCAGGGACTTTGCCATGAACCTGTTCAAACTCAGCTATGGTCGCATCAGTTAAAACGCGTATCGCGGCTTCCGCAACACGCGCATAGCCCGCCGCAATGGCGAGAGGGTCATGACGTGATTCTATCAGCTGCGTTCCAAGCGCAAATCGCTTTTCTCCAACACGTGCGCGCACCCGATCAAGTAGCATTTGATAGTCATCACCGTCTTCGCGCCGCGCAAATTGGTCCGCCAATTCATCTACAGGCGGCGGTAGATCCAGCGCTGTTGTATCGATCAATCCTTCAAAAAGCTCGGTTCTACGCGACAGTTCATCCGCCAGAACGGGCGCGTGGCTTAATATCCGGATGAGCATCTCGCGTAGCCCGGGACGCGCCTCTAACATACGGAAGAAGTTGATCGCCGTCGGTAATTTATCGATCAAACCATCCAAACGAACCAAGGCTTGTTGCGGATCTGGCGACGCGGCAATGGCTTCGACAATATTGGGCAGCACAGCTTCAAAAGATTCAACCGCTGCTGCACTTCTAAGTGCGGTTACTTTGCCGCTGCGCCAGCGTTTGATCTTTTCAGCAAAGATATCGACTTGCTCGACCCCTCGACTTTTCAATGCCTTATCAAGGGCCTGATCGGCCTGTGGCAATGTGTCGCTATCATCGGAATCGATCAGTTCGTCATAAATTGCTCCAACCGCTTCGACCGGTCCCTCGAGCAATGTCAGCAATTCATCGCCATCGTTTAGGCCATGAAGCCGAGCAGCCCGATCTAACCCAGCCGCGTCACCAGGCAGGCTGTGTGTTTGCTGGTCATTCACCATTTGCAGGCGGTGCTCGATTACCCGATAGAGTTCATAAGAATGGGCAAGCGTCGCCGCCTTTTCCGAATTGATCCGGCCAGCATCTGCCAGCACGCTTAGCGCTTCGCGCGTCGCCGGCACACGCAATGCCGGTTCGCGCCCACCAAAGATGAGTTGGTGCATCTGCGCATAAAATTCTGCTTCCCGGATACCGCCACGCCCGCGCTTCAGATCATAGCCTAGTCCAAAATTCTGACCCGCGGCATAATGATCACGGATTTGAACGGATACCGCGCCAATATTCCGGATCGCGCCATAATCCAGTGATCGCCGCCAAATAAACGGGTTGATAGCTTCCAAGAAATAGCGGCCAAGTTCTGAGTCACCGGCTGCAAGGCGAGATCGGATAAATGCCGCTTGCTCCCAAGCCAGTGCACTGGATTCATAATAGCTTATGGCCGCTTCGACTGGCAGGGCTACGGGACTGACTTCGGGAGAGGGGCGCAGACGCATATCAACGCGAAACACATATCCATCAGCATCCCGTGTGTTCAGGGCGTCGACCAATTGCTGACCAATGCGGCGTGAGGCATCACTTGGTTCTTCGCGGCCGCGCATGGGAATTTTCTCGGGATCGTAGAGGAAGATCGGGTCGATATCAGAAGAATAGTTTAGTTCTCGGCTGCCATGTTTTCCCAATCCGATCACTGCAAAACCAGCAGGGTCAGCATCAGGATAGCGGGTCGCATATATATCCGCCAAAGCTTCATCAAGCGAGCGATCAGCAAAATCCGACAGCCGAGTTACCACATCCGTCAAGCTCAATCGGCCGGCCAAATCCCCGATCGCCAACGTCAAGGCCAGTGCTCGCTTTTCACGCCTTAACTTCTGACGAACACTATCCGCATCAGCTCCGGCCTGATCGACAAATTCAAAAGCTGCGTCCAAGTCTTCACTCGCCAGCAATGCCGTCAACTCCGGTTGAACCTCCATCGCCTGACATAGATAGGGCGCGTGATCCTGTGCCCTCATAATCGCATCTTTAAGGCTGGTAGGCTTCGGCAGTCCCTTGATCATGTCTGGAGATATTTCCTACGAAAATCGCTCGCAAAAACTGCAAAGACACCAGCCGCAATCGCCTCTCGCATTTGTGACATAAGAGATTGATAAAATGCGATATTATGCTCAGTCATTAGCATCGCTCCCAATATCTCTTTTGAACGGATCAGATGGTGGAGATAGGCGCGGCTATAGGTCTGGCAAACAGAACAAGCACAGGTAGAGTCCAACGGCTCCAGGTCTTCGGCAAATTTCGCGTTACGAATGTTAATCGGCCCCGTTGTGGTGAATGCCTGGCCATTGCGCCCGGATCGACTGGGCAACACACAATCAAACATGTCCACCCCGCGCTCCACTGCCCCAACAAGGTCATCAGGCTTGCCGACACCCATCAGATAACGCGGCTTCTCTGCAGGCAATTGACCCGGTGCATAGTCAAGCACATCGAACATCGCCTCTTGCCCTTCACCAACAGCCAGACCGCCAATAGCATAGCCATCAAACCCAATTTCGATAAGCGCCTCGGCGGAAGCAGCCCGGATATTCCTGTCCAACGACCCCTGTTGTATCCCGAAAAGAGCGGCTTTCGTGGCATGCTCCTCACCCATGTCAAAACCGTCTCGCGAACGTTTGGCCCAACGCATCGATCTTTCCATGGACAGCATAGCCTCGTCGTAGGTTGCGCCGTTTTTTGTGCACTCGTCAAAGGCCATCACAATATCGCTACCAAGCAAGCGTTGAATTTCCATGGACCGTTCCGGGGTTAACATGTGGCGAGACCCATCCAGATGGCTCTGAAACTCGACACCGTCTTCACTCATTTTGGTCAGATCGGACAGACTCATTACCTGATAGCCCCCGCTATCGGTTAGAATTGGCCGCTCCCAGTTCATGAATTTGTGCAAGCCGCCCAGCTTTGCCACGCGTTCGGCGCCCGGGCGAAGCATTAAATGATAGGTGTTGCCCAGGATTATATCCGCACCCGTTGCTTGGACTGTTTCTGGCTTCATCGCCTTGACTGTCGCAGCGGTACCAACCGGCATAAATGCTGGCGTGCGAATGTCGCCACGCTGCATCGTGATTTTTCCCGTGCGCGCCTTTCCATCTGTGGCGTCAATCGAAAAAGAAAAACGGTCAGCCATTTAATTTTGTTCCAATCAGCGAAGTAAGGCCCACAAAAACAAAGAATTTTGTGTTTATTACCTTATAGTGTAACCAAAGAGACGTTCTGCACGAATCCCTCATGAACTGTGCAGGATGGTAGCAGTTTTTCAAAGACCAAAATCGGGAGTATCTTATGACGAAGACAACGAAATTAGGTTCAGCCGCGACAGCGCTGATCGCAGCTGCAGCACTTTCCGCTTGTTCAGGTGGCGCTAGCGAAGCGACAGAAGGCGCCGAAGCCGCCGGTGAAGAAGTCACCGAAGTCGCTGCCGCTGAAAAAGAAAAATGTTTCGGCATCGCCAAAGCAGGCGAAAATGATTGTGCCGCTGGCGAAGGCACCAGCTGCGCCGGAACGTCGGTTGTAGATTACCAAGGCAATGCATGGAAATATACCGAAGCAGGCGAATGTGAACCGCAGGGCGGCTCGCTGACCGAGGTTGCTGATAACGACCCACCGGTTCCTGTCGCTTCCGAAGGTTAAGCCTCAGGCAGATAGGAAATTGAAAGGGCGGTTCGACAGAGCCGCCCTTTTTCTATGTTAAGAAGCTTGTCTTGTTGTGCGGTTATCAACCACTTTGCCTGTTACGAAAACAACGCCAGCCAAATCGCCAAGAAAAACGCTGCAGTCCCGAGTAGCACAAACATATGCCACACCGCATAGCGATAGGCTTGAGCCTTCCGCCCATAGAATATCGTTCCGAAAGAATAAAAAAAGCCTCCAGCAATAATCGCGATCAACGCGGACATTGGTAGTGTTGACGAAAAATCCGGAAGCGCAATTGAGCCCATCCAACCAAGTCCAATATAGGAAGCCAGCGACCAACGCGGTTCGATATTCTCGCCTAAAACCTTGTACAACATAGCCGGGATTGCGAGCAGCCAGACGGCTCCCAATACAAAATAGACCAATGTTGTACCGATATGGACAAGAAGCGGCGTGAAAGTTCCTGCAATGAGCGCATAGATCGCTGCATGATCAAAGCGGCGCAAGCCACTGCGCCAATGATGCTGTGGCAAGAGATGATATGATGCCGAAGCGGTGAAAGAAGCAATCATGCAAATGGCATAGATCGAGCAGGCGATTATCAAAGGCGCATCAAATGCTGAGAATGCGTAAATTACAAGAGCCACACAACCAACAAGAACCGCAATCAGGCTGGATATATGAACAACCCCATCGGCAACGCGCTCATGGACAATTTCGCTAGGGTACATTCAAGTAACTTTCAGATCTGCTGTTGATTGCATTTCAAAGGTCTCAATGGCTATCAAGGCAGTAACAAGCTTGAATCGCCGTAACTGTAGAACCGATATCCTCCTGCAATCGCATGAGCATAAGCCGCCTGCATCGTGTCAAGCCCCATGAGCGCACTCACCAACATGAAAAGCGTGGATTTTGGCAAATGGAAATTTGTCATCAAACCATCAATTGCCCGGAATTTGTAACCCGGCGTTATAAAAATATCTGTGTCGCCTTCAAAAGGCTGGATGATGCCGTCCTCACCTGTCGCGCTTTCCAACAATCTCAAGCTTGTCGTACCAACCGCTATTACCCGGCCGCCATTCTGACGCGCTCTGTTCAACCGGTCTGCAACTTCCGGTTCAATCCGCCCCCATTCGCTGTGCATTTTATGATCGTCAGTCTCATCAACCTTTACCGGCAGGAACGTCCCAGCACCGACGTGCAAAGTTAGTGTTTCTTGACCTATTCCAGCCTCGGTCAGCGCCGCGATCAATCTATCTGTAAAATGCAGTGCTGCCGTTGGCGCAGCCACAGCGCCTTTTTCTCGCGCAAACATGGTCTGATAGTCTTCCACATCGCGCGCATCTATATCGCGCTTGCTCGCAATATAGGGGGGCAGCGGCATGGTTCCTGCCCTTCCGAGCAGAACCTCTACGGGCTCTGAACCCAAAAAATGAAGCAGGAAGCTGCCATCATCGAATTTCTCTTCGGCGCGCGCCGAAACGCCATCGCCAAACTCAACAACATCATCAATTTTGAGTCGTTTGGCATTGCGAACAAAAGCCTGCCAACGTCTAAGGTCGACACGTTTATGGAGTGTAGCGCCAATCTTCGCTTCTCCTCGTCGGCCTTCCAACTGCGCTGGGATCACTTTGGTATCGTTAAAGACCAATATGTCCTTCGGTGACAAAAGCTGTGGCAGATCAGTGACCAAATGGTCAGAAAGATGACCGGAACTGGAAGCATTGAGTAACCGTGCGCTGTCTCGTGGAACAGCAGGCCTCAGCGCGATATTTTCTTGCGGCAGCGCAAAGTCAAAAAGATCAACGCGCATGGACAGAACCTATGGATTGATTGGCGCGTTCAAATCGTCGACAGTAATTTCTTTTTCCGGGATAGGGGAAAAGGCACCGGCAACTGGCGGTGCTTTACCATCCGCAGCAACGGATGCTTGCAAAATCCGGCTTGGGGTTGCCGGTGGCTCGCCGCGATTGATCGCATCGACATATTGCATGCCTTCGGTGACTCGGCCGAAAACAGTATATTTCTTGTCGAGCGCAAAGCGTGGATAGAAGACAATGAAAAATTGACTATTCGCACTATCGTCTCCCTGTGCGCGGGCCATAGAAACCACTCCGCGTAGATGCGGAAAGGCATGAAATTCTGCTTTCAAGTCTGGTAACTCAGATCCCCCCATACCTGTGCCGGTAGGATCGCCTGTTTGCGCCATGAAACCTTCAATCACCCGATGGAAAATTATCCCATCATAAAAACCCTGCCGTGCCAGCGTTTTGATCCGATCCACATGGTTGGGCGCCAAATTGGGGAAAAGCTGAATTGTAACCCGGCCGCCGGTGGAGAGGTCGAGATGCAACATATTTTCTTCTGCTGGAACAGAGGCTGGAGCAGCTTCAGCAGGAGCGGCCTGTTCCTGTGCGATCGCGCCGCTGCTTATCATCGCGATAGCGAAAAAGGACACAATGAATTTGCTAACCATATATAACTACTCACCTGTTCGTTGGTCTTCATCACGCATCATAACAGTCACATGATGTGAATATTGCCGCCTATTGGACGAGATATGCTTTCGCCGCAATGAACTGCTGATGTAAACTCGATTACTGCTCACCCTTCAAGCCGGTTTCCGAAACACGTGCAACCACCTCTTCGCAGACTGTTGGCGATACAAATTTATGAATTTCTCCGCCATAGACCGCGATTTCCTTGACCAATCGAGACGCGATCGGTTGTAATGAAACATCAGCCATAAGAAAAACTGTCTCAATCTGGTCATTCAATTGCTGATTCATTCCGGCCATCTGATATTCATATTCGAAATCAGCAACCGCCCGAAGACCGCGAACGATTATACTGGCACCTTGTTTCTGCGCAAATTTCATGAGCAACGCGTTAAAGGCAACCACCTCCACTGCATCGCCCAAATCCGCAGTTTCACGGCGAACCATTGCAAGCCGTTCTTCTAAAGAAAACATAGGTGATTTGGAGGGATTGGTCGTCACGCCAATTACCAGTTTATCCACCAGCCGCGTTCCACGCTGGATGATATCCATATGTCCCAGTGTTACGGGATCAAATGTTCCTGGATATACCCCAACTCTCATAACAGCTCTCCCCAATGGCCCAATTTCAGACGGTATCAACGGTCTCGCTGGACAGTAAATTCAGCAATGGTGCGAAGCAAATCAGCCTCCTCCCCATAGCCATTTAGATGTGACTTTGCTTGATCAACCAGCATTTGCGCCTGTTCCTTGGCACGTTCCAGTCCCATCAGACTCAAAAAAGTCTGTTTGCCGGCTTCCTCATCCTTATGCAGCGCTTTTCCGGCAAGCGCTTCGTCGCCTTCAACGTCAAGAATGTCATCGGCAATTTGAAATGCGAGCCCCAGACTATGGGCATAACCCCGCAGGCCAGTACGACCTTCGACGGGAAGACGTCCAAGGATCGCTCCAATTTCAACACAGGCACTGATAAGCGCACCGGTTTTCAATTGTTGCAATCGCGTAACGGTTTGCAGATCAAATGTGGTGCTCTCGGCGACAAGATCCATCATCTGGCCGCCTGCCATTCCCGATGGACCAGCAGCCTTTGCTAAGCAGGCCACCATCTCGGCCCGGACAAATGGATCGCTATGAGTATTTTCATCCGCCAGCAATTCAAATGCCAGCGCATGCAGCGCGTCACCTGCCAGAACAGCCTGCGCCTCACCAAAAGCCTTGTGCGCCGTCGGCTTGCCGCGCCGCATATCATCATCATCCATGCAAGGCAGATCATCATGAATCAGTGAATAGACGTGCAAGGCTTCCAACGCTGTGGCCGCACGCAACGCACAGTTTTCATCAACATTGAAAAGATGGGATGTCGCCATGACCAGCAAAGGCCGAAGCCTTTTGCCGCCACCAATTGCAGCATGACGCATGGTTTCAAAAAGCTGCGCCCTGGCATCATCAGGTACTGCAAGCATCAGATCAAATTGCTTGTCCACCGCATCGGCAACGCGGCGCATTTCCTGCTGCAGGTCCATATTATTATTGGCGGGCACAGTTAATCCGCGTCAAAGGCAGTAACGCCTTGCGCTTTGCCATCGCGGTCAAGCGTGATTTTCTCAATCTTGGCCTGCGCGTCTTCTAGACGTTTCTGACACAAACCGCGGAGTTTCTCGCCTTGTTCATAGAGCGCAATTGATTGATCCAGCGGTACATCCCCGCTTTCCAGCTTTCTGACAATATCTTCCAGACGCCGAAGCGCATCTTCAAAATTCAACTGGGCAATGTCATCTGACATATCTTGGGCGGTTTCACTCATGACCATTCCAATGACGCTGCTTTGAGTTCCGGTCAAGACCTCGAAAGCGCAAATTAGTCAGTTTCGATATTCGCGCTGCTTTCTGGCAATTTGCTGACATGAGGTTTAGGATCACCCGCATAAGGGGAGGACAACATGTTCATTGGGCACTACGCACCGGCAATGATCGCAGCGACGCACCCGAAGGCACCCGGCCTCGGTACGTTATTTGTTGCTGCTCAGCTTGTCGATTTCGGGTTCTTCGGATTGGCCATTTTTGGAATTGAAAATTTCCGCATCACGCCGGGTATGACCGCAATGAACCCGCTGGACCTCTATGATATGCCTTACACACATAGCTTATTAGGCAGCAGTGTCTGGGCTTTAGGCTTTGCGTTGCTCATCTGGCTGATTACCCGCAACAAAACTGGCGCGATTATAGGCGGGATTGTTGTCTTGTCCCACTGGCTGCTTGATCTGCTGGTCCATATACCAGATCTGACGCTTGCAGGATCGCCGCCCAATCTAGGCTTCGGGCTTTGGGACTATCCCGCCATTGCCATGCCGCTTGAGCTGCTGATTACTTTTGGGGCGCTCGCATTTTATATCTTCCGGACTCGATCCAAAGCACCGCGTTCCAAACTGGCCTTAGTGCTTCTGGTCATATTGCTACTCGTTTTTCAGGCGTTTAACTGGTTCGCGCCGGAACCCGACGTCGCCGACCTTGCGATGATGATAACGGCGTTGGTTGCTTTTGCCGTCGCATCTTTCGCCGCGGCATTTGTAAGCAGTACACGGACATTGAAACACGCATAGGGAACACCGCTCACAAACAGGAACGACCATGACCCAATTTGTTATCGCCTATATTATCGCCGCCATTATTTTCGGCATTCTTGATTTTCTATGGCTCAGCAATATGGCGAACAGTTTATATCGCCCCGTGATCGGCGAAATCATGGCGGATGAGTTTCGCAAAGCACCGGCGCTCGCGTTCTATTTGATCTATTTGTTCGGAATTATCTGGTTTGGTGTCAAACCGGCGCTTGCAAATGGCCAATGGACTACGGCACTTTTGAACGGCGCGTTGTTCGGTGGCATCGCTTATGCAACCTATGATTTAACCAGTCAGGCAGTGCTTAAGGTCTGGTCTACAAAAATCACGCTTTACGATATTGCCTGGGGCACCTTCGCAACGGGAGCAACGGCTGCGCTGACGGCTTATCTCGTCCTCAAGTTCGTCAAAGCTTGAAACCGAATATTATTTGTCAGTCGTTCCCTCGCCAGAATCATAATTAATCTGCAAATTCAGCAATATAGCTTTGACCGGCGGCAAAAGAACCAGACAGACAAGCGAACTGACTAAAACACCTGCGAAAAACGCAAGTATCTTTGCCAGGATCGTTTCAACGGACTGAACAAGCACCAGGATTATCGGCGCGAAAACAATCATCGTAAAAAAACCTACAAAGAAAGCCGGCCCATCTGCTGTATCGGCAACCGTCAAATCCTGATCGCAGTTCGGGCAGTTATCATGAAATTTCAGATAGCCTCTGAATAGCTTGCCCTGTCCGCAATGCCCGCATTTCAGCTTCATGCCAGACTTAACTAAAGCAATCACTTCGTCGTCCATGCTCTGTCCTTATTCATATGCAGACAATCAATTGGCGTGATCCAAATCATTTCATTCGGATGGTCAGCGGTAAATTGGCTCGGCCGCGTGGGGGCGTAGGGCCGAGCCGTTCACCGCAACCAAGAGGTCACCGCGAAGATCATAACAATTATTTGCTACAATTTGCGCCAATCACTCTCACAAAAGTGATCTGGCGCACGTTAACGCGTGTCACATAGGGGCTTTTTTTAACTGAATAAATGGACTTTATGGAATATAATTATTGACATAATTTCATTAATCAGAAGAACCTTTGATCATGCATCCGATAAGTGAAATGTCCGTTTTTACGGAGGTCGTGCAATCAGGTAGCTTCGTCGAAGCTGGCCGTCGACTAGGACTGACGTCTTCTGGCGTCAGCAAGAAAATTAGCCGGTTTGAAGACCGGTTAGGTGTCAGACTGTTCAATCGAACCACCCGCAGCCTATCACTCACTGAAGCCGGTACGGCCTTGTTCGAGCGATGTGAAGATATACTGGCGGCCATCGAAGATGCCGAAGGCACGGCGAAAGACTTAAGCTCGGTTCCGAAAGGCATGTTGCGTATCGCAGCCTCAGATGCGCTTTCTCTGCAAGTTCTTGTGCCGTTTCTGGATGGATTTTCGAAAGATTATCCGGACGTATCGGTATTGCTGCTACAAGGCGATGGCGGGATTAATCTTCTGAATGAGCGGGTCGATGTTGCCTTGCTATTTGAACGCCCGGCCGAGACATCGTTTATCGCGCGCAAGCTTATCGATGACCCTTGGGTAATTTGCGCTTCACCCGAATATCTCGAACGGTATGGCACGCCCACCACATCATCAGACCTTCTTGACCACCATTGTCTGACAATCCATGCGAAAGGCCAAACGAGTGATCAATGGACATTTGATGATGGCAACGAAGTACAGTCCGTTCGCGTCAACAGCACATTCTCTGGTATTGGGCTCACCGTGAAAGCAGCAGCCCTGCAAAATATGGGCATCGCCCGTCTTGCACATTTTCTGGTTTCTTCTGAAATCGCGACTGGCAGACTAAAGCCTGTCCTCGCCGACCAGATCAAGGTTGATGATCGAGCGATTTATGCCGTGTATCCCAACCGGCAACATCTGCCTTTCAAAACACGTGTCTTTGTCGATGCCTTGAGCCAGTATATTAACGAGAATATGATTGCGCCTTAGCAACAATCAAGATTTTTTATCTCCAAGACTGTCCATCCTTGCTGGCAGCAACGACAATATTTCACGCTGCCGGTCCGGGGTAGCAGATGCCCACTCCCCGATTTCCGATAGAGTGCGTCCGCAGCCAACACAAAGGCCGCTCGGCGCATCTATTGCGCAGATTTTTTTGCAAGGCGATTCCATGAAGAAATCATCAGCAGGTTCGCGTTAATCTGACAAGATGGTTTTCGACTAGCCCCCATCAAACTAGCCCCCATCAAGACGCTGCCTCACATGGCCAATTGTTCGTCCATCTGCCCCAAGCGCTCTTTGCCAAAATACATCTCACCATCGATATACATGGTTGGAATACCGAAGGCACCGCGCTCGACGGCACTTTCGACATTGTCCATCAATTGCTGTTTGACGGCCGGATCCTGGGTTTTTGCAAATAGTTCCTCTGCATCAAAACCACCATCCGCCAGAATTTTGCCGAGTAGTTCCGTATCCGTCACGTCACGCTGCTCTTCCCAAATTGCCGGCAACAAGGTTTCAATAAATGTTGCCCGCTTTTCCGGTTCGAGCGCGACCAGCATGCGCTGCAGCGTGATCGTATTGAATGGGAAATGCGGATTCATCTGAAATTTGGTCATACCGTGTTTGGCGATGAAGCGATTCATCTCCAACATCGCGTAAGCGTTCTTCCCCTTTATTTCCGCGTCGCGAATGAAAGGCGGAGCATTGCCGGTAAGCTTGTGCATTCCGCCAAGAAACGCCGGCAGCACCTCAATTATTGCACCATGTTTTTCGGCCAGCGCCTTTAGTGGCTGCCAAATCAAATAAGCATTGGGGCTTACAAAATCGAAGACAAGTTCAATCGTCTTGGTCATCAAAAATTCCTCTTTCTCATATCCTGTGCGCAAACGGGCTCATCACCATTTTTCGGCCCATGGCCGCACGTCCATTTCAAATGTCCAGGCACTGCGCGGCTGTTCGTGAAGCATCACATAATTTTGAGCCAAATCGTCAGGGTTCACAACGCCGTCATTGGCTTTGCGCTCTTCATAATCCGGCAGCATGCCCTTGATCCATTCGGTATCAACCGCTGCATCAATCACGACATGAGCGACATGAATATTTTGCGGTCCCATCTCACGAGCAAGACTCTGCACCATATTTCGCAGTGCGCCTTTCGCGCTGGCAAAGGCTCCAAAACCCGCCGCACCACGCATACTGGCGGTCGCGCCGGTAAAGATGATCGAACCATGGCCGCGTTTGGTCATGACACGTGCCGCTTCACGTCCTGCAAGGAAACCGGCGAAGGTTGCCATTTCCCAGATTTTCATGAATTTCTTCGCGCTGGTATCCAGGATCGTCATTGGCACATTGGCGCCAATGTTAAACACCACGCAATCGAGCGGCCCGATATTGGTTTCGATATCAGCAAACAAAGCCTCAACCTCGTCTTCCTTGCGCGCATCGCAGGAAAAGCCATAGGCTTGCTTTCCGGCGCCGCGAAGTTCCTCGACAAGCGGATCAAGCTTTTCGCCGCCGCGCCGTGCGCCGCAGACAACATAGTCCTTGTTGGCAAAGGCTCGCATAATGGCGCTGCCAATGGCATCCCCTGCCCCAATGATCAAAACCACTTTTCCCATAACTTACTCCAGCCAACGCCTAATTTCAGTTTCATTATGAAACCATGTTCACGCATTAAATGCAATGGGCTCTGCAAAACTGATAATTCACACTAGGCGGAATCGGGACGGCTCGTTAAAGGGTCATCATGACACAGACATCCTCGCGCACCGCTGAAAAAATCACACCTGAAATTGTTGCCGAACATGGCCTCAACGAAGAGGAATATCAGCGCATCCTCAACGCGCTTGATCGTGAGCCGAACATTACCGAGCTTGGCATTTTTTCAGTTATGTGGTCCGAGCATTGTTCCTACAAAAGCTCGCGTCTGCATCTGAAAAAGCTGCCGACCACCGGCCCTCAGGTCATTTGTGGTCCGGGTGAAAATGCCGGTGTGATTGATATTGGTGACGGTCAGGCTGCCATCTTCAAGATGGAGAGCCATAACCATCCGAGCTATATCGAACCTTATCAGGGGGCAGCGACCGGCGTAGGCGGTATCTTGCGCGACGTGTTCACCATGGGTGCGCGGCCGGTGGCGAATATGAACGCACTGCGTTTCGGGCGTCCTGAGCACCCTAAGATGAAGCATCTGGTCAAAGGAGTTGTGGCCGGCATTGGCGGCTATGGCAATTGTGTCGGTGTTCCCACGGTCGGTGGAGAGACCAATTTCCACGAGGCCTATGACGGCAATATCATCGTCAACGCGATGACCGTTGGCGTGGCTGATGCGGACAAGATTTTTTACTCTGCAGCCTCCGGCGTTGGAAATCCGATTGTCTATGTCGGCTCCAAAACCGGCCGAGACGGCATCCATGGCGCAACCATGGCCAGCGCCGAATTTGATGATGATAGTGATGAGAAGCGCCCAACGGTTCAGGTTGGCGATCCTTTCACCGAAAAACTGCTCATCGAGGCTTGCCTCGAACTTATGGCGTCCGATGCCATTGTTGCCATTCAGGACATGGGCGCGGCTGGCCTAACCAGCTCCAGCGTTGAAATGGCGACCAATGGCGAAGTCGGGATCATTCTGGACATGGACAAGGTGCCATGCCGCGAAGAAGGCATGACCGCCTATGAAATGATGCTGTCCGAAAGCCAGGAACGTATGCTGATGGTGCTGAAACCCGGACGCGAGGAAATGGCCGAAGCGATTTTCCGCAAATGGGAACTGGATTTCGCGGTCATCGGCGAAGTCACCGACACGCGCCGGATGATATTGACGCATAAGGGCGAGACGGTGTGTGACATTCCGCTCGGCCCGCTTGCCGATGATGCCCCGCTTTATGATCGGCCGCATCTCAGCCAGGAAGAATATAAGGCGCATGTGAATATTGCGCCGCTGGGCGAGATTCCCGAAAGCACCGACATTGGTGCGGACCTGCTAAAGATGATGGCCAGCCCCGCCCTCGCCTCGCGCCGCTGGATCTGGGAACAATATGACAGCCAGGTTGGTGCTGACACCTGCCAGCGTTCAGGCGGAGATGCTGCGGTTGTGCGGGTGCATGGCACCAACAAGGCACTGGCAATCACCACCGACTGTACGCCGCGCTATTGCAAGGCCGATCCCGTCGAGGGCGGCAAGCAAGCCATTGCCGAAGCCTATCGCAACTTGACGGCTGTCGGCGCGAAACCACTCGCGACCACCGATTGTATGAATTTCGGTAATCCGGAAAAGCCGCATATCATGGCGCAATTTGTCGGTTGTATTGAGGGTATGGCGGAAGCCTGCGAAGCGCTCGATATGCCGATCGTGTCCGGCAATGTGAGCTTGTACAATGAGACCACCGGCGCAGATGGTGTGAGCCATGCGATCCTGCCAACGCCAGCCATTGGGGCGGTTGGGCTTATTGATGATCTCGACAAGATGATGACCATCGGTTTTAAGAATGAGGGGGACACCATTTTGCTCGTTGGAGCAGAGATGATCCGTGAAGATGACGGCCAAGGTCATTTGGCTCAATCGCTCTGGCAGCGTGAAATTCATGGGTCTGAACTCGGTGCCCCCCCTCCAGTTGATCTGGACGTGGAGCGCCAGAATGGCACATTTGTGCATGATGCTATCAACACGGGCCTCGTGAACGCTGCGCATGATATTTCCGACGGTGGACTGATTGTTGCATTGACCGAAATGGCATTGGCCGGAAAAATTGGGGCCGACTGGGCTTTGGCAGATAATAGCAGCTACGCTGCTGACGCATTTGGAGAAGACCAGGGCCGTTATCTCGTAACCACCAAAGATCCAGAATCCGTTTTCGAATTGGCGAAATCAAAAAACATTACCGTTTCCATGGTTGGAACCGTTGGAGGAGACAGCATAAGTTGTCAGCTTCAAGGCGCCGATCAAGTGGTGGATGTTGCTCTCTCCGACCTCCGCGAAGCCAGCGACAGCTTCTTCCGGGACTGGATGCAAGACTAAAGCCTCAAGCGTTCAACCCAACATTATCCAAAAACGGCGAGGAAAACGCATCGCGTTCCGCAGCGTCGGGCAGGAGCAATTTGCGCACCTGATTCCAGCGATCCACACTGCCGCCAAAGCCGCGTCGTACGCGGGCCTTGGTAAGGTCATGCATCTTGCCCCAATGCTGGGTGAAGGGCATGCCCGCCGCCTCCAGCCGCTGGCCAGCCAAGGTGATCAGCTTGCGCGTCGCCGGCGTGTCGATGCCGTCAATATCGATCACACAGCTCGGGTCATAGCGGTTGAACGACAATATGCCGGGCGATTTTTGCGCATAGCGGCAGGTGAAGACCACTGGCGCATTCTTGTGGACCTGAAAGGCGCCACGCATGATGTCAATTGCGTTGGTAACCTGTGCGACCGGTACGGCAAAACCGGAACTGGCAATCCCCTCGCGTGCGCTAGTGAAGCTATAGGTCTCGCCTGGCAGTCGCCATTCATGTGGCCGGTCGGATCGCACTTTCAGTTCGGCCTGGATCAACAGACTTGTGGCTGTATTCCGCAAGTCCGGAAACATCTTGATCGCTGAAGCAATCAGGCGCGGTAGATCGGTTCCCGGTTCTGCTTCGGATTTCAGATCATAGTCCGGCTTGTATCCGGGCGGACATAGTTCCTTGTAGCGGACGGTCGTGTATCCGATATCCATCTTCGCTGGATCAAGGATCACTTGGAAAAAATAAGGTCTGCGGGTCTGGTCCGGCAAACCTGATCCGCGAAAATCAAGAGTATTGAGGGCCGTTTGCAATTGCCCATAGGGAATATGGAGCAAAGAGGAATTGAGCAGATAGCGCCCGGTAGACCGCAACATAACTGCATGGACTATGCCCAGCGCGCCCAGACTCACAATCGCCGCATCAAATTTGGCATCATCGCGCACCAGCGTCGCGCCCAGCTTAGCCGCGAAATTGGCGGTCATCACCGGTGCTCGTGCTGGCTCAATCCACAGATTTTGGGTCGCCGTCAGGATCTGTATACCTGCCACCTGGCTTTCCATAGCGCCGACATCAATAGCCGAGCCGTGGACGCCGGTCCCGATTGCGCCGGCTATGGTCTGACCATTGCTCGCCCCCGATGTTCGCAAGGCACGGCGGCGGGTTTTCGTTTCCAGCCGCTCGTTAATCTTCGAAATGTTGGTCCCGCATTGCGCGAGATAGAGATCATCTGCCGATGTTCCGCTCGCCAGATCGACATCATTGACCCCGACCTTGAACGTCCAGTCGAGATTGGCGGTTTCGATCACCCAGCCATTTTTGACCACCGGAATATCGGAAAAGGACCAACGCGAACCACAAGCGCGGATCTGCACGCCAGCGGCCAAGGCATCGGCAATAATCCCCTGCAGCCGCGCCGCCGTAGCCCGCATGCCGGACATGGTTGCGCGGGTCGGATTTTCATTATGAACCCGAAGGCGTTTGGCAATCGGTACCTTGATATTGAAGTGGTGGTTCACCCACTCCACATTGTTGTTCACTCGTATCGGATTGGACGGCATTGCGGTCTCCCCTCAACCTTTATGTGAAAACTACTCGTCTGTGCTGCCTTCGTCCGAAGGAATCTTGGCGCAATAATATTCGATAGTGGTCGGCTGATAGAAACCGAGCGTCAGCACCGATACCAATGATTGGCCGAAATTTGTTTTCACGCGCACTTCGTCGATCAGGTTGGTCTGACATTGCGCAACATTGCGCGGTTGCCCTCTCGGGAGCAAGAATGCGTTACTGTGAACAATGCTTTGCTCACCATCGGGATTGGGCCGCTGCACAACAAGCCGATGTTCGGCGCAGCTCGACAGCAACACCGCACTGACCAAAATCAGTCCTATTTGTTTTTGCAAGACTATGCCCTCCTTCATATCAGTCCGGTCCTATTGGATCTCGGCGCGTCGAATTTTGGGCGACCCTGCCACTTTATCGCTGAATTGCCAGACATCCGCAATGGGGATTTTCTGCCAGATCGGCATGATTGTTCTAGGCGTTTGATGACCAGGTAGCATTATCTTGCTATGCTCATGCCATGTCCAAAAAGCAAAATGCCGTTTATTCCAAAACACCCCTGGCGAAGAAGCTCTCTTTAAAAGATGGCATGCAGGTATGGTTTGACGGCATGCCCGACAGTGTCCGTGCCGAAATCGACTCCTATGGTTTAGTATTTGAAGAGCATGGCAAGCCTGTTCAGGGCCTCAACGCCGCGCATATTTTTGTCAAGGAACGCGCGCTTTTGGAGCAACACCTTACTGCGCTGCGTACCATGATTGATCCGGCTGGTCAGGTCTGGGTAAGCTGGCCGAAAAAGGCATCGAAAGTTGAAACCGACATCACCGAGGACACCATCCGTAGTGTCTGCCTGCCGATGGGCTTTGTTGACATCAAGGTCTGCGCTGTGGACGCCATTTGGTCGGGCCTAAAACTGACAATTCGCAAAGAACTGCGCTGAAATCCGGTTATTGAGAAGTCGTACAGATTTCTCAATATCGGGAGCGCAGCATGACAGATTTACACTGGACAGAGATTTGCAAGAATGCGCTTGTGCTGGTTCGCGATATAGTCGTTTTGGGTATAGTCATCTTTTTCCTGTTTTTCCCAATCCAGTTCGGAGAGCAGCTCGGGAAAACCAATATCGGTCGCTTCAGTGCCTTTGGTGTGGAAGTGGAATTGCAGGCCAAAGAGATGCGTGATCAAGCAGAGGCTGCACGAACCGAAGTGGCCGAAGCCCAGGCAGCCGTTGATCGGACTCTTTCGGACATCAGAACATGGTCGCGAACCAATCCGCAAATCCGGGGCCGAGCCAGTCAGCTCGAATAACAGGTAGCGGAGTCATCACAAAAACTGACCAGTGCGAAGAGCGAAATCGATCGCTCCATCACAGGCTACGATGTTCTGGTCAAAAAGATCGAAGCTGCGCAATAGCGGTTCAAGAATATTTAGGCTGGCTGACCAAGTAAGTTGTAAGGATCAATACCCTGAGCCTCATAAGCGGCATGCGCCTGCTTATAAAAAATGGGCTCGCCAATGTTTAAAAACGCACGCGCTTCGTCGAGTGGCAACGCAAGCAGTTTTTCGATATCATAATATGCGAGGCGCTTGGCCGCTTTACCCAGCCGTTGCCCTTCCCGCACAGCCCGCAGAACAGGTGCATTGGATGGTGATTGTTTTTTCATTTCCAGTGCGCCAGCATAAGCAATGAACAATATGCCCAGATTGGGGTTCTGACTATAGGTAAAGCCAAGCACACATTGCTCGCCCAATGCATCCCGGCCATAGCCGGTCAGAACATGAAGCAAATCATGCGTGTCGCGCATCCGGTCACCGAACCATTCGGTGATATCGTTGCGCTTTTCATATGTTTCGCCATAGCGATCAAATTCCGCAACCAGTCCGGCCGCGGTAAGACCTTCTTTCTCCATGAATCGAACATAAGCCTGTCCGAGGCTATCGGCAGGCAGTTTGCGCAATTTATCATGATCATCGAGCATCTTCGGCAGATCGACATTACGCTCCATCAATTCCTGTGCATGCGGGCTTTTCAAAAAGCGCTTCGCATTGCGGATAAAAGCCTTGCCAGCAAGCGCCTCGATAATGTGAAATACCTCAGCCGTATCTTCCTTATCCGCAATCAGATTTCGGAAATGACGAAATGCCTTTATCGGCCGGATCTTCGGCGGCGAATGATCCGTATTGAGGAGAGGCATATCGGTAGGAGAGATCGTCATAATGGAATCGCTTTTATCTATTTCAAAAAGCTTGATATCGATTACTAACATTAATGTCAATAGCGGTTATTATCTTTCCTACCTGCCCCTTCATGGCTAAGCGTTTAAAGAACAACTGCATCACTTGTTTACCTCCTGAAAAAACAGAAAAAGGGTGTGTGACTTGTGTGAACTTTGAAATGACAATAGGCGCCCAAATCTTCTCGGCGCCAAGGAAGACCGGGATGAAACCACACGAAACGCTGCCCTATACCGAGCTGCCCACATATTCTGACGCGGAACGCATTGCACGATCCAAAGCTTTTTATGACGCTTTGAAAGTAAGACGCACCTGTCGCTATTTTTCCAACGAAGCGGTTCCACGGGCGGTCATTGAAAATGCGCTGCTTGCAGCCGGCACTGCGCCCAATGGTGCCAATCATCAACCGTGGCATTTTGCTGTGATCGAATCTGCCGAAAAGAAAAAGGCCCTGCGTGAAGCAGCCGAAGCAGAAGAACGTGAATTTTATGAAAACAAAGCCAGCGATGAATGGCTCGAAGCTCTGAGCCCGCTTGGCACCGACGCGGACAAGCCGTTTCTTGAAATTGCGCCTTATCTGATCGTCATATTTGGTCAACGCAAGGGCGGGATGATGCCAGGCGAGATGAAACAGAACTATTATGTCAACGAAAGCGTCGGCATTGCCACAGGCATGCTGATTACCGCTTTGCATGATGCGGGCCTTGCGACTCTTACCCATACGCCCAATCCAATGAAGTTTCTCAATGAACTGTGCGATCGCCCTGCTAATGAAAAGCCAATGATGGTGTTGGTCGTGGGCAAGCCTGCACTGGATGCCACTATCCCGGTCCATGCCACAATCAAGAAACCCCTAGACGCAATATCAAGCTGGCTCTAACAAGCCGTATTGCATTAATAATACAGCCAGGATTTGTTGATGAACGCCACGACCACACAAACCCGCCATATCACCCTTGATGCATTGCGCGGCTTCGCAGTGATGGGCATTTTGTGGGTCAACATAACCGTTTTTGGCTTCCCGGAAATGGCATATATCAGCCCCATCATCAGCACCTCGGGCAGCGCTTCGGATATTGCCGCCTGGACGGCGTCCTTCATTCTGTTCGATGGCAAAATGCGAGCAATATTTTCATTGCTCTTTGGTGCCAGCATGATGCTGGTGATAGAGCGAACCAGCGCAACCGGACAATCACCGGCGAAGGTCCACTATTCCCGCATGTTCTGGCTCGCGATATTCGGGCTTGGTCATTTCTACTTATTGTGGTGGGGTGACATATTGTTCCTTTACGCAATGTCCGGTGCGGTCGTGTATTTGTTCCGCAACTGGTCTGCCGAAAATCTGATCAAGCGCGGTGTTTTGTTTTACATGATCGGATCGGCCCTGCTGATCATCGGTATGGGAACAATGTTCGTTTTGCAGAGCGAAGCTGCTCAGCCAGGTGCCAGTCAGGAAATTATCGATGAATATATACTGATGATGGACCAACTCGGTGCTTCCGAAGAACAACTGGCTGCCGAAACTGCGCTATATCGCGGTTCTTTCATTCAGCTGCTAACCGACAAGGTTACAACCCAGGTGATTGATCCGTTCAAGAACCTGTTTCTGGGACCACTGGAAACCATTCCTTTGATGATGATCGGCATGGGCCTCTACAAATCTGGTTTCTTGCTTGGACAAGGGGATCCCAATAGCTATCGCCGCCTTGCCATTTGGGGCACCCTCATCGGCGGCATTGCTTTTGGTGGTCTGGCTTGGCTCGCGGCCAACGGAGAATATGAAATCATCTTGATGATGAACATCTCGCAAGCCTGGTCCACCCTGCCCCGCTTGTTGATGGCGGCCGGCTACGTTTCGATTCTAATTCTGGTTATCCAGCGCTTTGCTCATCATCCCATGATGCACCGCGTCGCCGCGGCAGGGCGAGTCGCCTTTTCCAACTATCTGGGAACCAGTATCGTGATGGCTTTCATCTTTTACGGCTGGGGCCTTGGGCTTTTCGGAACGATTGGGCGAGCTGAACTGATATTATTTGTCCTCAGCACTTGGGGAACGATGTTACTCTGGTCCAAACCCTGGTTGATGCGCTTTCGCTACGGACCGCTGGAATGGCTGTGGCGATCTCTGGCGCGGCGCGAGGTACAAGTTATGAGAATAGCCAACTAAGATCTAATGTACGAATTTTTGCTATTGCGATCTATTCTCATTAGCTATATACGAGTCGCATAAGGAGCCCAAATGGTTGTTTGTGTTTGCAATGCGATAAAAGAAAAAGACCTGCGAGCCGCGGTGCGCAATGGGTCTGAAAAACCGAGCGAAGTTTATGCCGAGCTCGGACGGAAGCCTAAATGTGGCCAGTGCCTATCGTTTGCGCGAACCATTATCGAAAACGAAGTTGCGACCGCTTAGCATTCTCTTTATCAAATCATTGAAATAATTGACTTTTTCATAAATCAGACTCTTTCCTACAGGGCTCTGCTCGTGTATAGCCTTGGGCAACGCATTGTCCCAACAAAAGGAATACACCATGAAAGGTGACGCAAAAGTCATTGATTATCTTAATGAAGCGCTGAAAAATGAACTGACAGCGATCAACCAATATTTCCTGCACAGCAAGATGTTGGACAATTGGGGTGTCAGTAAGCTCGCCAAATTTGAATATGAAGAATCCATCGATGAGATGAAACATGCGGACAAGCTGGCGGAACGCATTTTGTTTCTCGACGGCCTGCCCAACTTCCAATTGCTCGGTCGGTTGAAGATCGGTGAGTCTGTGGAAGAAATACTCAAAGCCGATCTTGCATTGGAGCATGAAGCGCTTCCCCCCTTGAAAGATGGCATCGAATATTGCGAAAAAGTCCGTGACTATGTGACGCGCGATTTGTTTGCAGAGATTCTGGAAAGCGAAGAAGAACATGTCGATACGCTGGAAAAGCAATTTGACATGATCGAACGCATGGGCATTGAAAACTATGTCCAGCTTCAGTCGGCGCCAGCAGAATAAAGCGATCAGTTATTGGTAACGTGATTGCCGAGACCTGAGGACCGGCGCCCAAAGCCCATCGGCTGGCGCTGGACCACAGGGCTTGATTCATATTCCAGTATCGGCATTGTTTCATCAAATAACGGTCGCAAGCCAACGACCTGCTCGATTATTTCATCAGGCGTTTCCTGATGCTCAACGCATTTACGTGCCGTCATCTCGATCAGTTCAGCTACCGCTGCCAGTCTGATCGCTCCAAATTGCAGCGACTCACCTTTTAGCTTGTGCGCAGGCATGATGATCTGGGTTGCGTCTTTCGCGCGGATTGCTTCTTCAATCTTGACAATAGATTGCGCACCATCTTCGCGAAAATAGCCCAATATACGGACAAAGTCCGGCCCCAGCGAAGATCGTGTTTCGCTGTAGACCGCCCAGTCAATCAATTCGCTATCAAACTGCGTCAAAGATCATATCCTCAAGAGAAACCGTAGAAACATATCTCTATCGAGGAATTTAGAATCCAAACTGTAAAGACTTGGTTATCAAGATGGAAAAATTGTTAACCAACTAACAGCTTTGATAGAATGGCCGACCTAATCATTCTTTGTCATGATAGGGGTTTTTAGGAGACCGGATAATCAACCGGACAGGCACACCGCCGAAACCGAGTTCTCGCCTTATGCCGTTGATCAGATATCGCCGATAGCTCTCTGGCAGATCATCAACCCGCGTGCCAAAAATCACAAATGATGGCGGCCGCGTTTTGGCCTGTGTAATATAACGCAGCTTTATCCGTTTGCCGCCGGGTGCTGGCGGTGGATTATCTTCAATCGCATCTTCAAACCAACGGTTGAGCTTGCCGGTAGCAACCCGTTGCGACCAGACTCGGCGTGAGTTAAACGCTGCTTTCATGAGCTGATCTATACCCTTGCCGGTAAAAGCGGAAACCGCGATCAAAGGCACGTCTCGCACTTGCGCCAACCCATCATCCAGCGCCGCGCGAATACCATTGAACAACTTGCTGGGCCCTTCTGCCACGTCCCATTTATTAATCGCAATGACCAGGCAACGCCCTTCCTGAATGGCCTGGTCAGCAATCCGCAAATCCTGGGCTTCAAGCCCCTTGGTCGCATCGAGGAGCAGCACGACCACTTCAGCAAAATCAACCGCCCGCTTGGCGTCAGCGACCGACAATTTTTCAAGCTTGTCATTCACTTTTGCCCGCTTGCGCATACCTGCGGTGTCAATCAACCGGACTTTCCGATCAGGCTCCACACCATCAAGCTTTTCATCTTCAGTCAGGGCGGCATCATGCCAGACCCACTCCACCGAGATACTGTCTCTCGTAATGCCAGCTTCTGGCCCGGTAATGAGACGATCTTCATCGAGCATTTTGTTGATCAGTGTTGATTTTCCGGCATTGGGACGACCAACAATCGCCAGTTTCAGCGGCGCACGTTCATCCGCTGCTTCATCTTGTGCAGCGGCTTCAAAGGCCTCAACATAAGGGCGCACAGCCTGAAAAAGGTCGGCAATACCGTCACCATGCTCTGCGCTGAGGGCAATTGGATCACCAAAACCAAGAGAATAGCTTTCTAAAATGCCTGATTCAGCAGCCCTCCCTTCAGCCTTGTTCACCAGCAAGACAACAGGCGTCTTGGAACCCCTTAGCCAACGCGCAATCTCTTCATCAAGCGGCGTCAGACCTGCACGGCCATCTATAACAAACAGCGCTAGCTCAGCTCCAGCAACGGCCATTTCGGTCTGTTGTCGCATCCGCCCGGGCAGGCTTTTGGCATCTTCATCCTCATAGCCAGCCGTATCGATGATATTGAATTCAAGCCCCAATAGATTGGCTACGCCTTCGCGGCGATCACGGGTCACGCCAGGACGATCATCCACCAGCGCCAGCTTCTTGCCGACAAGCCGGTTGAATAAGGTGGACTTACCAACATTGGGCCGCCCGATAATTGCGATATTGGGCAGCATGTGGCTATTCCCGTTCCTTACTAATATCCTATCGGAACGCAGATATGCGGCCGCTATTGTCCAGTATATAGAGCATCTCACCCGCCACAACCGGGGGCAGTGATACACCCTGCTTCACGTCGAACAGGGTCGTGCTGCTTCCCTCACCAAGAGAGACGGACACAACCTCACCTTCGGTACTGGCCACTATCAACCGATTACCTGCGAGCACTGGTCCCGTCCAATTGATCGGGTTTTTCTTCTTTTCTTCGTTGCGGAAAGACGCCAACTGGCTGATCCAACGCACTTTTCCGGTTGGCCGAGCGATACAAAGCAGCTTTGCATCATCGGTAAGCACAAACACCCACTCTCCGGCAACGACTGGTGTGGCGATGCCCGCTATATTCAATTCCCAAATACGCTGGCCGGTAACCAGCTCATAAGCAGCCATCCGGCCGCCCTGCCCTAAAGCAAATACACGGCCTCGGTCGATTACCGGATCAGCGTCAATGTCTGACAGGGTTGCAACCGATGTAGATATACTGGTCCGTGCCAATGCATCGTTCCACAGATTACGGCCATTTTCATAGCGATAGGCCGTAAGCTCACCGGATGAATAGCCCGCGATAACGGTTCCCTGCGCCGCTGCCGGGGCCGCCACGCCAAAAATACCAGCCAGACCGACTGTTCCCGCTTCATTCCATTGCACCGATCCATCACTTTGGCTCAGGGCGTAGATCTGGTTGTCCTGGGTCATGACATAAACATTGCCATTGGAAACTGTTGGCGCTCCACGCAAAGGACCTGCTGGTCGCACTTTCCAAGCCTGACTGCCATCCGCTGCATTCAGCGCAACAACATCTCCAACGCCATTAGTCGCGTAAACCATTGTTCCTTGCGCGCTAACACCGCCGCCGAAACGTGATGGTTTACCATCGCTTTGTACTTCAATCTGAGTGGACCAACTTTTGGCGCCCGTCTTCGCATCAAAAGCATGAACGGTCGCCTGCGTATCGACAACATAGAGCCGTCCGCCTGCCACGACTGGAGCGGCGGCCAGCCGCTCGCGCTTCGTTGTTCCGCTAATATCTGCGGTCCAAACACGGGTCGATGCCGATCCTAAGGCCACATGCCCGACCGATTTCCCTGCATTGCCGCCGGATTGTGCCCAGTCCGCATTGGCTCGTGGAGCCGGTACTATAACCTGAATCCCGGCAAGAGCGGGATCCACGGCTGCACCGCTTTCACCGGTTAAGATATTCGTGCGCTTGCCCAATGTTGGCGTGGCCTTTTCATTATCGCCGCCGCCACCCAGTACTGAGCAACCGGACAAAACAGAAACAGTCAACAAGCCCGCAACAATTTTCACGAAACTCTTGTTTTTAGACGAAATCATTACTCTGATTCTCCCTCACTGACCGCGGAGGCAGGTGCATCGGCAGCCGTCGCGGTAGCATTAATTTCTCCGTCAGTATCCAGTTCGACGGCATCGATTCCCTGTACTCCCGCCATCTGTAAAGCGCGGGATCGAATGGTTGGCGGCACGGAATCGTCCTTTGCCAGCTGCGCAAATAGCGGCCCGGCCAGATCTGCTTTATCCTGGTTCAGGTAAGAGAGTGCCACCATTTCACCGGCACTACCGAACCAAGCGTTGCCAGGCACAGCAAGAGGCTTCAATCGATCAATGACCTCTTGCGGTTTCAACGTGTCGAACTCTGCTGTCGTCTGACGAATGAGCGCCAGATCCCGAAAGGGTTGCGGTAGATCAGTATCCGAAGCAATGGCCTGATAGCCCGCAATAGCGGCTTCGGCATCTTGCTTTTCTAGCGCTATATTCGCCTGCATCAGTTTTGCCGCAGCCTGATAGCCTTTCTGATTGGCGTCTTTTAGCGATTCCAATGCTGTGGAAGCGCCATCCAGATTGTTCCGCTTCACACTGTCGATCGCGGCAACATATTCTTCACTGCGCACGCCAGCATCTTCTTCAAGGCTGTTATTATAAAATATCCATCCGGCCAGTGATGCCAATCCAACAACAACCGCCAATCCAATCCAGACACCGTAACGACGACCAAAATTCTTCAGGTCATCCTCCCGCACGGCATCATCAACCTCGCGCATGAACACTTGTTCTTGACGATCTGTCTGTTCTTCTGGCTTGTTTTTATCGTCTTTGGCCAATCTGGCCTCCTTCAAATATGCACGTGTTCGGGATCATGAATGTTGGCCCCAAAGATTCATTGATTGTCCTTTACCGATCGTATCTGAAAAGTCCAAGTATATCGTCCATTTCCAGATGCTGAACAGTTGGTTATTTTTGCGGAGTGAAAGGGCTATTTTTTTGGCTGGTAAAGTTGCTCTGGTCCAGGAAAACTGCGACTGCGAACCTCTTCTGCATAGCTGGCAACCGCTTGTTCAATATTTTCCGAAATATTGTAATAGCGTTTCACAAACCTAGCGGTGCGTTCAAACATGCCCAACATGTCTTCGGTTACCAAAACTTGGCCATCACATTGAGCTGATGCACCAATTCCGATTACCGGAACATCCACGCTTTTGGTGACGGCAATGGCAATCGGTTCCAACACACCTTCGGCAACCATTGCAAAAGCGCCAGCGTCCGCCACGGCTTTGGCATCGGCAAGAATCTTTTCATGTTCCTCCTGACTACGCCCCCGCGCAGCATAACCGCCCAGCGCATTAACAGCCTGCGGTGTCAATCCGATATGTGCCATAACCGGGATACCGCGCTGCGACAGGAAGGAAATGGTAGAGGCCATCGACTGACCACCTTCCAATTTCACGGCTGCACATCCGGTTTCCGCCATGATCCTGCTCGCGGATTCAAACGCTTGCTCCGGCGACTTTTCGTAGGACCCAAAGGGCATATCGACAATAACCAGACTGTGATAGCTGCCCCGCACAACCGCAGCCCCGTGGTTACACATCATATCGAGTGTGACCGGCAATGTAGAAGGCAGTCCATATATGACTTGCCCCAGTGAATCGCCGACCAGAAGCATATCACAATGCGCATCCAGCAATTGCGCCGTCCGAGCCGTATAGGCGGTCAGCATGACCAGAGGCTCTTCGGTTTTGCCTTCAAATTTGCGGCGTTGAATGACCGGAACCGTCAACCTTTTCAAAGGCTTTGGCGTTGGATTCGCCCGGCTGGTCGACGTGTCGAGTGTGAATGTTGTAGACATGACGGATTACATAACTCCCACAATGCAATAAGGCCAGCGTTGCGTTTATTCAGAAAATGCGGCATCAACTAGGCGTCTCACGACTCACCTTCACATTTTATCTCCAGATCATTGGAATTCTCTATGACATCGGCCCGAAAGCCGCAGTCCATATTGCTGTTCGTCGCGTTCATTGTATTTATCGACATGTTGGGTATCGGTTTGATCCTACCGGTCATGCCATCTTTGATCACCGGATTAACTGGTGCATCAATTGATCGGGCAGCCGAAATTGGCGGTTGGCTGCTTTTCGCCTATGCGATGATGCAGTTCTTATTTGCTCCTGTCATAGGTGGTTTGAGTGATCGGTTCGGTCGGCGGCCGGTTTTGCTCACAACATTGTTTTTGCTAGGACTTGATTACGCAATCATGGCCTGGGCGCCCGATCTTATTTGGCTCTTCATCGGTCGAATCATATCCGGCATCATGGGCGCAAGCTGGGCGGCTGCAAACAGCTGCGTGGCAGATGTAGCAAAGCCGGAAGAACGCGGCAGGTTTTTCGGGATTTTGGGCGGCGCAGGCGCGTTCGGCTTCGTAATCGGCCCCGGTCTTGGAGGCATATTGGGCGAATATGGTGACCGCTTGCCGTTTATTGCGGCATCTGTTTTGGCTTTTATCGGAACCGCCATTGGCATCGTTATCCTGAAAGAAACACTACCACCGGAAAAACGCAGAAGCTTCTCATTGGCCCGTGCAAATCCGCTGGGTAGCGTGATGCAAATGTCCAAAACACCTCTCGTGATTGGTTTTCTGTCAACGATATTCGTCTTGCAACTGGCCGCTCAGGCACAAATTGCGGTCTGGGCCTATTGGCTGATTGAGCGATTTGACTGGAGCAAGTTTCAAATTGGATTCAGCGTAGCAATTTTCGGAATTTTGCTAGCACTTGTCCAGGGTGTTTTAACGGGACCAGTGATTGCTCGCTTTGGCGAGAAACGAACGGCCCTGATCAGCCTTATGTTCGGGATGCCTGCTTATCTTTGTTTCGCTTTCGCACCATCTAGCGGCTTCGTCTATCTTGGCATCGTAATCGGGGCAGCTAGCGGCTTTGCCTTTCCAGCCATGCAGCAAATGATGAGTCGGCGCATAGATGAGGATGCGCAAGGCGAGTTGCAGGGCGCGATAGCAAGTATGATCAGCCTGACCTCGATTTTCGGCCCTGTAATGATGACGGGCATATTTGGAGCCTATGCGGACAAACAGGGATATTATTTTCCTGGTGCTCCGTTTGTCGTTGGAACGTTTTTGATGGCTGTATCAGTAGCCATCTATGCGACTACGGTTCGGCGATATTATTCCGCAACAAATTGATCCACCGCAAGAACCGCCTCTCGAGGATTGTCGCTAAACAGTCCGTCAATTCCAGTCGCCAAAAAGGCCTTGATTTCCGCCTTCACATCGCCATGTGCAGATGCTGTGCGACTGCCTTGATACTCGGTCGGCAAAAACACATTCTCAATACGGAATGTCCATGGATGTACCACAAGGCCAGCTTTGTGGGCATCGGCAACCAGACTGGTTGGTTTTTTCAGCCCGCCTTGGTCATCGCGTCCGATGATTAAATTCTTGGATGGTCCAATACCATCTGCATATTCGGATATCTCAGCCAGTCCGGTCGCTGTCACCATATCTGCATAGCGAACTTCAGGTAAATCCGGCGGGCCGCCTTGATCTGCGACCAATTGAACCAAGCGAATGTCGGTTTTGGCATTGAGCTCCCGCAAGTTCCCGACTTCGAAAGACTGGATGAAAACCGGATCCTCGGCGCCATCAAACCCATATTTCTCGAGCAAAGCCAGCATCGGTTTTTCGTGCGCAAGACCAATAGATGCGAAGTAAGACGGATGCTTGGTCTCGGGATAAACACCGATGCGTTCACCCGTTTTTTCTTGATGCGCCTTGAGCAGTTGCAGCACCTCTTCGAAAGTCGGAATTGCAAACTGCCCGTCATATGGCGTATTTTGAGGCCTTACGTCGGGCAACCGTTCTTTTGCTCGCAGGGTCTTCAATTCCGCCAGCGTAAAGTCTTCTGTAAACCACCCAGTATATTCACGCCCGTCGATCGTCTTCGTTGTCTTGCGATCTGCAAATTCGGGTTTGTCAGCAATGTTGGTTGTACCGCTAATTTCGTTTTCATGACGAGCCACCAGCACGCCGTCTTTAGTCAATACCAGATCCGGTTCGATAAACTCCGCGCCATAGTCAATTCCACGCTGATAAGCCTCCAGCGTGTGCTCAATCAGGTTCCCACTGGCCCCACGATGCGCGATAACAATTGGCGGATCACCGGACAGCGTGGCAGCGGTTTTCAGAGGCATTTCAATATTCTCCGGCTGGGCACTGCATGCACTAGCTATAAGCAATATGGAAAAAGTCGAAAGAGCATGCCTGAACATCAATCTGACACTTCCACACCATTCCAAAAAGCGATCCGATCCTTGATTTCCTGAGCCGCATTTTTTGGGTCTGGATAATACCATGCCGCGTCCGCATTGGTCGCTCCATCAACCACGATGGTATGGTAGGAGGCCGTGCCCTTCCAAGGGCAGAATGTTGTTTTGTCGCTGTTGGTCAGGACATCAGTTTTTACGGCGTTGCGCGGAAAATAATGATTGCCCTCGACGACAACGGTGTCGTTGCTTTCTGCTATGACTGCGCCGTTCCATTTTGCCGTAACCATCTTGCTCTCCAGTTTTTCAGGCCAAGGATCATTGCGACCAATACGGCCAAAGGTATCCATATCCATATAGCTTCCGATTGTAACACTTTCATGCCACGAGTAGATAGAAAATCTGATATGCCAATGGGAGAGACGGCTACAGGCGTGAAGGGTGCAAAATGTCGGGCTTCATCCCACGGCCAAAACAGCGCCGTCCCTAATCCACCGTTAGTCAGCGTATCGAGCAAACCATGTGAAGCCATGGAAGCAAATAGGAACAAGCCGACCAATAGATAGCGATCCGGTCGGATCAACGCCGTTGCGAGCAAAGCCGCGATCGCTGCAAACAGAAGAGAATGACTCGCTCCCCGGTGGCCCCAACTATCAGCATAATCTATGCCCAGGCCAAATCCGATTACATCAGCATCTGGCAGCATGGAAAAAGCTATTCCAGTAACGATCACCGGGACTGATAATCGACTACGCCCCAGCAGCAATGCTCCGGCGATCGGGATCGCGGCATGGGACATGATAGTCGGCATTAACTGTTGCGTGCTTCCAGGCCAGCTGCCTCATAATCCGATGCCTTGAAACCAACAACCAGCTCATCGCCATGCTCCAGCACGGGGCGTTTGATCATGCTGGGATTCTCCTGCATCAGCATAATTGCGCTATTCTCGTCGATATTTTCCTTCATCATGTCCGGCAGTTTTTTAAAGGTTGTACCGCGCTTGTTCAGCAACGGCTCCCAGCCCACCTGCATCACCCAAAGTTCCAGCTTGTCTTTTGTAATGCCGGATTTTTTATAATCATGAAAAACGTAGTTGATGCCGTTTTTCTCCATCCAATTGCGCGCTTTTTTTATCGTGTCGCAGTTGGAAATTCCGTACATTTTTGTTTCATTGGCCATGACAATAATCTTCCTGTTTTTATCCGATTGCTCGACCAGAAGGGGAGCAATGCTTTCTGGAACCGAATTAGACAGAAATACCCATCGCGCAAGAGTCAATCGCCTCAACCTTGCCCTGTATCCTTCTCGTCGCCTGCAACGGCGATATCAAAATGCAGGACATCTGCGCGGGTGCCCAGACCGGAATAGAGGGCAATGGCGGGATCATCGCCGTGATCCGCTTGAACAAACACCACCCATGCGCCCCGATTGGCTGCGATTTCACGGACTGCATTGATCAGCTGAGTCGCAATATGCTTCCGGCGATGGTTTTCCAACACGGCGAGATCATAGATATAGATTTCGGAGCGTTCCTGCTCGAGCTTTTCCATTTCATAGGCGGCAAGACCACCGACCACCTCACCATCGACAAGCGCCACCAGAGCGATGAAATGCTGCCGGGTCAGCAGTTTTTTGAGATAGACGTCGCTCGATGCGCTGGCATCATAGGTTGTTTCATCTTCAAAGGCCGTGCCGAAAACATTCAGCAAAGCGCGGGCAAGCCCTATGTCCGTTTGGGAAAGCTGCTGGATGGTGGCTAGCAAAGGATCAGTGCTCATGCCATGGTCCATAGCATAGGTGCGGTCGTCACCAAATGAGGCAGGCTCGCCGTCCTCGCCGCCCAACGTCAACGATCATCATTCCAGCCTTCGGCCAATGGTCACGACCGGCTGTACTTCATATCCCAGCGCTTCATAGAATCCGATGGCCTGCTCATTATCCTCACGCACCATCAGCTGGATTTTCGGGGCATCGCGTTCACGCAGCCATATTTCGGCCGCTTCCATCATGTCACGCCCCAGACCCTGCATACGGGCGTCTGGCGACACACCGAGATAATAGACCCAGCCGCGATGACCGTCATAGCCCACCATGACTGTCGCCAGGAGATTACCGCCCTTTTCAAGGCACAGGATATCGGCGGATGCGTCGTTCACGGCGCGCCGGAAATCCGCCGCGGCATCATTCCATGGGCGTGTGAGCCCGCAGACCCGCCATAATGCCACCACCGCATCACCGTCATCCAGGTTCGCGCACCGCAAGGCCGAGTCGCTGTTCACGCTGTTTTTTGCCCGGCAGTTTGCCCGGTCTCACAATCGCTGCGCAACGGACAGGCCGCACAATCGGGGCGATTGGGCCGGCAGAGAGTCTGGCCCAGCCGTTTGACCTGCAAATGATGTTCATCAATATCCGCCGCCGACCAATCTGATGGCAGAACCGGCATCAGGATATCATAGCTGCGTGTCGTATCCGCTTTCGGTGGTACCAGACCGATGCGCTGGATGACCCGGCGATGATGCGTGTCGATAACCAGTGCCTTGCGCTCTAGCGTACTATTGCACACCACACCCGCGCTAATCTTGCGCGCGACGCCGGGCAAGGATTCCAGCCATGCCATCGCTTCTGTGGTTGTCATTTCCGTAAGGCGAGACAGGTCTGCGGCCCCGCAACGATTGATGATTTCCGACAGACAATCTTTGAGACGACTTGCCGAAAGGTCAGGAAAAGTCTGATTGGCGAGATAGTCGGTCAGCGTCTCCAGTGGTAGCCCTGCAACTGCTTCCCAGCTGCCGAAATCAGCCAATAGTCGGTCTGTCGAGGCATTGGACACCGCCGTTTTTGATCGCGCGCCGATAACGCCCTGCACCAGCGTCCAGACCGGGTCACGGCGCTTTTCGGCGGGGCGAATGATTCGTCCGAAATGCGCGATCAATTGCTGCTGAATCTGGTCCAGCAACGCAGATCGGGAATCGAAATCGAAGGTCACTTGCATGGATAGGAAGATGCCTTGCGACATCAAAACTGACAAGGAGATTGCGACCGTCAGATATCAACCACGATTTTGCCGAAATGCGCCCCTGATTCCTGATGACGGAAAGCATCTGCCAAGTCTGCCAACGGAAAATGCTTGTCGAGAACCGGCTTGATGCCATTGGCCTCAACAGCAGCGATCATGTCCAGCTGCTGTGCGCGGCTGCCCACGGTCAGGCCTTGTACACGCAGGTTCTTCGCCATGAGCAAGCCCGTCTGGACGGGTCCGGCAAAACCGGTCAGCACACCGATCAGCGCGATATGACCGCCAATGCGCGTCGCCATCATTGACTGGTCGAGCGTGCCCGGTCCGCCAATTTCGACCACACAATCCACGCCCGCGCCGCCGGTGAGTTCGAGAACTTTGGGTCCCCACGCTTCGACTTCTTTGTAATTGATCAGATGATCCGCACCCAAGTCTTTGAGCCGCCCTAGTTTTTCATCCGATGAAGAGGTCGCTATCACCGTCGCACCCGCTGCCTTGGCAAACTGCAACGCGAAAATCGAAACGCCACCCGTGCCCTGTACCAGCACGGTATCACTGGGTTTCACGCAGCCATCGACGAACAGCGCGCGCCAAGCAGTCAGGCCCGCACAGGTCAACGTTGCCGCTTCGGCTGCGCTGTAACCCTTTGGCGCATGGGTCCATGCCGTGGCCGGGCCCACCGCCTGTTCACAGGCATAGCCGTCAATTCCGTCACCGGGCACACGCTGGAACCCGCCATCTGGCATCGTGCCGTCAATCCAGTCCGGGAAAAAGGTCGAGACCACCGCGTCACCGACTTTGAATTCCGTAACCCCCTCACCCACCGCCGCGACCTCTCCGGCGCCATCCGACATCGGAATGCGGTTGTCCGCAGTTGGCAGCATGCCCTTGACCACGGCATAGTCATGATAGTTGAGCGATGACGCGCGCAGCCGTACTGCAATTTCACCGGGTCCGGGAGCTGCTGGATCGGGAAGATCGACCAGTTGGAGGTTGTCGAGTGAGGCGGGGGCGTGGAGTTGGATCGCTTTCATGGGTTCTCTCCTAATGTGACTCGTTTTACTCGTCATCCTGAACTTGTTTCAGGATCTCTGGCGGCCATTTGGTCCATCAGAAAGATACTGAAACAAGTTCAGTATGACGAGGGATCAAAGGCCGAAAGCAGCGACAATTTTTTTTGCACAGGATTCAACATCAGAATCTAAAGTGTCAACAATAAGGTCATAATTTTGATAGTTCCGAACACGGTCAAATTGCCATCGCGCCAAACCAAGAGTTCGGTCGCCTCGTGAACGCTCCCGATGCTCAATAACATCGAGTGGTGCGTCCAGCAGCACGAATTTCAGATCGAACTCCGTCAACAAATCCCGATATTCATCAAAGTCTTTTTGATCCCACAAGACATCATCAACAACAATATTGTTATCATGACTTGCCATTGCGGCCACCGCTCCCCGCATACCCGACATCAGCTTTTGCAGAGCTGGACCGCTTGAGACGGCTATTTCAGGACTTTCATCAGAACCGATATTTTGGAACAACAAGCCGTCTACGTGGTTATCCAGACGCTTCGGTAACATTTCCAGAAAGGAATCCATTTGCAGATGCATGAAAGCACTGGATGCAAATTGTTGAATGGCTTTCGCAGTGGAGGTTTTGCCGACGCTACTCGATCCATTCAGAATTATGATTCTAGCTGGCATTGGCATTACGCGATTTTAAACCGCTGCTCCTTACTCTGTCAGTATTACTCCCACTCAATCGTCCCCGGCGGTTTCGAGGTATAATCATAAACCACCCGGTTAATCCCCTTTACCTCGTTGACAATCCGTGTGGCCACCCGCGTCAGAAAGCTGGCGTCGAACGGATAGACATCGGCGGTCATGCCATCGGTGCTCGTTACCGCGCGCAGGCCGCAGACGCTGTCATAGGTGCGGCCATCGCCCATCACGCCGACTGTCTTGACCGGAAGCAGCACGGCAAAAGCCTGCCAAATCGCGTCATAAAGGCCAGCATTTCTGATTTCTTCCAGATAGATAGCGTCGGCTTTGCGTAAAATGTCGCAGCGTTCCTTGGTCACTTCACCGGGAATGCGGATGGCAAGGCCCGGGCCGGGGAATGGGTGGCGACCGACGAAAATTTCGGGAAGTCCAAGTTCACGGCCCAGTGCGCGGACTTCATCCTTGAACAGTTCGCGCAGCGGTTCGACCAGCTTCATATTCATGCGCTCGGGAAGGCCGCCGACATTGTGGTGGGATTTGATCGTGACGCTGGGTCCGCCGGTAAAACTGACGCTTTCGATCACATCGGGATAGAGCGTGCCTTGGGCAAGGAAATCAGCACCGCCAACTTTTTTCGCTTCGATCTCAAAGACATCGATAAAGGTCTTGCCAATAAATTTGCGCTTCTTCTCCGGATCCGTCTCACCCTTCAGGCCGTTGAGGAACAGTGTTTCCACATCCAGATGGACCAGCGGGATATTATAGTGCCCCTTAAACAGGCTCACCACCTGATCCGCCTCACCCTGCCGCATCAGCCCGTGATCGACAAAGACGCAGGTCAGCTGCTCACCAATCGCTTCGTGGATCAGCACCGCCGCCACCGCGCTGTCAACACCGCCGGAAAGACCGCAGATGACCTTGCCATCACCAACCTGTTCGCGAATTTCGTTGATCTTGGCGGCCTTGAATTCCGCCATCGTCCAGTCGCCGGCACAGCCGCAGACATGGCGGACGAAATTGGCGATCAGCTTGCCGCCATCGGGCGTATGCACGACTTCGGGATGGAACTGCATGCCGTAAAAGCGCTTTTCGTCATCCGCGATAATCGCAAAGGGCGCGCCTTCGGTAGTCGCGACGATCCGGAAACCGGGAGCAAATTCGGTAACCTTGTCACCGTGACTCATCCACACCTGATGCTTTTCGCCGACCTTCCACAGGCCGTCGAAAAGGACGCAGCTTTCGGAAATTTCGATAAAGGCGCGGCCAAATTCGCCGCTTTCACCGCCCTCAACCTGACCGCCCAATTGCGTGGTCATCACCTGCTGACCGTAGCAGATACCCAGCACCGGAATGTCGGCATCGAGAAAGGCCTGCGGTATACGCGGGCTGCCTTCTTCGGTGACACTGGCGGGGCCACCGGAGAGGATGATTCCCTTCGGCTGCATTCGTTCAAACGCCTCTTCGGCATTGTTGAACGGGGCAATTTCGGAATAGACCCCCGCTTCACGGACCCGGCGGGCAATGAGCTGCGTGACTTGAGAGCCGAAATCGACGATCAATATGGTTTCTTCATGGGCTATGGACATGAAGAGCGCTTAATCTGGCGCGGGGAAAGAGTCTATAGATTGTGGCGCGGATTGTGAACTTTGTGCCCCAACTCAGAGCTTGGCGAGCAATTGGTCGATTTGTGCCTGCTGTTCCGCACTTGCAAACGCCTTCAAACTCGCAATCACCCGCTTCGCTTCTGCGGCCTGCCCATTAGCGGCCAGCGCATTGGCGAGATGCCAACGAATCTCCAGGTTACCTGGCGCACGCGATGAAGCTTGCCGCAACATTTGCAACGCCTCACCTTTATCCTGCCCTGACTGCAACAGCGTCCAGCCCAGTGTATCCAGCACATTGGGATCATCTGGCGTCAGCGCCAAAGCCGCACGGGCAAAGGACACAGCCTGCGCCTTGTTGCCCAGTTCCAGCTGTACCAGCGCGCTGTTATTCATGATGATCGCATTGCCATCAAGACCGGCAGCACGCAGATCGGCATAGATTGCGGCCGCCTTTGTCCATTGTTTCGCGGTAATAGCCTGCCCCGCCTCGGTCATTTTCAGCGCAATGTCATCCCGGCCTTGTGGCACCTTTGCTCGAGATTCGAAATTGGCAGCCGCCGGGTCATTTTGCGATTTCCCAAGCTTTGCTGCAAGCGCCAGCAACTGGGGTGTGGCATTGGCACGCTGTGCTGCTGGTTTTAGCAATTGATAGGCTTCAGCTTTATTTCCTGCAGCTTCCAGAGCAGAAGCCAATACCATGGTAGCTTGAACATGTCCGGGCATATCCACCAGGAATTTACGCAACCGTTCAATGGCTTGCTCATAATTGCCTTGCAGATATGCGATTTCACCGCGCAGAAGTGCCGAACCGGGAACATCGTTCAGTGTATCACCAGCGCCCTGGACAAGCTCATGCGCTCGATCAATATCACCATCGTTAAACGCAATTCTCGCCATCAGGAAAAGTGCCATCGGATGCCCCGGAGCCAGCTCCAATATCCTGTTCAAATTGGCTTTCGCTTCCTTGGCATTCCCCAAATCAGCATTGACCGCAGCGACAGAAAAAAGCGGGGTTATGCTGTCGGGATATAACTTAAGGGCCTTGTCAAAGGCGGCTTTCGCGGCTGGCAGGTCTTGACGCATGAGTTCCAATTGACCGGAAAGCAGCAAGGCATCGAGATTTTCCGGATCATATTTCAGGGCGAGAGCCGCAGTCTGACGAGCCGCGCTGACATTGCGCTCATCCACTTCATAATTGCCTCGAAGCGCCAATAGTCGGGCATCTTCAGGCATTGCCGCCAAGCCTTCGTTTAGCGCTGCAACTGCTTCTTCTCTCCGTTCCAAGGCAAGCAGCGCCCGTGCCTTCACCCAATAAGCCAAACTCGCATTTTTGGCATCAGGGTTTTCGATCAACGCCAAAGCGCGTTCCGGCATATCACGCAGCAGCAATGCATGAGCCATTAAGCCCGGCAACTCTGCCTGATATTCCGGATTATCTTCCAGCTTTTTGAACGCCGCTTCTGCCGCCACGCCATCGCCAAGCCTCAGAAGGGTTTTCCCATAAAGTAGATTAGCCTCGGGATCCGCACCATTTTCCTTCAAGGCTGACATCAAATAGATGCGCGCGGCTCGGTAATCATTTTCGGCAAAAGCAGATTCGGCAGCGCCCATGGGATCGTTGCTGTCGTTCGAACAGGCACCGAGAGTGAGCGAGGCCGCTACGAAGCCTATGGTTATGGGGGTTTTCAAGGCGTCTATCATGGTAAAAGGATAGCTCAGAAAGCCTTTAAAAAGGGCTAATTCAAATCAAAATACCGCACCAAATGCGGGCAAAAAGAAACCGGCCGAAATTACGCTCGCCCGGTTCCAGTACTCTGATTGAACTAAATGCTTATGCAGCAAGCTTTTTCCGGCGACGACGTGTGCCAGCCCACAGACCACCGACAGCTAGACCCAAAAGACCAAGAGCACCTGGCTCCGAAACTTCAGAGGGGATTTTGTCGAGGTTGAAATTAATATCCCAATGCCGAACTTTATGGCCATGCGGGTTCAAGATATTCAACCATGCTGAACCGCCAAAATTCTTGTTCTTGTCATTCGCGCCATATCCGTACTGAAGCGTGGTATTACCAGCAAAAGGATCGTTGGGATTCACTGTGTAAACCGCGCCATCAATGGTAATGGTGCCAGAACCGGTTGTGAAAAAATCAATATCCGGCGTATCGGTGACCGGATTAAAATTGCCGCCACCATTTTTATACTCGAAATTTGTCCCATCAATGGTTTCGAGAAAGCTGCTGAAATTGAGATCTAACGTAGCAACCTGTCCAGCGCGGTTGATCGCCGTACCGGTCAGTGTGGCGGTTTGCGCATCGGTATCATAGCTGAATGTCGTGCCATCCTGGAATGAATATCTGCGATTGCAGCCACTGCCTATGTTGCCCGTGTAAAGGCCGTGTTTGCAGGAGCCGCCCGTGTAGTTGGTTGCTGCATAGTCAATAACGCCCGCAGATGCCGGTGTTGCATATGCCGCCGCGATACCGATGGCGGTCAGTGTTGCTATTGTAATCTTGCGCATGAGTTTTGCCCTGTTGTTGTCATCATTCGATTGCGGATTGATTCAACGTTAATGATTGAACAACCCGAACCGCTTGATCGAAATAGAAGCAGACCTCATGCCATTTTATATTAGTTTCACTATTTCAGGATTTTAGATGGTTAAAACACTGTTAACCATGTCACAAATGTAATCAATATCGACAATAAAGCCTTTAGAACTGTGGTTAACGGACGAGTCCTGAAACCATCCGCTGAGCGCGATCGCGCAACTCGGTTTTCAGGATTTTACCGATATGGCTTCGCGGCAATTCGTCAATCAGATGAAGTTCAGACAGTCTTTGGGTTTTGCCAAGCTCCGCATTCGTGGCAGCTTTTAAGGCCTCGAGATCAAGTGACACACCATTTTCCGGAACAACAAACCCCACTGGCGTCTCGCCCCATTGCTTCGACGCAACACCGACGACCGCTGCATCGGCAACATCAGGTTGCAACATCAGCGCTTCCTCCAAATCGCGGGGGTAAATATTAAAGCCGCCAGAAATAATCATGTCTTTTGACCGTCCCATCAAAGTGATAAAGCCATCCTCATCGACTCTGCCGATATCGCCCATCCGCTGCCAGCGCTCGCCATTTTCATCATACCAGCTCGCTTCTTCGGTTTTCTCCGGCTGGTTCTGATAGCCGCTCATCATGGTTTGGGACCGCCCAACCAACTCGCCCATTTCACCAGTTGGTAGGCGGTTCAAGTCCTCATCGACCGTAATCACCTCACTGCCACCCCAAGCAATACCAACAGTATGCAGCTTGTCGGGGAAAGCGTGTGCCAGCAGGATGCAGACAACACCGCCCTCCGTCATGGAATAAATCTCGATGAGACCGCCCGGCATACGTTCCAAGACCTCGGCCTTAAGCTGCGCCGAGAAAGGCGCGCTGGTGCAATATTTGTGCGTGAAGTGGCTGAGATCATAATCGTCAAAACCGTCAAAATCCATCAACCGCTGATACTGAACGGGAACCAGCATCGTGTGGGTCGCATGGTTTTCCTGTGCCAATTCCAGCCAGCGCTGACAATCGAACTTGCGCATTAGAATTGATGTACCGCCATAAGCCACGGTGGCAACGAATATACCGAGCGTTGTGTTTGAATATAGAGGCGTAGAGAATAGCGAGACTTGGCCTGGCTGGCCATAGCCAGAGTTTTCGCCGACCGCCATCTGATACCAGCGCATCTGGCGGCTATGAACGATGCCCTTGGGGGTACCAGTGGTGCCGCTTGAATAGATGATGTTGAACGGATCTTTGGGGCCAACCTCAGGATCAGTCGGCATCGCACCGTCCTCTGCCATCCAGTCATGCATCAGCGGTGCGCCCTCTTCTGCGACATCCATCATGATGTGCTTTAGTGGTGGAAGGTCGATGCCGCTTTCGAAAAGCTCGGCGCGTTTTGCGCTGTCGACGAACAGATGCATCGCACCGCTGTCGGCCATCATGTTGGCGAGCTGTTTGGGTGTGGCGGAAGTTGTCAAAGGTGCCGCGCAACCGCCAGCTATAATGGCGCCAAGATAGGCGATAGCGTAAAGGATAGTGGTCGTTCCCAGGATCGAAACAGCCTGCCCTTTCTTAAGACCATCAGCCTGCAACTGCGCAGCGACACGGTTGACCAAAGCCGCAGTTTCTCGCCAATTCAGCTGTTCATTACCATCATCCAAAGCGATGCGATCCGGCTGGTTGACAGCATGGGCATTGATGAGCTCGGCCAGATGGTCGAAAGGTTGCTCTAGATAGGCAATAGGGTCAATTTTTGTCATATTTCACTTGTTTCGCATCATATGGAAAAATGCAAACTACCATTTTCGGCCATCCGGTACATTACCTATTGCCACAAGATGCAGATGACGGGAAACCCCGCCCAGCCTGACGCAGAACCGGTTCTCGTTTGTGACGTGATCATCAATATCGTCATGGCCCCATGACACGGAAACCGCGAACCCATGCCGATACCGCCCCTTCCTGAATTACCGCCCATTCGCCTCGGCCAACAATCGGCCAAAATGCACAGCTGGATTCAGACCCGGCTATGGGCGCAGGTCATGGTGGCGCTGGTACTGGGCATAGCCACCGGGCTTCTACTGGGTCCCGAATATGGCCTGATTTCAGCAGAAACCGCGCGCTGGCTGGGTGCGTGGCTGGCACTTCCCGGGCAGCTTTTTCTGGGTCTGATCGCAATGGTGTTGGTGCCGTTGGTATTTGCATCGATTATCGGCGGCTTGACCGGCAGCGGATCGAGCGAAGCGCTGCAGAGGATAGGATTGCGCTTCGCCGGTTTCGTTCTTGCCACGACTTTTGCGGCAGCGGCTATCGGCATCACACTTGCAGATCTATTGCGTCCTGGCGCTGGCCTGACCAGCTCTTTCCGGACCAAATCCTATACACCCCTTCCCGAAGGCGAAGCAGCAGTATTTGATCTGGGCAAAGCGCCAGAGATGATATCCGCCATCCTGCCCGACAATCCCACCGCATCTATTGTCCAGGGCGATTTATTGGCGGTGGTCATCCTCGCCCTGTTGGTCGGCATTGCTGCCACACAGGTAGCGCGAGAGCGGATAGAGCCGTTTCTGTCGGTGCTCGACGCGCTGCTTTCCATCTGCATGACCATAGTCAAATGGGCCATGTTTCTTGCGCCTCTGGCGGTTTTCGGGATGATGGCACAGCTGGTCATGCAGATCGGTCTGGATACATTGATAGCCGTATCAGCCTATGTCGGCACCGTCCTGCTCGGTTTGCTCCTATTGTTTCTGCTATATCTTGCCATCCTCGCCATTTTTTGCCGGATAGGGCCGATTACATTTTTCAGGAAAGCCGGCGAAACGTTATTACTCGCCTTTTCGACATCCAGTTCGGCCGCGGTCATGCCCAGCACGGTTCAGTCGGCAAAGCGGCTTGGCGTACCGCGCGATGTGGCGAACCTGGTTGCACCGCTTGGAGCCACCATGAACATGGCTGGAACCGCTCTATACCAAAGCGTCGCAATCCTCTTTCTCGCGCAAATGTCGGGTATCGAACTCAGCGCGGGTGATATCATGATCATGACCGTCACGTTGGTTGCCTCTTCCATCGGCGCACCCGGAACGCCGGGTGTTAGTATTGCCATTCTCGTCAGCGTGGCCGCGGGCTTTGGTATTCCAGCCGATGGTATGGTGATTGTCATGGGTGTCGATCGGTTGCTCGACATGAGCCGTACCAGTGTCAACGTCGCCGGCGATCTGACGGCAAGCACCTTGTTACGTAGCGTTGCCATTCCGGTTGACGAAAAGCCGGCAGGACAAGGCACATAATCTATGAAAAACGCCGCATTATCCGATCACGCCCATCTGGACGCTATCAGGGTCACTGCTTAATTCCGAACCCATCCCCCAACAAAAGGAAAAAACATGTCACATTCGACTATCCCCACCAACTGCCTGGTCGTTGTCGCTACTGGTGCTGAAGCCAAGCTCTATCGCAATATCGGTGATGATGATGGTATCAAGCTGCGGGCCGAGAGGACGATTGGTCCGAAAAACCTCAGCTCTGAGGGACCATCGGGATCCCATATGCCCGATTCCTCGATTAGGGAAACAGATGAAGCAACATTTTCAAAGCAATTGGCGCATCATCTCTATGAACTTGCCCATGAGGGAAAGTTTGACAGCCTGGTACTCGCCGCCGATCCAGACAGCCTCGGCGAGATGCGCCCGCTGCTGCACAAGGAAGTGACCGACCGGATTGTGCTGGAAATGGGCAAAACACTGGTCAACTCGTCAATCAAGGATATCGAGCGAACGATTCAGAATAACTGATATATTAAGGCCTCTTGCAAGCCAGATTAGCCAGCGACCAGTTTGACAAACGTGCTTTCAACCCAACCGCTTTTGCACGGACCGTCATAATTCCGTTTGGACCGGACTGGCGAGGATACACCGCAATCGAGCGATCCGCTGGTTGCGGTGCCGTCTGCGCTGGGTTCAGCGGTTGCGCTATCATCATAGACAATGCCCAGCCATTGCTGGTCATGACTGCGGGTGCAGATATGGACTAGCTGGCCTGCGGGCAGACCATCTTTGCGCTCTGCTGCATCAAATGGCGAGATAAGGACATCAAGCTCCGCCGCGCGCAGGCCGGTTACCCGTCCCATGGCCTGACAGGCATCAAAGCGCGGTCCGCCTTCGCCAATACGAACCGGCCGTTCACCAGGATTCGCTCCGATCCGCTCGGTCCGGCCAGTCGGATTGGCAGTATCGGTCTGACTTTCTTGCAAATCATCACTAACCTGCGTGGTCTCTGAACAGGCGCTGGCCCCAAAACAGATCAGCGCGGCGGGGATCAAACTTCTCATCATGTCTATGGTCTAGACCAAAATAGAGGCTTTTGGAAAGATTCGAATGACCAGCTAACTCACAATACAATCTGTGTTTGGGTTACGACCGCGACCAATGTGCCGTCTTCCAGCGATATTCGCGTTTGCCAGACAGATTGTCGCCGACCGACCTTTAGTGGCACGGATTCGCCATAAACTGTCTGTCCTTCCGGCGCGGCATTCAGGAAATTGGTTTTGCTTTCAGACGTGGTGGTACCGTTCGATCCCTCTGGCAGATTGGCAAAGCCGCCAAATGCCCCCAAAACATCGGCAAAAGTCATCACCGCGCCACCATGAATGGACGGCGTTCCCCGGCCATTGCCTGCTGTACAGATTTCCGGCCTAACCAGCATTTCACCAAGGATTTTCTCCTTGGTCATTTCCGTGATTTTGATGCCCATGGTCTTGGCAAAGGGGACGATGTCGGCTGGGTTACTCATAAACAATTCTCCTCATGAAACTTGGGTATATATCGGCATTTTAATGGCGAAAATCACTGCTATCGATAGGTACAAGCTGAGTGGTCATAACTATCTGTAAAATATAGAATATAATATCTGAATTTCCAACAAATCTCTTGGGTTTCAGTCCTGAAAGGTTTACAAGAATGCTATGAGTGAAAACACAAATAATGACACCCCGGAAGGCGCTGAGAACGCTTCCGATAGTTCCAACAAAAATGAATATGGCGCCGATTCCATCAAGGTCCTGAAAGGGCTTGATGCGGTTCGCAAACGGCCCGGCATGTATATCGGCGATACCGATGACGGATCGGGCCTGCACCACATGGTCTTCGAAGTATCGGATAACGCAATTGACGAAGCCTTGGCGGGCCATTGCGACCTGATTCTGATCACCCTGAACGCCGATGGCAGCGTGTCTGTCGAAGATAATGGTCGCGGCATTCCTGTGGGCATGCACAAGGAAGAAGGTGTCAGCGCGGCTGAGGTCATCATGACGCAGCTTCATGCGGGTGGTAAATTCGAGAATACGTCAGACGACAACGCCTATAAGGTTTCCGGCGGCCTCCACGGCGTTGGGGTGTCCGTGGTGAACGCACTGTCCGAATGGCTGGAACTGAATATCTGGCGCGATGGCAAAGAGCATAATATGCGCTTTGAATTCGGTGATGCGGTGCATCCGCTGGAAGTCATCGGTGATGCCAATGGCAAAAAGGGTACACGGGTAACCTTCTTCCCCTCCCCTGATACATTCAAGATTACCGAATTTGATTTCGAGAAGCTGGAGCATCGTTATCGCGAGCTGGCTTTCCTCAACAGCGGTGTTCACATCCTGCTGCGTGACGAACGCCATGAAGAGACCAAGGAAATTGATCTGTTCTACGAAGGCGGCATTGCGGCCTTTGTCCAGTATCTCGACCGCAACAAGACCGCCCTGGTGGCCGACCCGATTGCGATCAGCGGCACGCGCGATGATGTCACCATCGACGTCGCGCTGGAGTGGAATGACAGCTATTATGAAAATGTCCTATGCTTCACCAATAACATCCCGCAGCGCGATGGCGGCACCCACTTGGCGGCCTTCCGTTCGGCTCTGACCCGGACGTTGAATAACTATGCCGAAAGCTCTGGAGCGCTAAAGAAAGAAAAGGTCAAGCTGACCGGCGATGACATGCGCGAAGGCCTGACCGCCATTGTGTCGGTCAAATTACCGGATCCGAAATTCAGTTCACAGACCAAGGACAAGCTGGTTTCTTCTGAAGTCCGCCAGCCTTTGGAAAGCCTGATGGCCGACAAGCTGGCCGAATGGCTGGAAGAGAACCCGCAAAATGCGATGATGGTGGTCCAGAAGGTGATCGACGCCGCTGCGGCTCGTGAGGCCGCCAAAAAGGCGCGGGAATTGACCCGGCGCAAGGGCGCGATGGATATTGCCTCCCTGCCCGGCAAACTGGCCGATTGTCAGGAACGCGATCCGGCGAAATCCGAACTGTTCCTGGTCGAGGGTGACTCCGCTGGTGGTTCCGCCAAACAAGGCCGTGACCGCCATTATCAGGCGATCCTGCCGCTCAAAGGTAAGATTTTGAATGTCGAGCGGGCCCGCTTTGACCGGATGCTCTCCTCCAAGGAGGTCGGCACGCTGATCCAGGCCATGGGAACCGGCATTGGCCGTGAGGATTTCGATATTGAAAAGCTGCGCTATCACAAGATTGTGATCATGACCGATGCTGACGTCGACGGCGCGCATATCCGGACCTTGCTGCTCACCTTCTTCTATCGGCAAATGCCGGAAATTGTCGAAAACGGGCATCTCTACATCGCCCAACCTCCACTTTACAAAGTCGGTAAGGGCAAGAGCGAAGTGTATCTGAAAGACGATAATGCACTGGACCAATATCTGGTCGACGCGGGTCTCCAGAGCATGATTTTGCAAACCAGCGAAGGTGCACGCTCTGGCGAAGACCTGCGCAGTCTGGTCGAACATGGCCGGCGCATGCGGTCACTCATGGCCTATGTCCCACGGCGCTATGACGGCACAATTGTCGAAGCGATGGCACTGACCGGTGCGCTCAACCCGAACCATGGCCCGGCCGAGCGGCAAGCGGCAGTGGAGGCTGCTGCCGCGTGGATGGACGCTGTGGATGATGAAGGGCGCTGGTCTGGCCACCTTTCCGAAGAAGGGGGCTATGCATTTGAACGCCTGTGGCGCGGCGTCACCGATCATCACATCATCGAGCCCAAATTTCTGGAATCGGCGGAGGCCCGCAAATTGCACAGCCTCGCGTCTGAACAGAGCGCAACTTACGCCAAGAGCAGCCGTCTGGTGAAAGGCACAGCTGACGATGCCGAGGATGATGGCCCTGTCGGGTCAGAAGGCACGCTGATAACGCGGCCATCCGAGTTGCTCGAAGCGATACTGGCGGCGGGCCGTAAAGGCCTGTCTTTCCAACGTTATAAAGGCCTAGGCGAGATGAATGCCGAACAACTATGGGAAACCACGCTGGATCCCGAAGTCCGCTCGCTGCTGCAAGTGACGATCGAACAGGCTGATGTGACCGACGAGATCTTCACCAAGCTGATGGGTGACGTCGTCGAACCCCGACGGGAGTTTATTGTCGATAACGCGCTCAACGTCGCTAATCTGGACGTTTAAGTTCCATTATTTGCCGGCTGGCGGAGAAGTCAGTCGGCAATCTCCAAACCCACGGCATCGGCCATGAAGCCGTAAATATCGGAATATTCCTCGATCAACTTGTCCGTCGGCTTTCCGCTGCCATGCCCTGCCCTAGTTTCGATGCGAATCAGATGCGGTTTGTTTCCTGTGTTCAGCGCTTGCAGGCGCGCGGTATATTTAAAGCTGTGCCCCGGCACCACGCGATCATCGGTATCGGCGGTTGAAACGATCAACGCGGGATAGTCCGTTCCGTCCTTGATATTGTGATAGGGTGAATAGGAAAGCAGCTTCCTGAAGTCCGCTTCCTTGTTGGGATAGCCATAGTCATCGACCCAGTAACGCCCCGCGGTAAACCGATCAAAGCGCAACATGTCCATCACCCCCACGGCTGCATGGCCCGTCGTGAACAGATCGGGACGCTGATTCATCACCGCACCGACGAGCAGCCCGCCATTGGAGCGACCTTCAATCGCCAGGCCATCTTTTGGCGTGATGCCCTCTGCAATCAGATATTCACCAGCAGCGATGAAGTCATCGAACACATTCTGTTTGTTCTGCAGTCTTCCGCCATCATGCCATTCTTTGCCATATTCTCCGCCACCACGCAGATTGGCAGAGGCATAGACACCGCCTGCCTTGATCCACGCCATTTTAGGCTCGCTGTAGCCAGGCAGAACCGAAATGTTAAAACCGCCATAGCCGTAGAGCAATGTCGGGGCGCCCTCGCTCAGATCGAGATCTTTCTTGTGCACCAGGAACATCGGAATTTTGGTGCCGTCTTTGCTTTCATAAAAACGCTGCGACACGGTGATGCTTTCGGGATCGAAAGGAACATCCGGTTGCGCCCACACGGTCGGTGCACCGGCGTCAGCAAAGCTATAAATTGTCGCCGGACGATTGTAGCTTTCAAAAGCAAAATAACCGGAAGATGCCTTGGCAGAACCATCAAGCCCCTTCACCTGACCCAGTCCGGGTAAATCCACCACACCCTTTGGCGTGCCATCTACAGCGAACAGTTCCAGCCGACTTTTGGCATCATCAATATAATCGACTGCCAACGTGTTACCAACCAGTACCGCGTCGTCAATTGTCGCCACATGCTCCGGAACAATCTCCACCCATTCAGGGTTTTCCGCGCTGACATCGGTTTTCATCACCCGCAGGCGCGGTGCGTCCTTGTTGGTCACAAAATAGAGCGTATCGCCCACACCATCAATCAGCGACCAATTATGGTCAAAGCCGGTGATCAGCTTGCGCGGTTCAATCTCGTTCGCATCTACTTTGACCAGCGTGATTTCATAGCGATCATCGGTCCCAGAAGAGGATGTAATTACCACCCACTCTTTGTCGGATGTTACGGTAGCGGTGTGACTTAGTTCCGGTTGATCGGGAGTCTCATAAACCTTGATATCCCGGCTTTGCTCCTTGCCGATCATATGCATATAGACTGTGTGATTTTTGTTCAGCGATTGAAAGGCTGCTCCCTCTTCGGGCTCCGGAAAGCGGGAATATAGAAAGCCGCTATTGGCCGGCATCCACGCCAAGTCGCTGAATTTCACCCACTCAACGCTATCTTTCATTATCTCGCCGGTCGCGACATTGATGACTTTCAATGTGCGCCAGTCAGAGCCGCCGTCCTGCACTGCATAAACCAGCAAGCTGCCATCGCTCGATGGTTTCCACTCCGCCAGTGCCGTTGCGCCATCTTCTGACCAACCCGCAGGATCTATTAAGACGCGCTCTTCGCCATCTTTCCCATCCCGAACATAGAGTATGGCCTGATTCTGACCACCACTCTTGCGCTCATAGAAATATTTCCCCCCAGCCTCGACTGGAGGTTCGATTTCGTCATAGTCAAAAAGCGCAGTCATCGAGGCTGCCAGCGGTTCGCGGCCGTCCAGCGTCGCCAGATAAGCATCGGTCACACTATTTTGCGCCGCGACCCAGGCCGCTACGTCTGCATCCTCGCGAACATCATTTTCCAGCCAACGATAAGGGTCGGCAATCGCTTCACCAAATTGCTCTTCAACCACATCAACAGTTTTGGTTTCCGGGTAGGTCAAAGCCTTGGCTTCCTCTGCTTGTTCTTCTGTCTGAGCTAAAACCGGAGTAGCGGCAACAATCGCACTGGTGGAAAGAGCAACCGCGAGAATGGAGGTGATACGCATAAAATTTCCCGAACAATGAAACCAAAAGAAAAGAGGCCACAAGCCTATCGCTCGCAGCCTCTTTTATCAATTGAAACTATCTGTCAGGTGAAGCGTTTATGCCTCTTCGAAGTCTTCCTCAGCATTCTGGTCCGGACCACTATCCTGACCTTTGGCATCTTCATCACGGTCCACCAGTTCGATCACTGCCATCGCAGCGGCGTCGGAGTCACGGAAACCGGCTTTGATGATACGCGTATAACCGCCATTACGGTCGCTGTAGCGCTCAGCCAGTTCTTCAAAAAGCTTCTTCTCCTGAACTTCATCCATCAAACGCGAATGCGCAAGACGACGGTTGGACAGGCCACCTTTTTTCGCCAGGGTGATCAGCTTTTCTACATAAGGCCGCATTTCTTTGGCTTTAGGCAGGGTTGTCATGATCTGCTCATGCTTGATAAGTGCCGCAGACAGGTTTTTCAGCAAAGCCTGACGGTGAGCACCGGTCCGCTGCATACGGCGGCCCTTCATTCTATGACGCATAATATTTTCCTTCGTTCGTTATGAGCCCGTGTGAGGTAGCTCGTAGCAGGTGATTTCAAGGGCATCACCAATTCACCCTTTGCTCCTCTCCCCTGGAGGGAGAGGATAGTGCCGCTTGGCAGCATCGCTGCCTAGCAAAACTTGGAGAGGGGGAGCGGCGTTTTCCGCCGCGCGTTCGCTTGCGAACGCTACCCCTCACCCAGCTACGACTAGCGAACAAGTTCGCAAGTCTGCGCAACCCTCTCCCTCAAGGGGAGAGGGATAATTATTTTAACCCAGCAGTTCTTGCTCAAGCTTCTTGGCCATTTCCTCGATATTTTCAGGCGGCCAGCCAGGAATATCCATTCCCAGACGCAGACCCATGCTGGACAGCACTTCCTTGATTTCGTTCAAGGACTTGCGGCCAAAGTTAGGCGTACGCAGCATTTCGGCTTCGGTTTTCTGCACCAGATCGCCAATATAGATGATATTGTCGTTCTTTAGGCAGTTTGCCGAGCGGACGGACAGTTCCAACTCGTCGACCTTCTTGAGAAGGTAACGGTTGAGCTGGTTGGCATCGCTTTCCTGCTGGCTTTGCGCTGCAGCCATGCCGATGGGCGATGACACGCTTTCCAAAGCTTCTTCGAAATGCACGAACAGCTGCAACTGGTCCTGAAGAATGCGCGCTGCATAAGCAATCGCATCTTCCGGTGTTACCGTGCCGTCGGTGTCGATGGTGAGGTTCAGCTTGTCAAAGTCAAGCTCCTGACCAACGCGGGCATTATCGACTTTGTAGGAAACCTGACGGATTGGCGAATAGAGCGAGTCAACCGGGATCAGGCCGATTGGCGCGTCTGCCGGACGGTTCGCAACCGCTGGAACATAGCCCTTACCAACATTGACGGTCAGTTCCATGTTGAACGACGCGCCTTCATCAAGGTGACAGATAACCAGATCAGGGTTCATCACTTCAATGTCGCCGGAAACCGCAATATCACCTGCAGTCACTTCAGCAGGACCGGTTGCGGAAAGCTGCAGACGCTTGGCATCTTCACCTTCCATTTTCAGGGCGATCTGCTTGACGTTCAGAACAATGTCGGTGACATCTTCACGCACGCCGGGGAGCGACGAGAATTCATGCAGGGCATTTTCGATCTTGATCGAGGTAACCGCAGCGCCTTGCAGCGATGACAGCAAAACACGGCGAAGCGCGTTACCAATGGTCAAGCCAAAGCCGCGCTCAAGAGGTTCTGCTACAAAAGTAGCTTTACGCTTGGGATCACCACCAGATTTTATATCGAGAACATTGGGCTTTTTGAGTTCTTGCCAGTTCTTCATATTGACAGTCATGGACTTCCCCTAGTGAGTTCAAAGAGTGGGTTGGACCGTTACCACTCCGAATTACCAAAAATTGGAAACTACCGGCCGGATAGTTCCCGTAAACTTGCGTGGCTTAAACGCGGCGGCGTTTGGACGGACGGACACCATTATGCGGGATCGGCGTAACATCGCGGATCGAGGTAATGGTAAAACCGACGGCCTGCAGCGCGCGAAGTGCGGATTCACGGCCAGAGCCGGGACCTTTCACTTCCACTTCCAGGGTGCGAACACCGTGGTCTGCTGCTTTCTTGCCAGCGTCTTCTGCGGCAACCTGCGCCGCGTACGGCGTAGATTTACGAGAGCCCTTAAAACCCATCATACCCGCGGAGGACCAGCTTATCGCATTGCCCTGTGCGTCGGTGATGGTGACCATCGTGTTGTTAAATGTGGCGTTGACGTGCGCTACGCCTGCCGAAATATTTTTGCGCGCGCTTTTCTTAATGCGCTGCGGTTCGCGTGCCATGTGATCAATTCCTACCTAATATCCAGAAGAGACAAGTCCAAAAGACTGTCTTATTTTTTCTTACCGGCAATAGCCTTGGGCTTGCCTTTGCGGGTACGCGCATTGGTGTGCGTACGCTGTCCGCGAACCGGCAGACCTTTACGGTGACGAAGACCGCGATAGCAGGCCAGATCCATCAGACGTTTGATGTTCATTGCGTTCTCACGACGCAAATCACCTTCAACCGTATGGTCCGCGTCAATGGTTTCGCGAATGTGCAAAACTTCCTGATCGGTAAGGTCCTGAACCCGGCGGGCTGGATCGATTTTCAGTTTTTCGACAATTTCAGCCGCTTTCGTGCGCCCGATACCGTGAATATAGGTGAGCGCGATAATAACGCGCTTGTTTGTTGGGATATTTACCCCGGCAATACGTGCCAATATTTTTCTCCTGCTCCACAGAGACCGATTCGCCGGCCTCTATCTCATCGCTAAGCTGTTAAAAACACATCCAAAACGCACAAAACCAGCGGACGCCACGAAAGCGTTGCCGGTTGTGTTGGATTTCGAATAGTGATCAGATAGGGAGAGTCGCTGGTGCTGTCAATAGCGGTTTCAGCGGCAAACAGGATATTTGCGTCATCTTTGATGCAACCGGTCAATCCCTACGTCAGCTGCTTAGTGAATGACCGCTAAGGGCGCAAATGTGGACATTGGATAGCAAGAAACATACCCTCCGGTTACGACCGAGTTGCGGACTATGCTGATAATCACTAGAGACGCTTCCTAGCCTAAGCCAAGCCGGGAGATTTGACTTGGCGAGGCGATCAGCCGGGACATAGCGATGTGTAACTGGGTTTCTCCCGCCCTCCCGGCACCAGCGTCCGTTTTCAGCTCCGATTTCAGTCATTATAACATCCGCTTTCGGGATGAAGCGGATGTTGAATTCGCTTTTACACTAACATATAGCGTTCTTGAAAATTCGGCCTGCCGGAACGATCCCAGCAGGCCAATAATCCGGCTAGATTTTACACAACCCCGTAAGCCAGCATCGCATCGGCAACTTTCTTGAAGCCTGCGATATTCGCACCTTTCACATAGTCGACATAGCCATCGCCCTGATCACCATATTCAACGCATTGATCATGAATGCCTTCCATCAGCTCGGTGAGCATCTGGCCAAGCCGTTCATGGTTCCAGCTGATGCGTTCTGCATTCTGGCTCATTTCCAGACCGGATACGGCCACGCCGCCCGCATTGGCCGCCTTACCTGGCCCATACATGATCTTCGCGTCGTGGAAGATATGAACGCCATCCAGTGTGGTTGGCATATTTGCGCCTTCCGAAACGGCCATCACACCGTTGGAGACCAGCGCCTTTGCTTCCTCTTCATTGAGCTCGTTCTGTGTCGCGCAAGGCAATGCGAGATCGCAGGCCACGCTCCATGGACGCTGGCCTTCGTGGAAGGTCGCGCCTTTAAACTCATCGACATATTCTGACATCCGGCCACGACGGTGAGTTTTATGCTCCTTGACCCAGTCGATCTTTTCCTGGGTGAAACCGTCAGGATCGTGAACAAAACCGCCACTATCAGACAGGGTCAGAACCTTACCGCCCTGCTTGGTGATCTGCTCCGCTGCATGGGTGGCCACATTGCCTGATCCGGAAATAACAGCGGTCTTGCCCTCAATCGCATCATTTTTGTGCTTGAGCATGTTTTCCATGAAATAGACCGCGCCATAGCCGGTGGCTTCTGGCCGCATTTCACTGCCGCCATATTCGCGGCCCTTACCCGTCAGCACGCCTTCCCAGCGATTGGTAATCCGCTTGTACTGGCCGAACATATAGCCAATTTCTCGTGCGCCAACGCCGATGTCACCGGCAGGAACATCCGTGTCAGGGCCGATGTGGCGATAGAGTTCAGTCATGAAACTTTGGCAAAAGCGCATAACTTCCGCGTCAGACTTGCCCTTCGGATTGAAGTTGGCACCGCCCTTGCCGCCGCCCATGGGGAGACCAGTGAGCGAGTTTTTAAACGTCTGTTCGAAAGCGAGGAACTTCAGCACACTCTCGGTCACACTCGGGTGGAAACGGATGCCGCCCTTATAAGGTCCAATGGCATTGTTATTCTGAACCCGCCAGCCACGCTGGACGCGGATATTGTGGTTATCATCTTCCCAGCAGACACGGAACGATACGACGCGATCAGGTTCGGCCATCCGCCGTAAAATTTGGGCCGCATGATATTCCTCTTTATCTTCGATAAATCCAAAAATATCTTGAGCAACTTCCTGCACCGCCTGAATAAATTCGGTCTGTCCCGGATTGCGCTTTTTCACGCCTTCCATGAATGTTGGAAAATCTACATGATCGGAAACGGCCATCGTCTTACTCCCCCTTAGGTGATTATCTGCGCGCCCGTCGTCAATTGCGATATCCTCGAATCGCTTTTGATGTGGGCAGCATATTAACGGCAATTTGTTCGATTGGTAAAGCCTTGAAATTCAGCCCTAATCATTCAGCTTGTTCGGCTTCTTCCGGTTCATCCTCTGGCTCCGCTGTCGCTCCTTCTTCGGGTGCAAAAAGCGCAGCGAGCCTGTTTAGCTGTTCCCCAATCACACCATCCACCGCTGGAGCGATCTGATCTACTGGGAATTCCATATAGCCGCCCACTTTATATACAAAAGACACGCCGGTTTTGTCGCCGTCCGGCAACAAACCGATGGTCAGTGTCCCGGTGACCGCTTCGCCCTGTAACGGTCCCAATGCACCGGACATACGCAATGCTTTATTATTTTGTGCAAAAATGACCCGCATATGTTGCACGCTGCCTTCAGCAGACTTGATATTGTCTTCGCTCGTCTTGCGCAGCAGTTCACAAAAGCAGCCGCCCGCTTGCGGAACCAGATAGAAATTATCGGAATTTCCTGAAAAGCTGTGCTCTCCATTCCACCATCGCGCCGGTGCGATGATTGTTTTCCAAACATCTTCGGCAGATCCGTTGACCGTCTCCAGATGTTTGACGGTGAAACCATTGTCAGCGGTATTGGTCACTTCGGCCTGCGCCGCAGATGCGCCGAGGACGGCAGCTAAAGGTAAAATGAATCGGAACAATCTATGTCTCCCCCTGTTGCAGAGAGACTAATAGGCGTGCCTGTCACTGGCAATATCTATCAGCCGAAGCTGACAAACGAAATCAATCCAGAGCCAGCACAGCTTCTATGGCGGTGCTCACAGCGTCCATGCTGCCCATGCCGTCAACTTTGGTCACAATGCCGCGCTCTTCATAGATGGGCAATATCGGTGCTGTTTTGGCCCGATATTCATCCATACGCGTGCGAACAGTTTCTTCATTGTCGTCCGGGCGGCGCTTGAATTCGGTCGAACCACAGGCATCACAAACCCCTGGCTTGGCAGGTTGTTTGAATTTGTCATGATAGCCTTCACCGCAATTGCCGCAGGTAAAGCGGCCCGTGATGCGTTCTACCAACGCATCAACATCCACGCCCAGTTCGATGACATGGGATAGCGTGCGGTTGCGCGCTGTCAAAATCTCGTCAAGCGAATGGACCTGTGCTTCAGTACGAGGATAGCCATCAAAAATGACGCCTTGGTCAGGGCCAAGCTCATCAAGCTTGTCGCCAATGATACCGGAGACGACCTCATCGGGAACCAGTTCACCGGCATCCATCAGAGCTTTTGCCTTCAAGCCGACTTCCGTGCCGGCTTTGACCGCAGCGCGCAGCATATCACCGGTGGACAGTTGGACCATGCCATGCTCGTCTTCGAGAAGACCGGCCTGGGTACCTTTACCAGCGCCCGGAGGTCCCAACAGGATGATATCCATAAATCACTGTCCCCTATAATTTCGAAAAGCTTGGAGGAATATTGTTAGCGCCGACGACGACCGCCTTTAAGTTTCGCCTTTTTGAGCAGATCCCCATATTGCAAGGCCAGCAAGTGGCTTTGAATCTGGGTCACCGTGTCGACCGTCACATTAACGATAATCAGCAAACTGGTTCCGCCAAGGAAGAAGATCGGCAAATTGGTCTGAGCCATGACATATTCAGGCAGCACACAAACAAAGGCCAAATAAGCGGCACCAACCACGGTAATACGTGTCAGAACATAATCAAGATAGTCCGATGTATTTTTGCCAGGACGAATGCCAGGTACGAAGCCACCGTTTTTCTTGAGATTTTCAGCTGTTTCTTCGGGATTGAACACAACCGCCGTGTAGAAGAAACAGAAGAAAATAATGCCGGCTGCATAGAGCGCCATGTAAAGCGGCTGCCCATGAGCAAGATATTGGTTTAACGCGATGATAAAGTCCCCGCCCGCACTTTCGCCCGCAGTCGTATTTCCGGCAAACTGGCTAACCGTCAGCGGCATCAACAGCAGTGAAGAAGCGAAAATCGGAGGAATCACGCCTGCGGTATTCACCTTCAAAGGAAGATGGCTACGATCCGCCTGCATCACGCCATTTTGCGTGGCGCGCTTGGGATATTGGATTAGCACACGTCTTTGCGCACGTTCCATGAAGCTGATGAACAATACCAAGCCAACGACCATGGCGATCAGACCAACGATGGTCAAAGCGCCAACCGAACCAGTGCGGCTGCCTTCCATCAGGTTACCGACGAAAGTAGGCATTTGTGCCACGATACCGGCCATGATGATCAGTGAAATACCGTTACCAATACCGCGGCTTGTAATTTGCTCGCCAAGCCACATCAGGAACAGGGTACCGCCAACAAGACTGATCACTGCACCAACGCGGAAGCCCATGCCGGGGTTCACAACGGCCTGCAGGCCGGATTGCGAGGCAAAGCTTTCCAAGCCAACGGCAATGAAATAGCCCTGAATCGCCGTCAGACCGACCGTACCATAGCGCGTATATTGGTTGAGTTTTTTGCGGCCCGCTTCGCCATCTTTCTTGATCGCGGCCAAGGTAGGCGACAGCGCCGCCGCCAGTTGGACGACAATCGATGCGGTAATATAGGGCATGACGCCCAGCGCGATAAGGCTCATCCGCTCGAGCGAACCACCTGAAAATGTATTGAAAATGTCAAGCACACCACCGCGTGTTTGATCATAGAGATCCGCCAGTACGACAGGGTCAACACCGGGAAGTGGTACGAAGCTGAGCAGGCGGAAAACCACCAATGCGCCCAGAGTGAACCAGATACGTTTACGCAGTTCGGTTGCTTCCCCGAACTTTGCCAGGCTCAAATTTGCTGCGACCTGATCGGCTTTTGATGCCATTTCTAAACTTCCTTGCCCCGCAATATATCGCTTAACACGACACGATATTGAAACTACTGTGCCCCGGCGAAGGCCGGGGTCCATCTCCTAACGTTGCCCTTGCACGACAGCTTTGGAGATGGATTCCTGCTTTCGCAGGAATACTGTCTGCCCCATATCGGATTTTAATAAGCTAATGACAAGGGGCCAGCAAAAAGAAGGGCCTCGCGATAGCGAAGCCCTAACTGAATCAATCTTTCTTTTTGGCCCGATTGGCGGCCTTTTTCTCTTTAGCTGGCTTGGAAGGTGTTGCCTTCTTTTCGCCTTTTGGACGGTGAGCCGCTGCGCCAGCAAGAATTTCGACCTTGCCGCCTGCTTTTTCCACCGCTGCGACAGCCGCTTTGGAAGCGCCAGCAACGGCGATGGTGATTTTCGCTTTGATTTCGCCTTTGGCCAGCAGACGTACGCCGTCTTTGCCACCGCGGGTCAAACCAGCTGCATTCAAAGCTGCCTGATCCAGCGTGCCTTTGTTGGCAAGCTTTTTGCTGTCGATGAACTTCTGGATCATACCCAGATTAACTTCAGCATAGTCGGTGCCGAACGGGTTGTTGAAACCACGCTTTGGCAGCCGCATGTGAAGCGGCATCTGGCCACCTTCAAAGCCGTTGATGGAAACACCGGAGCGAGACTTCTGGCCCTTTTGACCACGTCCGCCGGTTTTGCCTTTACCGGAACCAATGCCGCGGCCAATACGGGTACGCAATTTGCGCGCGCCGTCATTATCTCTAATTTCGTTCAGTTTCATGTCGTGTACTCGCTTTCGCTTTTATTCGCACGGTCGTTTCGGGTTTTACCCTTCAACAACCTCTACAAGATGGTGCACCTTACGGATCATGCCGCGCACTTCCGGTGTGTCTTCCAGTTCGGATACACGGTGCATTTTATTCAGGCCCAGGCCGATCAGCGTCTTGCGCTGTTCTTCCGGGCGACGGATTGGCGAACCAACCTGCTTGATTTTTACTTTAGCCATTATGCCTTACTCCGTAACTGCTGCAGCTTCGGCCTCGGCCTCAGCTTCAGAAGCGCCGCCGCGGCCAAGCAGATCGGCAACTTTCTTGCCGCGCCGCTGGGATACAGCCTTGGGGCTGGTCTGTTCACCAAGCGCCACGAAGGTTGCCCGGATCATGTTATAAGGGTTGGATGTTCCGTTGGACTTGGTCACCACATCGGCAACACCAAGGCTTTCGAAAACCGCACGCATAGGACCACCGGCAATGATACCGGTACCCGGAGGCGCCGAACGCAAGGTCACGTTGCCTGCACCAAACTGGCCTTTGCCATCATGGTGAAGCGTACGACCTTCCCGCAAAGGAACGCGAACCATTTTCTTTTTCGCAGCAGCGGTTGCTTTGGTAATCGCTTCAGGCACTTCGCGTGCTTTACCCTTACCAAAACCGGCGCGGCCTTTGCCGTCGCCAACCACAACCAGAGCAGCAAAACCAAAGCGCTTACCGCCTTTTACGGTTTTGGAAACACGGTTGATGTGAACCAGTTTCTCGATCAGCTCTTCGCCCTGATCCTGATCCCGGCCACCACGTCCACGGCCACGACCGCGTCCGCCATCACGACCACCGCGTCCACCGTCACGTCCGCCGCGATTGCCGCCACGTCCTTGGCGTTCATTTGGGCGCTCTTGCTTTTGCTCCACAGGAGCCGCTTCAGCTGGTGCCGCTGATTCAGGGGCTTCTGCGCCTTCTTTTTTCGTTTCATCAGCCATATTAAAACTCCAATCCGCCTTCGCGGGCCGCGTCGGCAAGAGCCTTTACACGTCCGTGGTAAAGGAAACCGCCGCGATCAAAAATTACTTCCTTGATGCCGGCCTTTTTCGCTGCTTCTGCAACGCGCTTGCCAACATCCGCTGCCGCTGCACTATCGGCACCGGTTTTCACTTTGGATGCTTTGTCGATTGTTGAAGCAGCGGCAACTGTCTTGCCCTCTGCGTCATCAATGACCTGCGCATAGATATGACGACCTGTGCGGTGCACAGACAAACGAGGTTTTGTGAGCCCGCGCTTCCGCAATTTGGTGCGAACGCGTTGCTGACGCCGTTTGAATAGAGAAATATTAGCCATGGCTTATTTCTTCTTCCCTTCTTTGCGGAAAACATATTCGCCGCGATATTTAATGCCCTTGCCTTTATAAGGCTCCGGTTTGCGCCAGCGCCGAATTTCTGCGGCAACCTGACCAACCTGCTGTTTATCAATGCCCGAAATTTCGACCGTGGTCTGATCCGGTGTCTTGATGGTGATGCCTTCTGGAATGTCGAAATCGACATCGTGGCTGAAACCCAGCTGCAGGTTCAGGGTCTTGCCCTTAACCGCTGCACGGTAACCAACGCCGCTGATTTCTAGCACCTTGGTAAAGCCTTCGGTCACACCGTCGACAAGGTTCTGAACCAGTGTCCGCTGCATGCCCCAGTAAGAGCGTGCGCGCGTGGTCTTATTTGCCGGGGTTACCAACAAACCGCCATCGCTCAGCTCATAGGTCAGATCATCAACCATAGGGGTTGAAAGTTCGCCCTTGGGTCCTTTGATCTTTACCAGACCGTCATCCAGAGTGGCGGTAACACCATCAGGAATGCTTACTGCTTTTTTGCCGATACGAGACATTAGAACACCTCTGCGAGTACTTCGCCGCCGACATTCTGCTGGCGCGCTTCTGCGTCAGACAAAACACCTTTTGGCGTCGAAACGATTGTGATGCCCAGGCCATTGCGCACTGATGGCAGTTCCTGTGAACCGCTGTAGATACGACGACCAGGCTTTGAAACGCGGGCCACGTGGCGGATAGCCGGCTCGCCTTCAAAATATTTCAGTTCAATACGAAGACCAGGGTGCTTGTTCACCTCTTCTTCGCTGTAGCCGCGAATATAACCTTCGCGCTGCAGAACTTCGAGAACAGCACCGCGCAATTTGGAAGCAGGTGAAACCACACTGTCCTTACGTGCTTGCTGTCCGTTACGGATGCGGGTGAGCATATCACCCAAGGGATCGGTAAAAGCCATATTATCTTCCCTTTACCAGCTGGATTTCGTTACGCCGGGGATAAGGCCTTTATTGGCCATATCACGCAGCTCGATGCGGCAGAGACGGAACTTGCGGTAATAGCCGCGTGGACGCCCTGTGGTTTCGCAGCGGTTACGCACGCGGGTTGGATTACCGTTGCGCGGAATTTCCGCCATTTTAAGACGCGCCATCAAACGCTCAGTCTCATCAAGAGACTCATCGTTGGCCATCGCCTTCAACTTCGCATAACGACCGGCATATTTCTTCACCAGCTTCTTGCGACGTTCGTTTTTATTAATGGAACTCAGTTTCGCCATGACTTAAGTTCTCTTCCTTTCTTGCGTGTCTCCGAAAACCGGAAACTTAAAAAATTGTCTCTCGCGGATTATGCCGCTGCTTGCTCTTCTTCCTGCGGGAACGGGAAACCGAACAGTTTCAAAAGCTCACGAGCTTCATCGTTCGTTTTCGCGCTAGTCGTCACGATAATGTCCATGCCGCGCACCACGTCGATGTCGTCATAGGCAATCTCAGGAAAAATAATCTGCTCTTTAATGCCCATGGCAAAGTTGCCACGACCATCAAAACTCTTTGGGTTCAGACCGCGAAAGTCACGAATACGCGGCATAGCCACCGTAATCAGACGATCGAGAAATTCGTACATCCGCTCACGGCGCAATGTCACTTTACAACCAATCGGCATGCCTTCACGCAGCTTGAATGTCGCGATTGACGTCTTGGCTTTGGTAATGACAGGCTTCTGACCAGCAATCAGTTCCATTTCAGCCGCAGCTGTCGTGGCTTTCTTCTTGTCCTGGCTACCTTCACCAACACCCATGTTCAGTGTGATCTTGGTGATCTTTGGCACTTCCATAGCATTGGAATAGTTGAACTTTTCCTGCATCGCTTTGACGATCTCATCGTCATATTTTTTGCGCATGCGTGGCAAATATTTATCAGCCATCGACTTTCTCCCCGGATTTCACGGCCACACGGACCATCTTTCCGTCTTTCTCTTCAAAGCGAACCCGTGTCGGCTTGCCATCTTTAGGATCGGCCAGAGCAACCTTGCTGATGTGCATTGGTGCTTCACGGCGTTCCAGACCACCTTGCGGGTTGGCCTGTGTCGGTTTGCGGTGACGCACAGCTACATTGGCCCCAGCGACGATAACTTTATCGTCTTTTGGCATAACCTTGGTCACTTCACCGGACTTGCCCTTGTCCTTGCCGGACAGAACAACAACGGTGTCACCCTTTTTAATCTTTGCATTGGCCATGATTATAGTACCTCCGGCGCAAGGCTGATGATTTTCATGTGCTTCTTGGCGCGCAGTTCGCGAACCACAGGGCCAAAGATACGCGTGCCAATAGGCTCCTGCGCATTGTTGACCAGCACAGCGGCGTTGCTGTCGAAGCGGATAACCGAACCGTCTTTGCGGCGGATATCTTTCTTCGTGCGTACGATCACAGCCCGGTGAACGTCACCTTTTTTGACCTTGCCGCGCGGAGCCGCTTCCTTGATCGACACAACAATAATGTCGCCAACGCCAGCAAAACGGCGCTTGGAACCGCCCAGCACCTTGATACACTGCACGCGTTTGGCTCCGCTATTATCAGCGACCTCCAAGTTCGATTGCATCTGGATCATGGATCCATTTCCTTCTTCATTCCGCCCCGAATGTTCGGAGCACAGTTAAACTTCGTCAGCTTCAGCTTTCGGCTTTGACTTCGCCTTCGTCTTCAGCAGTAATTTCAGCAACCTTTGGTGTTGCAGGAGCAGCAGCAGCGCCAACCCGTTCCAGCACCTTCCAAGTTTTCAACTTGGAAATCGGTTTTGTTTCCTCAATGCGCACAGTTTCACCAGTGCTCATCTCGTTCTTTTCGTCATGCGCGTGATATTTTTTCGAACGACGCATAATTTTCCCGTAAAGCGGATGCTTCACTTTGCGTTCGACATTGACGACAATGGTCTTATCACCTTTGTCTGACACTACCGTGCCGGTGAGAATACGTTTTGGCATATCGGTTCCTTACGCCTTTTCTGCGACGGCGGCTTTCGCGCGCTCGTTCTGCAGGGTTTTAATCTTCGCAATCGTGCGACGCACTTCGCGTATCCGACTTGGCTTTTCGAGCTGGTTGGTCGCAGACTGAAAGCGCAGGTTAAATGCCTCGCGCTTCAGCTCGCCCAGATCGCTTTCAAGCTGATCGTCGGTTTTGGTCCGCAAATCTTCTGTCTTGCTCATGTCCTTAACCTTCCAAATGTGACGTATCGCCAAGGCGAGCCACAACTTTTGTCTTGATAGGGAGCTTCATCGCCGCACGCTCGAAAGCAACCGCAGCAATTGGGCCAGGAACACCATCCAGTTCAAACATGATCCGGCCTGGTTTTACCCGGCAAGCCCAATATTCAACCGAACCCTTACCTTTACCCTGACGAACTTCTGCTGGTTTCTTCGAAACCGGCACGTCTGGGAAGATACGGATCCACAAACGACCTTGCCGTTTGATGTGACGGGTGATCGCACGGCGAGCCGCTTCGATCTGACGCGCGGTGATCCGCTCTGGCTCCATGGCTTTCAGACCGTAAGAACCGAAGTTCAGCGTCGTGCCGCCTGGCGCCTTTCCTTTAATCCGGCCCTTATGAGCCTTCCGGAATTTTGTTTTCTTTGGTTGCAGCATGATGCTTTACCTATTCCCTAAAAATCAACGAGAGGGGCGAACGCCGGAAGTTTGCGCTTCCACCATCAACCGATCCTGAGCCATCGGGTCGTGACCCAATATCTCGCCTTTGAAAATCCAGACCTTGATACCGATAATGCCGTAAGCGGTAAGCGCTTCATGTTCAGCATAGTCGATATTGGCGCGCAGCGTATGGAGCGGCACGCGGCCTTCACGGTACCATTCAACGCGGGCAATTTCTGCTCCGCCCAAACGGCCACCACAAACAATTTTAATACCTTCAGCACCTAGACGCAGAGCGGACTGAACAGCGCGCTTCATCGCCCGGCGGAAAGCAACACGGCGGATCAACTGATCACCAATGCCCTGTGCCACCAATTGCGCGTCAACTTCTGGCTTGCGAATTTCAACAATGTTCAAAGAAACATCGCTGGAAGACATTTCACTGAGCTTGCGGCGCAGCTTCTCAATATCCGCGCCTTTCTTACCGATGATAACACCGGGGCGAGCCGCATAGATGGAAACGCGGCAAGTCTTGGCCGGACGCTCGATCACAACCTTGGAGATCGCAGCCTGTGGCACGGTTTCCAGGATATATTTGCGCATCTTGATGTCTTCCATCAAGAGGTTGCCGTAATCAGCACCTTCCGCATACCAGCGGCTGTCCCAAGTCCGGTTAATCTGCAGGCGAAGCCCGATAGGATTACTCTTTTGACCCATGGTTTACGCCTCTTCTTCTTCATGCTCACGCACAACAATGCGCACGCGGCTAAATGGCTTGATGATCTTGGCAGAGCGGCCACGTGCGCGGGCTTTCCAGCGCTTCATGGTCAGGCTTTTGCCAACACTGGCTTCCTGAACGATCAATGCGTCAACATCCAGATTATGGTTGTTTTCTGCATTGGCGATGGCGGAAGCGAGAACCTTGCTCACATCTTTGGCCATGCTCTTTTTAGAGAAGGACAGGATGTTCAAAGCGTCTTCTGCTTTCTTGCCGCGGATCAACTGTGCAACAAGGTTCAGCTTTTGGGCAGAACCACGAATGGAATTGCCAACAGCCAAAGCTTCATTGTCGCCAACGCGGCGGGGTGATGATGCCTTACCCATTATTTCTTGCCTTTTTTGTCAGCGCCATGGCCGTAATAGTTACGCGTAGGAGCGAACTCGCCAAGCTTGTGGCCAACCATGTCTTCATTCACGGAAACCGGAATGAATTTTTGACCGTTATAAACATTGAAAGTCAGCCCAACAAAATCAGGGAGAACCGTAGAACGACGCGACCATGTCTTGATCGGCGAACGCTTGCTAGCTTCCTGAGCGTCTTGCGCTTTTTTCAGCAGATGGAGGTCAACAAATGGACCTTTTTTGATGGAACGAGCCATGCTTACCTCTTCTTCTTCGCGTGACGCGACCGGATGATCATCTTGTCGGTCGTTTTATTCTTACGGGTACGAGCGCCCTTGGTTGGCTTGCCCCATGGTGTCACTGGGTGACGACCACCGGAGGTCCGACCTTCACCACCACCATGCGGGTGATCGACAGGGTTTTTCGCAACACCACGTGTCAAAGGACGACGGCCCTTCCAACGGGTGCGGCCCGCTTTACCGAAATTCTGGTTCGAGTTGTCGGGGTTAGAAACCGCGCCAACCGTGCCCATGCAATCGCTGCGGATATAACGCTGTTCACCTGAGTTCAGGCGAACGATAACCATGCCGCGGTCACGACCAACAATCTGGACATATGTACCAGCAGAGCGAGCAATCTGACCGCCCTTGCCTGGCTTCATTTCCACATTGTGGATGATCGTACCGATTGGCATCTGCGACAATTTCATCGCGTTACCAGGCTTCACGTCAACTTTTTCACCAGCGATGACAGTGTCACCAACGGCCATACGTTGCGGTGCCAAGATGTAGCTCAGCTCGCCGTCATCATATTTGATCAAAGCAATGAAAGCCGTCCGGTTAGGATCATATTCGATCCGCTCAACCGTTGCCGAAACATCGAACTTGCGGCGCTTGAAGTCCACCAGACGATATTTCTGCTTATGACCACCAGCGATACCGCGAGAGGTCACATGACCTTTGTTGTTGCGGCCGCCAGTTTTGCGCTTGCCTTCGACAAGTTTCTTGACGGGCTTGCCTTTCCACAGGCCGCTCTTGTCGACCAGGATAAGACCACGCCGTGCGGGACTTGTCGGTTTATAGGATTTTAATGCCATTGCCCTTAAACTCCCGTGGTGATGTCGATCGTCTGGCCTTCAGCCAGCGTGACAACAGCCTTTTTAACATCGTTGCGCGTGTAGGGACGACCCTTCCAACGCTTGGTTTTGCCCTTTTGCACCATCGTGTTCACGCCTTTGACTTTGACATCAAACAGCGCCTCGATAGCGGCTTTGATCTGCGGCTTGGTTGCGGTGTTCGCAACTTTGAAAACCACAGCGTTATTTTCGCTGAGCAAGGTTGATTTCTCGGTGATGTGTGGGCCGACAATTACGTCATAGTGACGAATGTCTACTGCTTCTTTTTTAGCCATTGAAGCGTGCCTCCAGCTTTTCAACCGCAGCGCGTGTCAGCACCAGGGTCTCATGGTTCAAAATGTCATAAACATTGGCACCAGCAGCGGACATCACATTGACGCGTGGAATGTTGTTCGATGCTTTAGAGAAAGCATCATTCACATCATCACCATCCATGACCAGTGCTGACTTGCCAAAACCGAGCTTCGTAATATTGGCCAGAAGAGCCTGTGTTTTGGCTTCTTTCATTTCAATATTCTCAAGCACGATCAAGTTGTCGTTCTTTGCTTTGTCGGACAGCGCCATTTTCAGACCCAGTGCGCGAACTTTCTTGTTCAGCGATGGGTTGAAGTCACGCTTGCGAGCACCGTGGGCTTTACCACCACCAACGAAGATAGGTGCACGGCGATCACCATGACGAGCAGTACCACCGCCCTTTTGGTTACCGAACTTCTTACCGGTGCGGGCAATGTCACTACGCTCACGCGTTGGACGGGCCGTGCCGCGTGCTTTTTCACGTTGCCAGTTGACGACGCGGTGCAAAATGTCTGCGCGCGCTTCCAAACCGAACACGTCATCATTCAAATCGATGTCGCCTTTGGCTTTTGCGTCGAGGGTTTTCACTTTCAATTTCATGGCTTAGCCCTCCTTCCCTGCATCATCTGCAGCATCAGATTTTTCTTCTGCTGGTGTTTCGGCAGGTGCTTCAGCTGGCGTTTCCGCTGCTGCTGCTGCGATTTCTTCATCGGTAGGACCGGTTGGCGCTTCGATCGCTGCATCGGCTTCGATCATGCCTGCTGGCGCATCTTCGGTCGCTGTTTCATCCGCGTTACGGCGCATGGCACCCGGGAATGGAACACCTTCGGGAAGAGCCACTTTCACGGCATCTTTAACCAGCAACCAGCCACCTTTGGAACCGGGAACGCTGCCACGCACAAAGATCAAACCGCGAGCGGCGTCTGTACGGACGATTTCCAGATTTTGTTGCGTGCGATTGCGCGCACCCATGTGACCGGCCATCTTCTTACCTTTGAAGACCTTGCCTGGATCCTGGTTTTGACCAGTCGAACCGTGCGCACGGTGAGAGATGGAAACACCGTGGGTTGCGCGCATACCGCCGAAGCCCCAACGCTTCATGGCACCGGCAAAGCCCTTACCTTGTGTCACACCTTGAATATCGACCATCTGACCAGCAATAAAGTGGTCAGCCGTGATTGTTGCGCCAACTGGGAGCAAGCCTTCTTCGCTCTCAACCCGGAATTCAGCAACACGAGCCTTTGGCTCTACTTCTGCTTTTGCAAAAGCTTCACGTTGTGGTTTGTTTACATTTTTCGCTTTACGGGCACCTGCACCAAGCTGAACAGCAAAATAGCCATCCGGATCCTGTTTGCGGGCTCCAACAACCTGACATTCTTCCAGGGAAAGAACGGTTACCGGCACATGCCGACCATCTTCCTGGAACAAGCGGGTCATCCCCATTTTTTTCGCGATCACGCCAGTACGCACGATCATTTCTCCTTACAGAGGCCCGGTCGCGGAATTGCCAGCGGGCGTGTTACAAAATACAAAGCCCCGAATTTTCGAATATCGCCCCGTCCGGGCTAAAGCGTTTGCCTGATCCAAAGATCAGGTAAACTAGACGGGGGACACATGACCCAGTTTGAACTGGCGGTTTCCCATGTCACCATTGCTCCATTCAGAGCAATGTCGTCACTCACATTAAGCGAGCTTAATCTCTACATTCACACCTGCAGCAAGGTCGAGCTTCATCAAAGCATCGACGGTTTGCGGCGTAGGCTGCACGATGTCGAGCAACCTTTTGTAAGTCCGGACCTCAAACTGTTCACGTGACTTTTTGTCAACGTGTGGGCCGCGGTTTACGGTAAATTTTTCGATGCGCGTTGGCATTGGGATCGGTCCACGGATAAGCGCGCCAGTGCGGCGAGCTGTGTCAGCGATATCGCCGGTCGCCTGATCGAGAACCCGATGATCGAATGCTTTCAAGCGTATGCGAATATTCTGCGTTTCCATAAGAACCTATACCAATGTCAAAGAGCCAAAAATAAACCGCCCCGATTTTCTCTCTCAAAAAGAAGCCGGAGCGGCGAAAAACTGGCCGCCCGAATCAGTGACCCGGGCGGCGATGCAGTCCTATATTACTTTGTTACGGTGCTGACAACCCCAGAACCGACGGTGCGACCACCTTCGCGAATAGCGAAGCGAAGACCGGAGTCCATAGCGATTGGCGCAATCAACTTCACGTTAATTGTCACGTTGTCACCAGGCATAACCATTTCCGTACCTTCTGGCAGGATAACTTCGCCGGTCACGTCCGTTGTACGGAAGTAGAATTGTGGGCGATAGTTAGCGAAGAATGGCGTATGACGGCCACCCTCGTCTTTCGACAACACGTAAACTTCTGCACTGAACTCTGTGTGAGGAGTGATCGAACCAGGCTTACAAAGAACCTGACCACGCTCAACTTCTTCACGAGCAACGCCGCGGATCAAGGCACCGATGTTATCGCCAGCTTCACCGCTGTCGAGCAACTTACGGAACATTTCAACGCCGGTAACCGTTGTTTTCGAGGTATCTTTGATACCAACGATTTCAACTTCGTCGCCAACATTCACAACGCCGGTTTCAACACGGCCGGTAACAACCGTACCACGACCAGAAATTGAGAACACGTCCTCGATTGGCATCAGGAAGTCCTGGTCAACCGGACGGTCGGGCTGTGGAATGTGCTCATCAACAGCAGCCATCAGCTCAAGAATTTTCTCTTTACCGATATTGTCGTCACGGCCTTCGAGAGCAGCCAGAGCAGAACCAGCAACGATGGGAATATTGTCGCCATCGAAGTCGTAAGAAGAAAGAAGTTCACGAACTTCCATTTCAACGAGCTCAAGCAGTTCTTCGTCGTCAACCTGATCAACTTTGTTCATGAAAACAACAAGAGCAGGAACGCCAACCTGACGAGCAAGCAGGATGTGCTCGCGAGTCTGTGGCATTGGACCGTCAGCTGCGTTCACAACCAGAATAGCACCGTCCATCTGAGCCGCGCCGGTGATCATGTTTTTAACATAGTCAGCGTGACCCGGGCAGTCGACGTGCGCATAGTGGCGGTTGTCTGTTTCATATTCAACGTGTGCCGTTGAAATGGTGATGCCGCGCTCACGCTCTTCCGGCGCCTTGTCAATGTTCGCGAAGTCTACGGCTTCACCGCCGCCAGATTCAGCAAGCACTTTCGTGATCGCTGCAGTCAGCGTGGTTTTACCGTGGTCAACGTGACCGATGGTGCCGATGTTGCAATGCGGCTTATTGCGTTCAAACTTCTCTTTTGCCATTTTTTCTTACCTCTAATTTCTATCGTCTTGATAGTCTGTGCCGCGCTTTGGCGAGACTATCCAAATCTGTCAACACCCTTTTAACCTCTAGGCTTTTTTCTTGAGCCAGAACCAAAAGGTAAGCGCGGTTACTCGTAAAAAGAGCAGCGGCGATTAAGCCATCTTCTCCTTCAATTCTTCAGCGACATTATTCGGCACCTGCTCATAGTGAGAAAATTGCATCGAATATTGTGCACGGCCCTGCGTGAAAGAGCGCAACTCGTTCACATAACCAAACATATTGGCCAGTGGGACCATCGCGTCCACAGCCTGAGCGATACCGCGCGTGTCGGTACCCTGGATCTGGCCACGGCGAGAGTTGAGATCGCCGATCACGTCACCAAGATAGTCTTCCGGCGTAATCACTTCGACTTTCATGATGGGCTCAAGCAGTTTGATGCCAGACTTCTGGGCCGCTTCACGCATTGCAGCGCGCGCCGCAATTTCAAAAGCCAGCGCCGAAGAGTCAACATCATGGAACGCGCCATCATAAACACGAATGTTAAAGTCGATGATCGGAAAGCCAATCAAAGAACCGGTTTCAGCCGTTTCACGCATACCTTTTTCAACTGACGGGATATATTCCTTTGGAATGTTACCGCCCTTGATTTCGTCTTCAAAGGTAATGCCTTCACCGCGCTCACCAGGCGTGACTTCAAACTTGATACGCGCGAACTGACCGGAACCACCGGACTGCTTCTTATGCGTATAGTCAACATCGACAGCCTTGCCGAGCGATTCACGATAAGCAACCTGCGGCGCACCAACATTGGCCTCCACCTTGAACTCACGCTTCATGCGATCGACCAGGATGTCAAGGTGAAGCTCGCCCATGCCTTTGATGATCGTCTGACCGGATTCATGGTCCGTCGATACCCGGAAGCTTGGATCTTCCGCCGCGAGACGATTAAGCGCAACGCCCATCTTCTCTTGGTCAGCCTTGGTTTTTGGTTCAACCGAAAGCTCGATAACCGGATCCGGGAATTCCATCCGCTCGAGAATGATCGGATCTTCTGCGGCACAAAGCGTGTCACCGGTGGTGGTGGTCTTCATGCCGGCCAGAGCAATGATGTCACCGGCAAATGCTTCTTCAATGTCCTTACGGTCATTGGAGTGCATTTCCAATATGCGGCCGACTTTTTCCTTCTTGTCCTTGACCGAGTTGAGCACCGTGCCTTTTTCCAGCTTGCCGGAATAGATGCGGGCAAAGGTCAAAGTACCAACGAAAGGATCGTTCATGACTTTAAAGGCCAGCGCCGCAAATGGTTCGTCATCGCTTGATGGACGCGTATCTTCGGTTTCACCGTCCAGCTTGACACCTTTAATGGCATCAACGTCGAGCGGGCTTGGCATATAATCAACTACCGCGTCGAGCAGTGGCTGAACGCCTTTGTTCTTAAAGGCCGAACCACAAAGCACAGGAACAAAGCTTTGGTTCAGCGTGCCTTTACGGATGAGCGCTTTCAAAGTCGCTGCATCAGGCTCGTTGCCTTCCAGATATTGTTCCATCACGTCATCGTCCTGCTCAACAGCAAGCTCGATGAGCTTCTCGCGATATTCAGCCGCTTGGTCAGCCATATCTTCTGGAATTTCACCATAAGAATATTCAGCGCCAAGATCTTCGTTCTTCCATGTAATCGAACGCTGGTTCACCAGGTCAACCAGACCAACCAGGCTCGCTTCGATACCGATAGGCAGATACAAGACAGCTGGGGTCGCGCCGAGACGCTCAACGATGGAGTTTACGCAGAATTCAAAGTTCGCACCGGTCCGGTCGAGCTTGTTGATGAAGCACATCCGCGGCACCTTATATTTATCAGCCTGACGCCATACGGTCTCAGACTGTGGCTCAACGCCGGCAACGCCGTCGAAACAGGCAACCGCGCCATCGAGCACACGCAAAGAACGCTCAACTTCAATCGTGAAGTCGACGTGGCCTGGTGTATCAATGATGTTGATCCGGTGCTCAGGACCCTTGCGGTCTTCGGCATTCCAGAAACAGGTGGTCGCAGCAGAGGTAATGGTAATACCACGCTCCTGTTCTTGCTCCATCCAGTCCATCGTCGCCGCGCCATCATGCACTTCGCCGATCTTGTAGGACTTACCCGTATAATACAGGATACGTTCCGTTGTGGTCGTTTTACCAGCATCAATATGGGCCATAATGCCAATATTGCGATATCGTTCGAGCGGATGGCTGCGTGCCATAATCTTTACTCCAGAATTAAGGGGCCCCAATTAGCGCCGCCCCTATAGTGAAACGGGCCAGCGATGACCAGCCCTGATTAGTTACAAATACAACAATGTGAAAAGCGCAGGAATTTACAGAGGCTCTGCAACCCCTGCGCCTTTATATAATGTTACCAGCGGTAATGTGCAAATGCGCGGTTGGCTTCGGCCATCTTGTGCGCATCTTCCCGCTTCTTCACCGCATTGCCGCGATTGTTGGAAGCGTCCAGGATCTCACCGGACAGACGCGCCGCCATGGTGGTCTCGCTACGTGCACGAGCAGCAGCAATGACCCAGCGGATCGCAAGAGCCTGAGCACGCTCGGGACGCACTTCGACAGGAACCTGATAGGTTGCACCACCAACACGGCGAGAGCGGACTTCGATGCCCGGCTTCACATTGTTCAGCGCATCATGGAACATCTGCAGCGGATCTTTTTTCGCTTTGGCTTCTACGCTATCCAGCGCGCCATAAACGATGCGTTCTGCAACAGATTTCTTACCATCCTGCATCAGGTTGTTCATGAATTTGGAAAGGACCTGATCCTTAAATTTTGGATCAGGAAGGATTACCCGTTTCTCGGGACGACGACGACGTGCCATATTATATAACTCCTATCTGACCGATTACTTAGGACGCTTGGCGCCATATTTGGAACGGGATTGCTTCCGGTCCTTAACGCCTTGCGTATCAAGAACACCGCGCAGCACATGGTAACGCACACCGGGAAGGTCGCGCACACGGCCGCCGCGAATGAGAACAACGCTATGCTCCTGAAGGTTATGACCTTCACCTGGAATATAGCTGATGACCTCACGCTGGTTGGTCAGGCGAACCTTGGCAACCTTACGCAGAGCGGAGTTTGGTTTCTTTGGAGTCGTTGTGTAGACACGGGTGCAAACGCCGCGCTTCTGCGGGTTGGCTTCCATGGCCGGCACTTTGGACTTCGTCTTCTGTGGCACCCGCCCTTTACGGACGAGCTGATTAATCGTTGGCATAAAGTCTTCACCTTATTGGATCTAGATAAACTAGGGTTACTCTCACGGCCAAATCGCCGAAAGTGTTTTGCCTATGTAAGTTTTCTGCGGGTGTGACGGATCACACCTGAGCAGAAGCGCGGCCCTTAGCGGGGATTCGGGTGGGGGTCAAGGGGTGGCATGCCTTGATACAAGCGAAATGATTATCGCACGATGCGCGCGCGGCCGTAGGGGTCGTTCAGCATGTCCTCCGCCCAGTCGGCCAGGAGCCGAAAATATCCGTCCGCGATTTTTGTCAGCTGCCGCGAACCATTGTCGTCTTGCTCAAACTCCCACATGCCGTGATCCGTATCGGGAAACATGAAAATGTTTACCTCCTGCCCATTTTCCCGAAGCTCACGCAAACGATCCAGCGTTTCAGCCACAGGTGCCTCCCGGTCTTCTTCGGCCAGAACCCATAGCTGTGGTATCTTTACCTGCCGCAATATCGCCATAGGGTCGTGGGACCAATCAACATTAAGGCCATCATATTGTGGGATGCCATTTTCCCGCAGGTCATCAACGGACTTGCTCAGCAGAACGCCAGTATAACCGCCTTTGACTTTCTCAAACCACGGTTCCTCGCCATATAAGCGCTGTACCTCGGCCAGTTGGCCCAGGCCTTCCCGATATCCGGTCGAGGCAACTTTGGCGGTCGCGTCAGTTATCCGCTTTGCCTTGCGCAGCACATCATCGCCATAGCCGACATCGCGCAGCTCTTTTTGAACCTGTGCGGCGTCTTCCTCTTTCATATTGATCGCCAGACCATAGCCGATGCCCAGAAAATCCGCCTTGGCTCGATTGGCCGCCATCGGCGCGATCCAGCCGCCCTGGCTCACGCCGATCAGACCAAAACGCCCGAACCGCCCGACCGCGAGCCGCCTGGCTTCCGAGGCTGCGGCAACCAAATCATCGGCCAGTTGCGGAAAATTTTGAGAATATTTGCCTTGCGAAAGACCTGTGCCACGCTTGTCATAGACAAAGACCGAGATCCCTCTGGCCGCCAGCATATAGGGATAGCGAACCCTATCAATCCAACCCAGAGGTTCCGAGCCATGAGCAAAGACGACCAATGGCGTCTGTTTGGAAGCATCCAGCGGTTCGATCAACCGGCCGGCCAGCAATACACTTCCGGCGTTAATCAGCGTATCGGTTTGCACCAGCGGAACTTTTTTCCAGATATCTGACCTATTGACCTGCACCGCGCCGCTCATGCAGGCAACTCGAGCATCAGGCGTGCCGATTTTGCCAACCTCACCATTGTCGAAACTATATCGGAATGTATTTTCGCGCTTTGTGATAACCACAAAGCCTGTACCATCCTTGCGGTAAATACCGACTTCGCAATCGTTGGCTTGGGATTGCCGGTCTTGCGCGTACAATTGAACGCCTGGCATGGCAAATAGGGTGGCTGCAACCAAACAGGCTTTTGACAGGATTTTCATATGAGGCTCCAATTGCCAGAGTAGAGTTACCCTGCCTCACTGTATTATTAAGGTAATACGGATAGGTCAAGTTTTCATCCGTCATTTGAGATGAAGCGGCTGGTTTAATTTCGAAGCGTATCCGAAATTTGATCATTTCCTATCGGGACGGTGCCGCTTCCTGTCTGCTGGCGGTGCGCACAAGGACTGCGCCCAAAGCGGGCCGAACATCGACGGCAGCGGATATCCATGCCTCGCCTGTGCAAGGCCCTCCGTCGGCAACTGTTGAAAACGAACATAAAATGGCATTGCGAAACGATGTTCGCGAAAACCGCCCTATCTATCCAATCACCGGCTTTAACCAGCCGCCTCCTTAATTGCCCGGCGAATGCTCATATAAGTGGCGCAGCGACAGATGTTTCCGCTCATTGCAGCATCGATATCTTCATCACTCGGATTTGAATTTTCCGCCAACAAAGCTGTGGCCGCCATGATCTGGCCCGATTGGCAATAGCCGCATTGCGGGACATCATTTTTCACCCAAACCTCTCGGATGGCGTCGGCCGCACTTCCGGTTACACCTTCGATAGTTGTTACCTTGGCGCCTTCAAGCGTATCATGCGCCGTAATGCAGGATCGCGTGGGGGTGCCATCGACATGCACAGTACAGGCACCGCACTGCGCAACGCCGCATCCAAATTTCGTGCCGGTCATTTTGAGATGATCGCGCAAGACCCAGAGTAAAGGTGTACCGGGCGCTGCATCCACCGTTTCGTCTTTTCCGTTGATGTTCAATGTAGTGGTCATGGCCTATTCCTCTGCTTGTGCGGTTGCTTCGGTCGGCAAAGTCAGACGACTGCCGCTCGCGCCGATAATCGGCAATGTTCTGATCCGATGGCCAGTAGCGTTGAATATTGCGTTGGTAAGAGCAGGCGCGGCAGGCGGCGTTCCTGGCTCACCGACACCGGCGGGAGCGCTATTTGAATTGACGATTTCCACCTCAAATGCCTTGGGCGCCTCACCCATTCGCAATACCCGCCAAGACGGGAAGTTATCCTGTACGATAGCCCCGTTTTTGGCCGTTATTTCACCGAATAATGCGTTGGACAGGCCATAAATCGTTCCACCTTCCATTTGCGCACGGGCGTGACGCGGGTTAACGACCGTACCGGAATCAGCGGCAAGCCAAACGCCCGGTATGGTCAGAGCGCCTTCGGGCGTGACGGCCACTTCGATGATCGTCGCAATATAAGATAAAAACGAGCGATGAACAGCAATGCCAAGGCCATGCCCCGAAGGCATCTCGCGTCCCCATTTGGCCATGTCGGAAACCATATTCACCACATTGGTGAGCCGCGCTGTTTCGATCGGGTATTCTTCGATTGACGCGTCGTAATTCGGGTAGGTCGCGCCTTCAGCATTGGGGTCTATCGTGCGGGCATCTCCAATCAGCTCCAACAGATAGTCTTTCTGGTCCTTCCCGGCGGCATGCGCCATTTCCGCGGCAAAGCTCTGAACCGCAAATGCATGATATATATTGGACACAGCGCGCAACCAGCCAATGCGAACATGGCCTTTTGCATTGCCCGATTCGACTTGAAGGTTGGGCATAGCGAACGGCACATCAGTCGCTCCCAGGCCCATTTCTCCATCTGTCGGAACATCCATGCCCGGAACAAATGTAGAGGCAATGGGAGGAAAGACCGTACGGTGCAGATAAGACGTGCACTTTCCATCTTCATCCAGTCCGGCCTCCAGCCGTTGCGCACTTGCCGAGTGATAGAATCCATGACGCACTTCATCTTCCCGGGTCCAGGTTACCTTGACAGGTTTACCCACTTCCTTGGCAATCATGGCCGCCTCGACGACGAAATCCGGTTTGGATTTACGGCCGAAAGCACCGCCCAACCAGGTGGCGTGAACAGTAATATTCTCTTTATCGACTTTCAGCAGATCGGACAGCGTCTGGCGCGTCGCTTGCGGGTCTTGGACGCAAGCCCAACATTCTAGTTTCTCTCCATTCCATTCAGCTGTTGCCGCAGGCGGCTCCATCGGTGATTGTGAAAGATGCGGCGCGTAATATTCCGCTTCTATGCGCTGCGCAGCATTTGCCAGGCCCGAAGCCAAATCACCGCGTTTGCGTCTAACCGTACCAGGCCGCTTCGCAGTCGCCTTCATCTGCTCGGCGAATGTTTCGGAATCATAGCTGGCATTGGGACCGTCGATCCAGTCTACCTCCAGCGCATTGCGCCCCTGAATAGCGGCCCATGTATCGGTCGCTACCACGGCCACACCGCCCAGTGGCTGAAAAAGAGCTGGTGGTTTGGCATCGGGCAGTTTCACCGTCTGCAGCACACCGGGAATTGCCAACGCGTCCGCGTCGCTGACGGCGCCTGTCTTGCCAAACACTTGTGGCGGTCGTGCTACGACAGCATAAACCATGTCGGGCCGATCAACGTCGATGCCAAATGTGCCTTCACCCCGCGTGATAAGCGGGATGGTCAATGATGGGATTTCCTTGTTGATGTAGCGCCAGTCCTTCGGGTCTTTGACGGTAATTTCCGCCTCTTCGGGAACTTGCAGTCTGGCCGCCAGTTTCGCGAGGTTGCCGTAAGACAAGGTGTCGCTATTCTGACTATTGCTAACGAGGCCCTGTTCAGCTGAGCATTCTGAAGGCTCCATTTTCCAGTAAACAGCGGCCGCCTCGGTCAACATCTGTTTCATGGCGGCACCAGCTATACGCAGCCGATGAAAATTATACCGTACCGACCGCGACCCATCGGTATTTTGATCACCATAGCGTTCATGCCCTTCGGCTTGAACAATTTCGACCTTGTCCCAATCAGCCTCTAGCTCGTCGGCAACAATCTGCGCCATTGCGGTCCAAACCTGCTGACCCATTTCCGAACGGTGGCATGTGATCTTGACCGCACCATCTTCTTCAATGGCAATCCATAGGGCCGGCGTTGCATCGCCGCCCTTAACCTCCGTCAACGGGCTGGGACCTGCTTCCGGCAAATCAATAGCGTCGGGATCAATTTTGGGTTCTTCATATCTGGAGCAGCCAACAAGAGCGACGCCAACGACAAACAGGCTGGACCCGACAACAAAACCGCGCCGCGATAAATTTGTGATCGCGTGTTTGCCCGAATCCGGTGAACTAGTTTTTGTACCGCCTGGAATAATCCCAATATCGTGCAAGAACATGAATAGTCTCCCGTCTGGATTGTCAGCCTGTTGCCAATATTCTTTGTTCGCAATGGTTCAACGTCCCCGAACTGACGTTTGGACTAAAGAAAAACACCAACTCGATTAGCAAATATTGGGCATTACGGAGACTATCATTGGTCACGGGCTCAAGGCAACGTCGATTTTAGAACCCAAAGCGATCGTCTATATTGGCCCGGAAATTTGGCCGACTTCAGAGACCAAAGCCAGTTCGTCACATTATAGACGCATGGTCTTCTTCAATCTGTCACACGGATTGCCTCATGCGGTAACAGCAATGCTGCACTTGCACAGTCAGTTTCCCCCTGCTCCTAGTAAAGGCTGATTCTCGTGAAATTGACATGCAAAACCTCCCTGCCCGCTCTTGCAACCACGCTTTGTTTTTCTACCCTTGCCGCTCCTGCTGCGGCGCAAAATGATCTGGACAATGCGGCAGAAGACGGCAGCGACGACAATGTCATCATCGTGACAGCACAGAAGATTGAGCAGCGTTCGACCGATGTACCGATCACCATTTCTGCCGCGACCGGCGAACGGCTTCGCGAGCTGGGCGTGTCGGATCTTGATGAGCTGTCCAACTTCGTGCCCGGTCTGAATATTCAGGAACAAAGCGCCAATAATCCCGGTGTCGTCATTCGCGGGATTACTTCTGACAGCGGTTCGGCCCAACAGGCGCCGCGGGTCACGCTTTACTATAACGGCATCGATATTTCCCGCTCTCGTGGTTCCTATCAGGATGCCTATGACATCGAACGGATTGAGGTGATCAAGGGCCCGCAAGCAACCCTGTTCGGCACGGCCTCTGCGGTTGGTGCGATCAGCATTGTCTCGAACAAGCCGGAGCCCGGCTTTTCCGGCGAACTGTCAGGCAGCTATGGCAATTTCGACGCCTACACGGTGGCGGGTCACCTCAACGCGGGGTCGGACATCATCGCCGGACGCGTGGCTTTTGCCTATAAACGCCGCGATGGCTATGTCGAAAATCTCGCACCCAATCAGGATGATCTCTATGCGCAGAACCAGCTCGGTATCCGGGGATCGCTGCGCTACACGCCCAGCGACGATTTCACCGCTGACCTGATTTTCACGTATGACCGCCAGCGCAACTCGGGCACGCCGTTTATATCCGGCTCGCTACCGACAACTGCTGGTCCGGCCGATCCTTTTGGCCCGGCCTTTCTCGCCGGATCGCCCTTTTTCCCCGAGATTTTGGGCGATGATGAGCTTGGCCTGACCCGCGATGTCTATGACGCCAATTTCACCTTTTCATGGAACTTTGCTGACGAATGGACGCTGACCATGGTCAACGGCTATCGCAATTTCGATTCCAATGAAGTGTTCGATGCCGATGGCTCGGTAGCTACCTATCTGGAATTTGCCGAGGATGCCGAGGGCGACCAGTGGAGCCACGAGACCCGTTTCTCCTATAATAACGGCACAACATTTCGCGGCTCCTTCGGTTGGAATATCTTTCGCGAGGATGGCAGCCAGCGCGTGCCCTTAGCCACGGATGAGGTCACATTCCTGCAGTGCCTACAAGGTCAGATTGTTGTCGGCGTTCCCTGTGTAAGCGCTGACGGCATTCCCGCCGGTGTCGCTATCGAAGCACTCACCAACGGCGCGTTTACGGCCATTCCTTACACATTGGAATTTGAAAATCTCGGCAAGAATGACAGCTATTCGGTCTTTGCCGACGGTACCTGGATTCCAATCCCGGAACTGGAACTAACCGCCGGTATCCGTGCGCTTATCGAAAAGCGCCGTTCCGGCTATCGGGCATTCGCTCCCAATTCCGTGCTGGCCGGCGTGCCCTTGTTTACTGTCACAGATACAGCTGGCCAAACATTCCGAACCGAGGACAGCTTTGAGGCCTTTCTCCCACGCTTCAATATTCTCTACCGCTTCTCCGACGATGTTAACGGCTTTGCCACCATCTCTAAAGGTCGCCGCTCGCCGACTGTCGATCTGGATGCAACGAGCGGTCCAAATGGCCCGATTGCCGACTTCACCGCGATCGATGAGGAAACCGTATGGAATTACGAAGTGGGCTTGAAGGGATCCTTCGGTCCGGTGTCAGGTTCGCTCGGCGTCTATTACCAGACTTATGAAGGCTTTCAGGTCAGCGTCGTAAACCCCGAAACCGGCCTTGCGGAAACCCAAAGTGCGGGCAGCGCCAAGAATTTCGGGGTCGAAGCCGAGGTCAGCATTCAGGCCGCCGACTGGCTGAACATATTCGCCAATATCGGCTATATCGATGGCGGTATCGACAATACGGACGATATTGCCCCGGCATTTCGCGATGCCCGCTTCCGGTTGCAGCCAGAAGTACAGACCGCTGGCGGCTTCACAGTTGATTATCCAATCAACGACAGCACCAGTTTCTTCGTGACGCCGACTATCACCTATCGCAGCCGGATATTCTTTGAAATTCCGAACAGCCAGGCGATCAGCCAGGATGCGGTAACGCTCGTCAACCTGCGCGCAGGTATATCCTTTGCCGATGAACAATTTGAAGTGGCTGGCTTCGCGCGGAACCTGACCAATGAAAACTATCTGCTCGATGCCGGCAATACCGGTGGTGCTTTTGGGATTCCGACCTTCATTCCGGCCGAACCACGCTTTTACGGGGTGCAGTTGACGGCGAGATTCTGACCTAGGCTTCGCTTTGCCCGCGCTGTCCCAGCACCGTGTTTTCCACGCGGATCCGATGGCGCAGCAGGATTGCATTCAGGATCGAGAATAGAAGCGCCACCCATGGCAAGCCCATCAACAAAGGAACAATCGCGATTTCAAGCACCACCACCAGATAGTTGGGATGGCTGACATATTTATATGGCCCGCGTTTCACTTTGTCGAAATGAGGCGCCGATATGATCCGCGTTGTCCACCAGCGACCGATTGATGCCAAGGTCCAGACCCGCAGGACTTGGGTGCCAATAAACAGCGCCAGCAGGGCCGGGTTCAGCTCCCGCAGCGGATCGACCAGCAGAAAGATGATCGCTAACCACGCGCTGTGCAGGAAGATAAACCAGTGATAGTGATCCGCACCGAACTCCTCACCGCCTTCGGACAATAACCGCCGGGTATTGCGGTTAGCATAGACCAGTTCGCCCAACCGCTGCGCAACAATATAGATGAGAACCCAGGTGACGAGCGTTGGCGGGGTCGTAAAAATGGCACCTAAATCATTCATCAATCTGCTCCTGCCGGGTCCAATATGCCCAGCACGGATGTAAAGCCTGGACCAAGAGCAGTCATTAATACCGGCCTCTTAGGGTTACTACTGAGTAGTTTTTCCAGCACGAACAGCACGGTCGGCGATGACATATTACCGTGATGTTTCAGCACCTCGCGGGTTGCAGGAATGCCCGGCAATTCTGGCGCGAAATAGTCTTCGAGCGCCTCAACCACTCGTCCGCCACCGGGATGACAGGCTGGCTCGCTCATATCCGATTTTTCCAGGCCTTGCTCGCTTAGGAATTGATCACAGAAGGGCGTGAAGTCCTTAGCCACAAAGGTTGGGATATCCCGTGCGAGCACCAGATCAAATCCGGTTTCACCAATATCCCAACCCATCATATCACGCGAATCGGGCCAGGTTTTCTGATCGAAGGCGCGGAAGGACGGCCCCTCACCCTGCCCTGCCTTGCCGGTCAGCACAGCTGCCGCGCAGCCATCGGCAAACAGCGCCGTTGCGATCATATTCTTCTTGTCGAACTGGCTATAGTCGTAGGACAGGCTGCATAGTTCCAGCGAGATCAGCAGAACATTCTGCCCGCCATTGGCATCGGCCAAGTCATTGGCCAGCCTTATGCCCAATATCCCGCCTGCACAGCCATAGCCGAATACGGGCACGGTCTGCACTGATTGACGAAACCCCATGGCCTCGATCAATCGGCTGGGAATGGAAGGCGTCATTGTGCCCGTTGTCGAGATCATCACAATCGCGTCAACATCTGAAGGCCGCAAGGCCGCTTTCTCCAGTGCCGCCGTCGCTGACCGTCCGGCCAGCGCCCTGCCCACTTCATCATAGATCTGCGCACGTTCAGGCCAGCTGCGCTGTTCCAGATAATAATCAGGGTCCCGGGCAATATAGCGATGGGCAATCCCGCTATTGCCCAATATCTGTTTCAATCGCGCGGGCAACGCAGCCCCGCGCGCCTTGGCCAGTACCGCCAGAACATCCTCTTGGCTGATCTTGTGATCTGGAAGGGCGGTCGCGATGGATTTCAGTTGAGACATGGGGGACATTCGCGCTGCATGGTTAAGCTGTTACACATAGCTGTTTCGGAAACAAAAGAATAATCCGCGATAGCCCGAAGAGACGTATCACCGTTATTCCCGTTGCGAACTGAAAAAGATGAGCTAGCATAGCACCCAACAGGGAAGGTTATAACCATCGGCGGAATAGATCTGGCATTGGTCGATACGATATTGCGACTGCTTACCATGGGCGGGCAGATCATGATCGTTGGTGTTCTTCTGACAAGCAAGACCCGGCTAGGTCTAAAAATATCACTATTGGGCGTGCTGATCAGTTCAATGGCTTATTTGATCAATTCATCAATCACGCTAGCACCGCCGCTTCCCTGGCGCAGAGCTATTGACTTTCTTTCGGTATCAACAACCGTCTGGGCATGGATATTTGCGCACCAGCTGTTTGAGCGCCGCATTGCCAAGGCCTTGCTTATTGCCGTGCCAATATTGCTTGCGCTGTTATGGATCATGGCTGTCACTGTGCCAGGCATACGATGGTTTACCTTCTATGCGATCCGTTTTCTTTCCCTTGCATTAGTCGCGCATCTCATCATCATTGCCCTGACAGGCCGTGCGGATGACTTGATTGAAAAGCGGCGGCTGATCAGAATGTTTTTGCCGATTTTTGTCGGACTAGAGGTTGGCGGCGTTCTGACTTATGAACTTTTCTTCGGTCCTACGGACAATATCCCAGGCGTATCAGCGGTCAATGCGATGCTGATCCTGATCCTGGTTCTTGGCGCCGGCATGGCGGTACTGACAGCGGACGGTGATTTATTTGCAAAACCCGTCACCAATCAACCGCAAGCCCGTCCCTTTCTAAATCTCTCACCATCGGAAACCGTGTTGCATGACAAGCTCATCGCAGCGATGGAAGAAGGACAATATCGCACCCCGTCGCTGACAATAGCGACGCTGGCCGCACAGCTCGATACGCAAGAGCACCGGCTACGCGCATTGATCAACAAACAACTCGGCCATCGCAATTTTTCGTCCTTTCTCAACGGCTATCGAATCGCCGAAGCCAAGGAAAAATTGGCTGATCGAGCGCATGTAGACTTGCCGATTCTGACAATAGCGATGGATTTGGGCTATGGATCGCTGGCGCCGTTTAATCGCGCCTTTCGCTCGGAAACGGGCCAAACACCTAGTGATTTTCGCAAGGAAGCCATTGATCAAAACTGAAATAGTCTGATCATTTTCAAAATCGCACAGCATTTTTCAGCATTGCAGAGAGACGGATGCGGCTTTCTTTCACTTTGCCTTCATCAAACAACAAACGCTTGTGATGGAGAATGTTATGCCTGAACTTTTCAACGCCATAGTGGACCATATGATTGGTGCCTTTACCTTTGATCTGGGCCGCTATTTGATCGCGGCAGGCACATTGTCCTTAATCCTGTGGGCATTTGGTAAATGGAGCGCCGCCCGGCGCATCCAATCCCGCAAGGCTGGTTTCGCTGACTATAAACGCGAATTTCTGTCTTCCATGCGCACAGTTGTCGTTTTCGGTCTGACCACAATCAGCACAGTTTTGCTGGAAGCAGCGGGCTGGATCACGGTCATGACCGGCGAGATACTCTGGCCCTTGTTCATAGTTCAGCTATTGGCAATGATCGTTGCGCATGATGCCTATTTCTATTGGATGCATCGCTGGCTGCATACGAAAACCATGTTCCGCTTCTCACACCTGCACCATCACAAGTCGCGCACCCCGACGCCATGGGCGGCATATAGCTTCTCCTCGTTCGAGGCGATGGCCGAGGCTGCCTTTGTGCCGATCTATCTGTTCATCATCTCGGTTGTGTTCGGCGGCATGTATCCATTCGCGATCTTCCTGTTCCTCGCCCATATGATTGTTCGCAATGTTATGGGGCATGCCGGGGTAGAATTATTCCCGGCCGGCTGGACGCGCAACAAATTTGTCGGCTGGATCACCACAACCACCCATCATGACTTGCACCATAGTCAGGGTAACAGCAATTTCGGCCTCTACTTCACCTGGTGGGACCGGATGATGGGCACCGAGCATCCCGAATATGAAGCACGCTTTGATGCCGTCGCCAAGCCGATCCGCCTGTCAGTCGGCGTCACAGCAAATATTTGCATCGCCGCTTTCTCTCTCTTGGCGGTCGCTACAACGACGAACCTGATTTAACCGAGCGCTGGATGTGTAGAGAGCGCGAAGTCCTTTCCTACATGTCCAGCGACATGCTATGGCAATGCGCGCTGAGTGATTTCTTCTGTAAAGGCGGAAAAGGCTTTTTGCTGCGTGGCAACAGAGAAGGATTTTTTAGCCGATTCTGTGTAGAAACTGTATAAACTCACGAAAGTGATCAGCTTCAGATCTTGCATATAGCACTGATATTAATGAATTTTAATCGACAAATCTCATTTATTGTGCACTGCAACATTTTTCCTTGACTTTAACGTAAGCCTTCCCTATTTGTGCACTGCAACAAACAAATGGAAGCAAAGATGGCTGATACAAAAACGACTGATACACAGGCTGTTCCGGCTGCTAATAAGCCCGCCAGCCTCTCTGCTGAAGCGGCTTACTCAGCCGCTGCCTCAGCGAAATCCGTAGCTGCTGAAGCTGCACCTGCTCCTAAAGCAGCTGCCAAGCCAGCAACGAAGACTGCACCAACAACCGCCGCGGCTCCTGCTGCGAAAACGCCGGTTGCTGCTGCAACAACCAAAACGGCTTCAAAACCCGCTGCAACGAAGCCTGCAGCAACCAAGGCGGCTCCTAAAAAGACTGTTACGAAGCGCAAAGCCGCTCCGAAACGCGCCGCAACAACCGCGAAAAAGACTGTTAAAAAAGGAACGACCAAGATGACAACCGCAAAGAAAACCACCGCTAAGAAAGCGCCTGTGAAGAAAACCGTAAAGAAAGCAGCTCCAAAGGCTGCTCCAAAAGCGGCTACCACCAACAAAAAAGCTCTGCAGGACATGGCTGCCAAATTGCAGGCTCAGCTTGAGAAGCTGACCGCGACCGCTCAAGAGCGTGCCAAAGAAGTAGCTGACCGTGCTGTTGAAGTTTCCAAAGACGCTGTTGAATTCAACCGTCTTAACGTTGAAACCCTCGTCGAAAGCGGCAAAATCACCGCTCAAGGCGCTCAGGAAATCGGCAAAACCAACGTTAAATATACCCGCGAAAACTTCGCGGAAGCCAGCAACGTTCTGAAAAGCTCTTTCAATGTTGCTACGCCAAAAGATTTCGTTGAAATGCAAGCTGACTTCATGCGCAGCAGCCTGGACCGGGTTATGGAACAGACTTCAAACAACATGGATGCCGTAACCAAATTGGCTGGCAAAGCCTATCAGCCAATTGCTGATCGCGTTAGCACCATCCGTAAAGAGATCAAAAAAGCCGCTTAAGCTGCTTTTAATCGTCACGCAAAAGGCCGTTCCTTCGGGAGCGGCCTTTTTCATTTGGCCCATGTTGGGTCAATTTATCGTAAAATCATCGTGGATTGATCAATCCGCCACTTGCCCTCAAGGGTGAAAATACCATATCCTGACAGACATGATTACAGCAGAGATTCTCTCCCTATCACCAATCGAAGCCGAACCGCCTTTTTTGGGACGCGGCGAAGCCTTGCAATCAGGCATGGCAATGGCCGGGGATGATGATGACGGCGCGGACAACAACGGTACCGGGGACAGCGATGATACCGATCTCGGTATCGCTACCAAAACGCGGACCAAGACCAAGAAACCCAATCCCTACAAAGTCCTGCTGCTCAACGACGACTATACTCCGATGGAATTTGTCGTCCTTGTCCTCAAGCGCTTTTTCCAGATGGATATTGATGAAGCGACCCGGGTGATGCTGCACGTCCACCAGAAGGGCGTCGGAATTTGCGGCACCTTTAGCTATGAAGTTGCCGAGACAAAGGTAACACAGGTGATGGACTTCGCTCGCAAGAACCAACACCCACTCCAGTGCACTTTAGAAAAAGCCTGACCCGGCATCCAATCATATAAGGAAATAGACTATGTCAGAGACCCCGGTAATTACCGTCGATATTGTCTCTGATGTCGTCTGCCCCTGGTGCATCATCGGGTATAAAAAACTCGAACAGGCGATGCAGCGCTTTGAAGGCAGAGCAGAATTCGCCCTCGCCTGGCATGCATTTGAACTGAACCCGAACATGCCGCCCGAGGGACAGGATATCAACGAGCATATGGCGCAGAAATATGGCGCCACGCCAGAGCAAAGCAAAGCCAATCGTGAACGGCTGCGCAACGCCGGCAGCGATCTCGACTTTGAGTTCAGCTATCGTGAGAATATGCGGATGGTGAACACATTTGATGCGCACCGCCTGCTCCACTGGGCCGGCGAAACCGGCAAACAGACTGCACTGAAACTGGCACTGTTCAAAGCGCATTTCACCGATGGCAAAGATGTCAGCGATCATGAAATTTTGACCGAAGTGGCTGGCTCTGTCGGCCTGGATGAAAAACGCGTCCGCAGCTTGCTGGCCAGTGACATGTACGCTGCGGATGTCCGTGCGGTTGAAGCCCAATGGCAAGACCGCTTCATCTCCGGCGTACCAGCCTTTATCTTCAACAAGAAATTCATGGTTCCCGGTGCGCAAGACAGCGATGTGTTTGCGCAGATTATCGAGAACAAGGTGCTGGCCGCCGCAGCTTAGTGGTTGTGTTAGCAGTGACGTGCTCCGCACTTGATGCGGAGCCCAGGATGGCTGCCACGCCCGTCTAACCTAGGCTCCGCATCAAGTGCGGAGCACATCTATTCAGAGCTCACCCTCGCTTCGGCGGCAACGGGAAAAAACCGGATGTCCGCTCGATATAGTCAACATAATCCGGCCGGTTCTTGCGCAGCGCATATTCCAGCATGGGTGCGCCACTCCATTTGGTTAGCGTGAAGCTGAGGAACAAAGGCCCGATAATCGCCACCCACGCTGGCCAACCGACTTGTGCCGCAACCAGCCATATCCCCCACCATGTGCAGAAATCGCCAAAATAATTGGGATGACGAGTGTAGCGCCAAAGCCCGGTATCGAGCACCTTGCCCTTATTCGACGGATCCGCCTTGAACGCTTTCAATTGCGCATCCCCGACCGTTTCGAAAACGATACCGATGACCGCGAGTACCAGACCGATAACCGCTAACGGCCCAAGCCCCTGATCGCCCGACAGCAATATCCCGATTTGCGCAGGCAAGCAGACCATGAAAAGCAGCGGTATTTGCAACACCCACGCTTTTATCAATGCCGTTTTTGCAAAGCTCCAACCCTTTTTCTTCATCGCAGTGCCGATTATCTTGGTATAGCGTGGATCCTCGCCTTCCTTGCTCCATCGCAGGTAAAGATGCGTTCCCAAACGCACGCCCCAGGTCATCGTCAAACCAAAGATCGTCCAACCGAGCCAGCCCGCATTTCCCACCTGCAGGATTGATGCGCCTGCCATGATCGCCATGCCATAAGCCCAGAAGGAATCGATAAAGGACACATCCCGGATTTTCACCGAAACCAGCCAGAGAATAATCATGACTGCCACCAGAAGTGCAAAATTTTGACCGAGGGCTGCGAGCAACATCACCCCTTTTCTCCCGATCGTCCTTCGCTCGGTTCCGGGTCGGGATTGGTGTGGACGATATCATCCATGGCTTTTTCAGGGAATTTCGGCGTGACACTGTGATAAAAGCTGCTGATCTTCGCCATATCGGCTTCATAGTCGCCGGTCACCTCAATTTGCGGCCCCAGTCCGCCCGTCTTCTTCGCATAGTCCATCATACCGATGATCAACGGCACCTTGGCCTTGAGCGCTATATAGTAAAAGCCCGTTCGCCATTGGCGGACATTGCCGCGCGTCCCTTCCGGCGGGATGGTCAATATAAAATCATCGCGCTTGTTGAACTCTTCAACCATCGCATCGACCATATTCTGCGATTTGGACCGATCCACAGGAATACCACCCATACGCCGCATCATGTCACCGAACGGCCATTTAAACAGCGTGTCTTTGCCAATCCAATAGGATTGGATTTTCAAGCTGTTGGTTAGCCCAAAGAAATAGATAAAATCCCAATTGCTGGTGTGCGGCGCGGCAATGATCACACATTTACGTGGTGCCGGGTTTTCCTGCACCGCTGTCCAGCCGGTAAGAGTGTACACGAACACGGAAAAGCGCCGGACAATCTCCGACAGCCAATTAGGTTTGATATTATCGTGCACGCTTCCCCCACTTGCGATCCTGCTCGCATATGTAAAACGACCATAGGTTCATTTCACTCAAGCGCAACGCCAGATGTTTGTTTTCAAATAAGCGCGGTTCAGCTTTTGGCAATCCAAAATATATAGATTTTGACTGCACAATATGAAGAGGGACAGCATTCATGAAATTATCATCATTCTTAACATCAGCCACAATCCTCTCCGCTCTTGCCCTGCAAACCAACATAGCACATGCTCAACAATCCACCGAAACCTCGCCTAACCAGCAAGTTGATTATGCTGGCTTTCAAAAATTGACCAAGGATGTTGCTGCGTATCGCTTAAGCCGGCTGGTCAATCTGGATCAATTTACCATATTGGCCGAGCAACCAAATGCTGTCATTTTGGACACCCGTTCCGCCGCCGCTTTTGCGCGCGGTCATATTAAAGGAGCGATCAACCTTCCTTTTTCGGATTTTACTGAGGAAAAACTGGCGGAGATATTGGGTGACAAATCACGCCCGATTCTAATCTACTGCAACAATAATTTCCGTGACGATATTTTCCCGGTTCAGCTGAAAAAGGCGCCGCTCGCTCTTAATATCCCGACGTTCATAAACCTCTACGGCTATGGTTATAAGAACATCTACGAGCTGAATGGCGTTACACATATGGCCGACCCACGGGCGAAATGGACCGGTAACACCGAGCTTTCTCTGCTCGCACCGTCTCGGCCTATCGCGGGTGAGCCGAACGCCAATTAGCCGGCTTTTCAAAGCGACCTTGCCAGATTCCGCGTTTGGCCTTTTCCGCAGCGGCTTCTTCCGCACCATAGATCAGGCTATCAAAATTTGCCGATGATATGGCATGCCCCTGTTCGACCAGCGTTGCGCCCAAATCGTCATTTCCACTCATGCAGCTGACAATATGGCGGCCATATTGATCACGTGCACGCACTTCGCAATTGAAGCCACCACCGCGCAGCAGAGTTTCGAGTCCCTGTCTTGCAGATTTCCCACATGGCCAGTTTGCACCAGCGGCGTCTTGGCAGGTCTGGCGATATTCCGGTGCATCAATACCGTAAATGCGAAATTCTACAGCGCCATCCTTGAAACTGTCGCCATCAATAACTTTCACGGTTTTCCCGTTCACCATGATAGTTTCAGGATCAATTGCCCAGCGGCTGAAGGCCCATGAACCGCCGACGACCAGTAAAAGCAGCAGTATCTTTTTGATGTTCCGTGAAAATTTGCTGGTCATAACCGGTTCAGTCTAACCGAATATGCAAGCGGTGCAATGTTCGCAGATGATCTGCTCTTAGCTTGCCTGTTTCAATGTCGGATATTTTGAAACGATGTGATCGAACACCGCAGGATGCAAGCTCTGGACAAATTCACAGCCAAAAATATCGCCTTCGACCCAACAAATCTTGCTCTCGATCGCTGAGAATGATGGCAGAGTCATGAAGATGTTTTTTTCACCGGTCAGCCGGGTCATGCACCGCATGCGAAACCCGTTCATCGACAGATCCATAATCATGGCTTCTATCCGGCCAAGGCCGGGCTCTCTCACTTCGGCAAGAATTTCAACACCAGCACGGGTTGAGGCTCGGTGATCACCCCGTTTCACTTTTTTGTCCAACACCCGTTGATTAGTTTTGTGGCCCATCGTCAAAATCCCGAATTCAACTTTTCGAAAACGGTGCAAAACAAGGCCTAAATGGCCGTTTTCCCGTCAAATATTCTGGCTATTGGTTTTAACAGCAGATGATTAGGCAAAGGTTAAAATGATGGGCTGTTTGTGCGGTTAATAGATGGAAATGGCGGTAATTGGTCAATGCCGTTTCCAAAATTTACAAAAAGCTGACAAAATCTCGCAGCCTGACACGGCATTCTCCTTTGGAAAATCACTTTCCTACAACAATATCAATATGATAGGGAGAAAGGGTCATTTTCTCAGTTTGCGATATCATTGCTCCAAAACCATGCGGGGGTTCAACTTGAAACAGTGTGATTTGTGTGAACTTTGAATTCCATCGCGTCACCTACCCCCGCACTAGGACAGTGTGCACTTTGTGAACTTCGCCTGAAACATGTCTTGTTTTTGTGCCTAGTGGTCGGTCATTCACACTGCCATCAAAATTGATCCTTGCCGCCCGTTCCATTCCTCTGCCAATAGGCGATCACGAAAAAGGGGACCAAAGCGCATGTTATCAGCAATCGGACTAATCGGCGGACTCGCGCTGCTCATCTATATGACAGTGAAAGGCGTCAATATCTTGATCGCCGGACCGATTGCCGCCGCCATTGTCGCAGCAACCAGCGGTCTGGCCTGGTTACCGCCGCTTGCAGCAGAAGGCGCCCCCGACTTTGCCACTGCATATATGGATGGCTTTGTCAGTTTCTTCAAAAGTTGGTTTTTCATGTTTCTGCTTGGCGCGATATTTGGTGAAATCATGAGCGCTTCCGGAGCGGCCGCAAGCGTTGCTCATTGGATTATCGAGAAAATCGGTATCAAACATGCCGTGCTCGCCGTCGTCGCCGCTTGTGCCGTTCTGACCTATGGCGGCGTCAGTGTTTTTATCGTTGCTTTTTCGGTCTATTCATTGGCAGTGCACCTGTTCCGTGAAGCAAATTTGCCGCGGCGGTTCATTCCTGCTGCACTCGCCTTTGGATCAGTCACCTTCACGATGACCACGGCGGGAAGCCCGGAAATTCAGAATCTGATCCCGATGGAGTTTCTCGGGACCACAGCCTATGCCGGTTGGGAAGTCAGCCTTGTGGTCGCGGTTTTCATGGCCGTTGCCGGTCATTTCTGGCTCAACTGGATGGTGAAGCGCGCGGTTGCTAGAGGTGAGACATTTGTCGGTCGCGAAACGGATGACACCAATACCGACTATGGTGCCCTGCCCGGTCCGCTTTTGTGCCTGCTACCATTGGTTGCCGTACTCGGTATTTTCCTGATCTTCCAATACCCACAGGATATGGGTCCGCTTTCCGCGATCTTGCCGCAAAATTCGCTCGACAAATGGGCGCTGGTGGCAGCGCTGGGTTCCGGTGCGATAGTTGCTCTGGCCGTTGGATACCGCAAACTGAAAGCAATGCCGGAGGCCTTTTCGCGCGGTGCAACAAGCGCAGTGGTTGCGATCACAAATACCTGCGCCGTCGTTGGTTTTGGTGCGGTTGCCAAACTGTCCCCCGCTTTTCAGGAAGCGTTGATCATGGTGCAGAATATTCCGGGCAGCCCGTTGATCGGCGCCGCGATTGCGGTAACGGTCATCGCGGGTCTGACCGGTTCGGCCTCTGGCGGACAGACCATCGCCCTGCCCCTTATAGCGCCGCATTATCTGGACGTTGGGGCGCAGCCGGATGAGCTGCACCGCGTGGTCGCCATTTCTTCCGGCGCGCTCGATAGCCTGCCGCATAATGGCTATGTCGTGACGACGATCCGCGCCGTCTGCGGCGAGACACATAAGGATGCCTATGGCGCTGTCGGGGCACTGACGGTGGTGATACCAGTCATCGGTACGATCATGGCGGTGGCCCTGTTTACGATGTTCTAGGGGCCACACTAGCTCCCGACCGGAGCACCGACGCGGTATACAAGGCCCAGAAACTTCCAGCCGACACCCTCATATTCATAGCTCTGTTCGATATAAACCGGACGTGGTTTGATCGGATAGTGACCGCGAATAAGAAGCGCACCATCTTCGCGAAAATCAGCACTATCAATAGTAGGTGGAGATTTTGCTATTTCCGAAAAATCCCCAGCATATTTAAAGGCCCCTTCATAAGCCTTATCAAGATCCTCAAGCGTTATCTGCCTTTGAAAAGCACCAGCACCATTGTCTCTAAGCTTTTTCATTGTCCCCTCGGAAAGTGACTCAGCAAAGACGGTCATGGTCTCTCGAAACAGCTGCTTTTGTTTGTCGACGGAGGGCAATCCACGATCACTGCCAGCAGTTTTAAATCCCGCAATATCTTTTTCGATTGCGTTGATCCGCCATCCGCTTTCGGAATCGATCAAGCGCAATTTAATCGGTATTTTGCTCCCCCCTTCGGTTGTGATCGTGCCTTCGAGTTCCGCGACACCGCCGGTCATCATGCGGCCGCCCCAGGATGCGTCCTTGATCTTGTCGAAGGCATTGGCAGCGATGTAGGTTTTAAGGTCGGCCTTGCTCGTCCCCGCTTTGAAATCGTCAGAGAGCAGCGCATAAGCCGCGTCGATATCGTCATTCTGCACAGCAGCGAAAAAGTCATCGCCGGCTTTAGTCACATCACTGGTTAGCCAAAAGATCACACCGAGCAATACGGAAATCCCTGCGACAATACCGAGTACGACCTTCATCCAAGTTTTCATGATAACCCCCTCCAGTTTGCGACCCGAGTTGATTGTAAGAGCTTGCAACAATGCACAAAACGATAAGCTCAGTGTCAGCGATTACTGAAGCTGACATCTGACCATAAATAGAGCAAGCTGGCCAAGTAGATAGGAAAAAAAAGATCAAGACCATAATGACCGTCACGGCACGCCTTTATCAAGCCAAAGACCGGCAGGCCTTTATGAAAAAAGCGGATTCCAGCATTTGGCACAAGAAGACCTCTGGCCCACGCCCGATGCGCGCTGCAATGTACAGATGGTGCGGGAACTATAGCCTTATTTAAGCCGTTCGATCTTGCTCGCAGCTTCGTCGATAATCGCGGCAACATCGAGGATTTTCTCGGATCCTTTTTCCTCATCGGCCAAACGAATACGCGTGGCACTTTTCAAGTTGCTCATGGCCCGACGGATAGACGCGCCGTCAGAAGCCCGGTCCATTTGCGCAATCCCTTCAAGCCGGGCGAGGATATCAGCAACATGCTTTTCCTCATCCGCAAGCAATTTGGTACCAGCATCTGTGATCGAATAGATTTTCTTGCCGCCGCCATCGACCTGCTCATCGATCAAGTCCATTTCGGCCATCAACGTCAGTGTCGGATAAACAATGCCCGGGCTTGGCGCATAATGGCCGCCGGTAAGTTCTTCAATTTGCTGGATCAGATCATAACCATGGCGCGGTTCCAGAGAAATCAGATGCAGCGCCGCCAGCCGCAGTTCCCCACGCTGAAAAACACGCGCGCGGCGTTTGGCTTTGGCTCCTTCAAAAGCAGCAGCGGCAAAGGCGCGAGCAAATTTCTGTCCGTTCATAGCGCCCCAGCGCTTACCGCGCCGAGAGCCAGGTCCGCAATCATTATAGTTTGAATATCGCATGATATTTCCTTCTTTTTCTATCTAAGCTGTGTCTAAGATATATCTTTATATATAAGATGCAATAGATGCTGATGCAAAAGGAGCTAACATTAAGATAATTAGGGAGAGTTTTGTGGTCGCGTTCAAACTTGGTCGGTTGAGCGCCCTATCAATCGGCGGAGTATCAACCCGATATAGCCAATAGCCAAAAGCGGAGCCGCATAAAGCGAGACGAATCCCAAGGTCAATACAGCTTGATTGGCCAAATCTTCCGCTCTCGGCTCACGATCCAATCCAGCCATGATCATTACCAGATAGCGGCCACTGTCGAAAAAGATGAGCGTCAGGATGATCAACGCCATGGGACCGAGTGTTGCTATGATAACTGTAAACCAACCCAGTTTGGCAACATTGCGTAGAAAGCTGACAAGCATAGCAACCCTCCAAACCGCCACTATGCCCAAAAAGGTTAGATTAGCATTTTGGGCATGAGTCATGCTCATAAACTTTTCTACCGGTATAGCGTATAGAATTGCCGGCAATGACGTAAGCGTAACGAAAATCAAGACATTGCGATAAGACCATCGCTCAGCGCCGAGAGGCAAAATGACAAGCCAAAGATATGCTGAGAGTATGAATACATATCCAATCGATCCCAGCCCGGCATATTGCCACCACTTTGCTTCAGGAGAGTCCCAATAACGACCGATCCCCGCCACCCAGGTGATCAATAAGCCATATAGTAGATATCTCTTCCAATGCAGAGCAACCGCTCTTCCAGGTGCTCTCAGTGTAAGAATTCTGAACTGGTCTGCCCAAATTTCTCGAATACCGATAATACCCTCTTCGCCTGACCTAGAGCGTCTTTATTCCGGCTTTTTTGCCACGCCGACAAAGGCTGGCCGCAACAACCGGTCCTTGATCATGTAACCGGCCTGCATTTCTTGAACCACGGTTCCCGGTTCCTGCTTATCTGTCGGCACTTCAACCATCGCCTGATGCTGATTGGGATCTAGCGGCAGACCAACAGAAGCCACCCGTTTGATGCCGTTTTTCTCGAACACGGTTTCCAATTCTCGCCCAGTGGCCTCGATACCGCCGATCAGGCCTTTCCACTTGTCTTCATTCTTGATTTCGGTCGGAATAGCGGCCAGCGCGCGTTGAAGATTGTCGGACACGCTTAGCATATCGCGGGCAAAGCCGGTTGCGGCATAGGCTTTGGCATCCTGCGCATCTTTTTCCAGCCGGCGGCGGACATTCTGGGTTTCTGCCTGCGCATAAAGCACTTGCTGCTTGGCTTCGGCCAGCTCGTTTTCCAGGGCCGCTATACGCTCGTCCTGAGACGTTTCGGTAGCGGCGTCATTTCCGCCTTCTTTCAATGCCTCGGGCACGCCTTCCAGCTCTGCTGCGGCGGCTTCGTCCAGTTTCGCATCTTCGTTATCTTGTGGCTTTGTATCACTCATTATTTCGTCACTCATTTCAACAATCTGGACAGCGTTTGTGCTGTGAAATCTACCATGGGTACGACACGGGCATAGTTCAAGCGGGTGGGACCAATAACCCCGACCACGCCGACCACTTGTCCGTCGCCATCTTTATAGGGGGCCGCTATCACAGATGAACCGGAAAGGGAGAATAATTTATTCTCTGCACCAATAAATATTTTCGCGGCCTCTGCATCGCGGGCATTGTCGAGCAGGCGGGCGATCTCCTGTTTGCCTTCAAGTTCGTCAAGCAATTGCCTAACCCGGTCGAGATCGTCCAATGCACCGTCCTCCAGCAGATTGGCCTGGCCGCGCACGATTAGGATGGGTCTCTCCGATGGATCCTGTGTCCAGGTGACAAGGCCGCGCTGGACCAGATCCTCGGATGCTTTGTCAATTGCTGTCCGGCCAGCCTGAATATCGCGATCGATCCGGGATAGGGCCTGCGACAGCGTCATCCCGCCATATTGGGCGGTGAGATAATTGCCAGCCTCGATCAGGGCAGAATCCGATATGCCAATGGGCAGGTCGAGCACGCGGTTTTCCACGCCGCCATCCTGTGATACGAGAATGGCGAGCCCCTGCCCTTCAGACAATTTCACAAAGCTGAATTGTTTGAGCGTTGGCTCCCGCTTGGGCACCATGACAAGGCCAGCACAGGAGGACAGGCCAGACAAGATACTGGTAGTAGCGCGCAACGCGTCTTCAACTGGACCGCTCTCGCTAATCTGACTCTCAATCGCGTCGCGTTCCTCCCGCGAAGGCTCAGCCGCCTGCATCATGCCGTCGACAAATAGCCGCAACCCCAGCTCCGTCGGCATCCGCCCGGCACTGGTATGCGGCGCCGCAAGCAAGCCAAGCTCTTCCAGGTCCTGCATAACATTGCGGATCGAGGCAGGCGAAAGCTCCAACCCGGGGGCCTTGGATATGGTCCGAGAACCAACCGGCGCACCGCTATCGAGATAGGATTCCACCACCACGCGGAAAATATCGCGAGTACGGTCGTTCATTTCGGTGATGGGCGTGGTGGTCATCTGGATTAGATAGGGTTTTTATCACGATGATTCCAGCACACAAAACTTCTGCGGTTTGAAACCTCTATTTTCATTCAAACGGTTGAGATGATCAGCAGATATCTGATATCATTCTAATCGCAAAGGACAGATAATGACACCACGTGAAGTAGTCGAAAAATGGATTAAATATTTCAATGCTGGTGATGCAGCTCAGATTACTGAGCTATATCATGATGATGCTGTCAATCATCAAGTCACGCAGGAACCAATATCAGGCAGTGATGCGATACAGGCCATGTTCGAACGTGAGTTTGCTATGGCTGAAATGACCTGCATCGTTGAAGAGATACATGAAGCAGGCGATGTGATTGCTTTGGAATGGCGCGACCCTCTCGGCCTTCGCGGATGCGGCTTTTTCACGATCCGCGACCAGCGCATTGCCTTCCAGCGTGGTTATTGGGACAAGCTATCCTTCCTCAAAATGCATGACCTGCCAATAGAATGAAGAAACTCCACCAAAGCAATCAAGCCATTGGTTGCTAAGGTCATTACAACCGGTTACTGCCGCCTTCAAAGCCACAGGAGAATCACATATGCGCCCATCAGGACGCGCGCTGGACGAGATGCGCGCTATTACTATCGAGACCGGATTTACCAAACATGCGGAAGGGTCTTGCCTGATCAGCTTTGGTGAAACGCGGGTGCTGTGCACCGCCAGCATCGAAGAGCGCATTCCGCCATGGCTGCGCGGCAAAGGAGAAGGCTGGGTCACCGGCGAATATTCAATGCTACCCCGCGCCACCCATACCCGTGGTTCCCGTGAAGCAGCTCGCGGCAAGCAATCCGGTAGAACGCAAGAAATTCAACGCCTTATTGGCCGCTCTTTACGCGCCGTAGTCGATCTTAAAAAACTGGGAGAACGTCAGATTACGCTGGATTGCGATGTTATCCAGGCTGACGGCGGAACACGCACGGCGTCAATCAGCGGAGCCTGGGTTGCGTTGCGGCTCGCAGTCAACGGTTTGCTTGACGAAAAACTCATCAGTGAAGATCCGATTGAACAGAAAATCGCGGCAATCAGTTGCGGTATCTACAACGGCAATCCTGTGCTCGACCTGGACTATGACGAGGATAGCAATGCCGGTGCCGATGCCAATTTTGTTCTGACGGGTGATGGCAATATAGCTGAAGCGCAGGCCACGGCAGAAGGCGAAACATTTGATGATGAAGGCCTGATGCGCTTGATGCGATTGGCCAAAATCGGTTGCGGCCAGATTTTCGAAGCGCAGGAAAAAGCGGTTTCATAGGCACTGCCATGGCTGATCACCGCAAACTGGAACCCGGCAAACTCGTCATAGCGAGCCATAATCAGGGCAAAGTTCGAGAGATCCGAGCGCTTCTGGCACCCTTTGGCATTGAGCCAGTTTCTGCCGGTGAACTGGACCTGCCAGAACCGGAAGAAACAGGTACAACATTTGCCGAAAATGCCTTGCTGAAGGCGCGAGCCAGCGCGGAAGGCGCCAATTGTGTTGCACTGGCTGATGACAGCGGACTGTGTGTAGCGGCACTGGACGGAGCACCCGGTGTTTACACTGCCGATTGGGCGGAGGCAGATAGCTATGAGGGCGGCCCCGGTCGCGACTGGTATATGGCCATGGGTAAGGTCGAAGGAAAACTGTCTGAACTCGGGCCAAATACCGATCGCAGCGCCTATTTTACCTGCACCCTCGCCCTCGCCTGGCCTGACGGGCACTCAGAACTATTTGAAGGTCGCATACAAGGCAATCTGGTCTGGCCACCCCGCGGAACGCTCGGCTTCGGTTACGATCCGGTCTTTCAACCCATTGGCTTCGAACAGACTTTTGCAGAGCTTGATCCACAGCAGAAGCACGACATGAGCCACCGCGCAGATGCGTTCGAGAAGCTCGTCAAAGCCTGTTTCGACTGAACCTGCCTGATGATCAGGGTACGGTTCTGCCAATAAAATTACCTGGCGGACTGTAGCGACATACCAGCACATCGCGACTGCTGTTGCTTGCAAGTCCACAACCAATCTGTGTCGTTTCACGCCAAATGATTTGCGTATAGTGGCCTACATCCTGCCATCGACCTGTGGAACTGACGTCGGGGAATGTGCCCGCAACGAAGAAGCGCTTCTCGCTAATCCAGCCGTCCACCATATCCTGGAATGAAAATGCCCCGGCGGTGCCTGCCCAGAGATTCTCTCCCTGATTGGGCCTTGAAGAACCGGGACTATGTTCAAAACGGCCATTGGCAATAAGTGTTTCGGCATAGTCCTGTGCCGCGGCGCTAAGAGCAGCATCCAATTCCACAGCGGGAACGCCAACTTCCGCGCGCTCGGCATTATGCGCTGCCAGCATGACCTGTAGCATCGTGCTGCCAGGCGGTGTCGGAGTAGGCGTTGGCGTTGGCGTTGGCGTTGGTGTGGGCGCCGGCGTCGGAGTTGGTGTGGGTGTAGGAGCAGGCGTCGGTGTCGGGCTGGGCGCTGGAGATCCGGGCAAGGTTACATCCGGAGAACCTCCGGTTTCACCGCCACAGCCAACCAAAAGCGCGAGCATTGCTGCTTGCACGAAATAATGTCGATGCCTAGTGATGCGTTGATGCTTCATAACCCGTCCTCTCCCACGTCAGCGAAGCAGATGAACCATGAAGAGATTGCTCTCTATATTCATTGGCCGTTCTGTATCGCCAAATGTCCCTATTGTGACTTCAACAGCCACGTGCGCGATCAAGTCGACTATGACACATGGCAGAACGCCCTCTTTCTCGATCTCAGACATGAATATAAAGTTAACCCAAGTCCTCGGATTAACTCGGTTTTTTTCGGCGGGGGCACCCCGTCGTTAATGCCCCCTCGGCTCGTCGCAGAGCTGATGGCCGAGGCAGATAAGTTGTGGGGACTCAATGAACGTTGCGAGATCACGCTGGAGGCCAATCCGTCTTCGGTAGAGGCGGCCAGATTTTCAGATCTGGCATCGGCTGGAGTCAACAGAGTTTCACTTGGATTACAGTCACTTGATGATCATAGCTTACATTTTTTAGGACGCACACATGATGTCAAAGAAGGGCTTGCGGCACTTGAAACAGCGCAGCGGAATTTCGCCCGAGTCAGCTTTGACCTAATTTATGCACGTCCTGGCCAATCCTTGCACGATTGGCAGTCAGAACTTGGCCGAGCCCTTCGTTTTGGCACCAGTCATATGTCACTCTATCAGCTCACCATCGAACCCGGTACCCGCTTTGAAACACTAGTCAGAACCGGCCAACTTGTTCCTGCCGATGATGATCATAGTGCTGATCTATTCGATCTCACGCAGGAGATGACAATGGCAGCCGGTTTGCCGGCCTATGAGATCAGCAACCATGCCCGGATCGGCGAGGAGAGCCGTCATAATCTTACCTATTGGCGCTATGGTGACTATGTTGGCGTCGGCGCGGGCGCGCATGGACGACGGAAAGGAAAAGCAACAGAACGCCACAAGAAACCTGAAAACTTCCTGTCGGCAATTGAACGGAACGGCAATGGCCTCAAAGTTGAGCAGCCGCTTTCGTCCCAAGTGCAGGCAACAGAAGCACTGATGATGGGGCTTCGTTTGAGAGAAGGCATTGATTTGGAAGCCTTGTCAGAAAAGACCGGATTGGCAATCAATATGATGGTCAACAGCGCAGAAATCGGAACGCTCGCAGCCTTGGACCTGGTCCATCGGGAAGGTAATATTCTGACGATCAAGCCTAAGGGCATGCCGTTACTGGATGCGCTGTTACCGAGGATCATAGCAGACGCGCTATGCGCTTGATCCCGACAAGTAACGCCGCATTTGGACTTTAGCCACAAGCGCTGCTAGATTCTGTTCATGGAAAGCGCCCATACTCTTGTGCAGGAATTTTCTCGTCATTTGCGCGAAGGAAGAAGGCGTTCGAAACATACTGTTCGCGCCTATGTCACAACGGCCGAAAGATTTTGCACCTTTCTGACGGAGCATATTGGTAACGCTGTCGGTCGTTCAGAAATCAAGGCCCTTCAACAATCTGATATCCGATCTTATCTCGCCTTTCGAAGAGCTGACGGCCTCACCAACAACAGCGCTGCGAGAGAGTTGTCAGCTATTCATGCCTTTCTCAAATTTGTCGGGGGAGACGAAAGCAAGATACCGAAAATAAAGGGGCCCAAAGTTACTCGCGGTGTGCCGCGTCCTGCCTCTCCTGATGATATCGTTACAATGGCGGAAGATATTGCAGAAAGTGCAGGCAATGACTGGATTGGCGCTCGCGATTGGGCGGTCTTGCTTTTACTGTACGGATCCGGTCTGCGGATCAGCGAAGCACTAGACTTGACCGGTGCTGCCCTGCCATTGTCCGATACGTTGCGGGTTACCGGGAAACGTGGAAAGACCCGAATAGTTCCACTATTGCCGCAGGTACGCGAAGCGATCGAAAGCTACATTGCTCTGTGTCCACATGACATGAGTGCAGAGCAAACCATCTTTCGCGGCAAGCGAGGCGGGCCACTTTCACCCAATTTGATCCGGCGCGTAGTTCAGAAAGCGCGTGGGAAACTAAGCCTTTCGGAAAAAATCACACCTCATGCCCTTCGTCACAGCTTCGCCACCCACCTACTTGCCGGTGGAGCCGATCTGCGGAGCCTGCAAGAACTGCTTGGCCACGCGAGTTTGAGTTCGACACAGGTTTATACAGCAGTCGATGCGGCGCATCTTTTAGATGTGTATCAGAATGCCCATCCGAGAGCAGACTGAATTTTATGTGAAGAGTGCTTTGAGCGCAGAAGTGGCTTTAGAATTTGAATGAATTGCATCGGCGTTTAAAACACCTTCGAATATTATCTTTGACGGATAATTTGATCTTTTATATTTTCAGCAACCAAATTTTGTTTGAAAATATTTTTAGATGGATATCGATTACTTAAGCTTAACTCGAGGGGGTATAAAATTGTGGTAGAATTCACTCATTCAATCATGCGAGCTGCGGTCTGGAATCTCGCTGGCTTTAGCTTGCAGGGCAAACCTATAGGAATATCGGCAAATTCGAATAAGGCGAAAAATCAAGCACAAGGACTAGCTTTGCTCGATGCAGAGTTGGTAACTCTCGTGGAAGTATCGCCGATAAGCTATTTGGACAGTTTGATAAAAAAATTGGCAGACTTTGGGGTTGAATATCAGAAAGTGATCTTACCTCAAAAAAAGGGGAACATTCATATTGGCTTTCTGCATAAGCCAGGGATAAACGTTACTAATCCAAGATTTATCGAAGGTTCTGAAGGTACATACAAGGGAGGGCGACAGGCGATTGCAGTTGATGTTAAAGTGGGAAAACTATCGGCCACAGTAATTGGTGTACACCTTAAATCTGGTCGCAATAAACAGCAGCAAAAAACTCGAGACAGTCAGTGCAAGGCAATTGGTAACTATATTACTGAGTTGCAACAGACTCCGGGTTTTAAAACTCGGGCCATTTTCCTGATGGGTGATTTCAATATGATTCCCGGCCAGGATGTATCCAACTTTCATCATTTAGGCGGTGACGATACCATGGATTTTGTGTCTTCCTGGGATTTACAAGATCGGTTCTCCCATATTCTTGAAAAAGGTCGAGCAAATTTGCTTGATGGGTTTGCAGTTAGTCGAACTTATTCGACAGACTACATCAAAGGCAGTTTGCGATTGTTCCCGATGCATTGGACTATGGATATGGGACGTGAGACTTTCAGAAAGAATGTGTCCGACCATCTACCTTTCGTTGCCAGCTTCAAAATTTACTGAATATCCAGCTGAATGCGTGGCCGACTAGTCAGATGACGATCCATAGATAGTAAAGTCATATCTGTTATTGGTGCTAAATCGGGCGTAAAGTTGAAACACAAACGGCTGGCGCTTTTCCGAGAAAAGCGGGGTGGGCAAAAAGCCCACCCCTTAAAATTTAAAGGCCCTCAACACTCTTGCTGACCATGATGTTCACCGCCACGCGTCGGTTCTGCGCTTTGCCTTCTCGAGTGGTGTTGTCCGCCTGCGGGTCTGCTTCAGCCATACCCGTGGGTGTCAGCATGCGATATGGCTTCCAGCCACAAGCCTGCTGAATGTGGTTGACGACGCGGCTGGCCCGTCTCTCACTAAGTACCTGGTTATATTCCTGGCTTCCGACAGAGTCGGTATAGCCAACAACCAGCAGCAAGGCATTATCCATGGCTTCGGCCTGTGCTGCCGTGTCGCAAAGCTCTTGCTCTGCTTGCTGCGTCAGCCTCCATTTACCGGTGTCAAAATACACATTCGTAGTGCCTTTGATATTATATTTGTCGATATCTCCAACACGTCCGCGCAGCGCTTCGGTTGCTGCTGTCTGTTCGGCAAAGCCCTGCGCCGTGCCGTTACGGATCATGCTAGCAGTCTTAAGATCCCGATCGCGTAGACTGATGCGGCTGGCAACTAGTCCGTCACCCCATTCGACAGTTTTTACTGTGACCGGCAAACCATTGAGCAGGGAATCGCTAGCAAGCTTGCTACGACCAAGACCTAAAAAACCTTTGCTGGCTTTAATTTCGGTGGCCTCTGCAACAGTAATCGGTGTGTTGCTACCATCAGCGCTGGTAACCATCATTCTGTCGGCTTTGCGCGCAGAGATGAAACCTTCAACATCCGGTCCTTCGGGAAGGCCAGATAGATCAGCCGGCGGCAATCCGGTGACAGTAATATCTGTTTCGTTCAACTGATCCTGCTGCGCAAACGCAACATTCGGTGCCGCTATGGCAGCCGTGGCAAGCAACAACGCAATCTTCGAACTTTTGGAAATGTTATTCATTGTTCTACTCCTTCAAACAATAGCATATGGCCCCGCATTCAATTGCTTCTCGTCTGACCGAACCCTGGTTAGCGTATCCGGCAGTCTAAATTCCCCTCATCTCGCTACACAAGACATGCAATATGGAAGACCTCAGTGTTCAGAGCACCCTTTCTGATACATGAACACTATCGATAAAACGGTTGGTTTTGCAGATAATGCGAGCATATGGTGCGATGAACAGTTTCTGCTGACAAAAGATGGGCATCCCGAAGCGGAAGAATCGGCATCCCGAGATAAGATGGCGTTGGTTTGTCACGAAGACTGTTTCACAACAGTGAATATATGCACCCTCAGGCCCAGCTTTTGGGTGTATTTTTAAGATGTAAGGATATTCTTCAACGACGAGACTGCTTGTTACCCGAACAGTTTTGTCAGTCGCACCCTTTGGGTGCCATGATACACTCGCGGCATAGGAGAATGACTATGGCCGTCCAGACCAAAAGAAGTTTTTGTCGTTTTTGCCACGCCAGCTGTGCGATGCTGGTTGATGTGGAGGATGACAAAGTCGTTGCTGTGCGCGGCGACAAGGAAGATCATCTGTTCAACGGCTATACCTGTATCAAAGGCCGACAGCTTACCGATATGCATAACCTGCCAGACCGAATGATAACGAGTAAAATCCGGCAGAAAGACAGCTCGTTTAAAGATATCTCTACAGCAGAGGCACTCGCGCTGGCCGGCGCCAGAATGAAGAAAATGGTCGAGGATCACGGCCCCCACAGTGTCGCAGTCTATTGCGGTACTAATGCGTTTCAGAATAGCGCCGTTCTTGGAACATCCTACGCTTTCGCGCAGGGCATCGGATCACGCAATTGGTACACTAGCGTCACAGTCGATCAGCCGGCGAAAGTTTTCACCACAGCCCGTTATGGCATGTGGATGGGCGGCGGCAATACTTTCACCGATTCTGATGTCGCGATGTTTTTCGGCAATAATCCGATCGTCTCACATTATTCCGGTGGGATGCCGACATCCTCTCCATCCCGCGGCCTTCGCGATGCGCAAGACCGTGGATTGAAGTTGATCGTGGTGGACCCCCGCGTCAGCGACATGGCCAGACGCGCTGATGTTCATCTGCCGGTGAAACCGGGTGAAGATCCCGCCCTGCTCGCTGGGATGCTCAACGTTATTTTTGAAGAGAAGTTGTTTGACCAGAATTTTGTGGCGGCCCATGTTGATGGTGTTGAAGAATTGGAAGCTGCGGTCAAATTGATGACCCCTGATGTAGCAGCAAGGCGCGCGGGCGTTGAAAAAGATGAACTGATCAAGGCAGCCCGAATGTTTGCCGGAGCAAATAAAGGGCGTGTGGTTACCGGAACAGGACCAGAAATGGCTGGCAATGGTACGCTGACCGAATATCTCGTTGCATCGCTGAACATCCTGTGTGCACGTTTCAATCAGGAAGGAGAGAAAGTCTCCGCTCCGATGGTTTTCAACCCGCTCAGCGGTATGCCGAAAAAAGCACAGGTTGCGCCGCCCACTCCGATGTTTGGTGAGGGTTTCCCCAAATCCCGTATCCGGGGTCTCGGTCATCTGGGGAAGGAAATGCCCTGCAATGTGCTGGCTGACGAAATACTGACGCCAGGCGAAGGCCAGATAAAGGCGTTTATCTCAATCGGTGGGAATCCTGAAATTGCCTTTCCCGATCAGCAGAAGGTTCGCCGCGCACTCGATGAATGTGAGCTTTTCATCCAAATAGATCCATGGATGTCGGCCAGCGCCAAACGCGCCGATATAATTCTAGCGCCCAGCATGTGTCTGGAGCGCGAGGACATCAACAACGTATCCGACGCGTTTACCGAAGAAGCCTATGCGCATTATACTGAGGCCATGGTTCCAGCACCTGGAGATACGATGGACGAATATGAAATGTTGTGGTGGTTAGCCAAACATATGGGAATTGAGATGCACTATCCTGGCGGATCGGTATCGATGGACGAATGCCCGGACAAGGCCACGGTGCTCGACCTGATTTGCGAAGGTTCGCTGCTGAAACCTAGCAAGGCCAAGGCAGATGCGGCAGCATTGGAGCGCAAGGGCGCGGCCATTACATATGATGAACTGCATCCTGTAGTCGGTCCGGCGGATCCGGACAGCGAGAACCGCTTCAACCTGAATGCCGGTGCCATGCCAAGTGAGTTGATTGATTATGCTAACAACGACCCCGCTAAGGACGGCTTCAACTTCCGCTTGATTTCTCGTCGATCTAAGCATCGCTATAATAGCAATGGTCACCCCTTTCCAAAGCTGGTCGAGAAAATGCCCACCAATCCGGCTTTTATTAACCCAGATGACATGGCCAAGGAGGGTATAAGCGATGGCGCGATCATCGAAATAACTTCACCAACCGCTTCGATTTTTGGCCTCGCCAAAGCGGATCATAAAGTGAGACCTGGGGTCATCTCGATGAGTCACGCCTTTGGCGACAGCGAGGCGGGCAAGGATGATGTGATGACCAAAGGTGGGTCAACGAACCGGCTAATTGTTGACGATGACCATATTGATCCGATTACTGGTCAAGCCATTCAAAGCGCAATTCCCGTTCGAGTAAGCGCGGCGTAGCGATACCGGCAGGTTCAGACAAGCTCTCTTACCGCTCGCCCTTCCCGCTGTCGCGTTTCCCACTGCTCGTCGATCCAACTTGGTGCCGATGATGCGGGCAATAAGGGTCGCCCCAAAATCATGTCAGAAGCGCGTTCTGCAACCATGATGGTCGGCGCATTGATATTGCCGTTGGGAACCGTGGGAAAAACCGACGCATCGACAACGCGCAGGCCTTTCAGACCCATCACGCGGCACTCGGTATCGACCACAGCCATCGCATCGCTCTCTGGCCCCATTTTGCATGTACCACAGGGATGATAAGCACTTTCGACATTATCCTTCACCCACGCATCAATCTGCTCATCTGTTTCAATCTCGACGCCAGGTTGCAATTCCTCATCACGATAAATATCCATTGCCGGTTGCCCGATGATCTCGCGCGTCAGCCTGATACATTGCCGCCATTTTTCGACATCTTCGGGATGCTGCATGTAATTGAAGGTAATCCTGGGCGCAGCATCAGGATCCGCAGATGCGATACGCACATGCCCCCGGCTTTTCGGTTTGTTTGGGCCCACATGAACCTGGAAACCATGACCTTTTAGAGATGGCGTCCCATCATAACGCATCGCAGCTGGCAGGAAATGATATTGGATATCCGGCGACTTAATGCCGGCCTCCGAACGGATAAAGGCACAGGATTCAAAATGATTGGTCGCCCCTAGACCCGACTTGAAGAAGAACCAGCGCGCTCCGATCAGCAGCTTGCTGAACCAACCAAGTTTATTGTTCAGACTGACAGGTTCTTTGCACCGGAACTGAAAATAGATCTCGAGATGATCCTGCAGATTTTCTCCAACGCCTGGTAACTCATGTCGAGTTTCGACGCCGGCTGTGCTTAATATCGAAGCGGCACCAATACCCGATCGTTGCAAGATCGCTGGCGAGGCAATGGAGCCAGCAGATAGAATTATTTCTTTGTCTGCCGAAATAGTCTTTTCTACACCTCCATGTTTCAGAACTACGCCCACGGCCCGTTTGCCTCTCAACGTAAGACGATCAACCCGCGCGTCAGTCCACACTGTCAGGTTGGGTCGCGATTTCACCGGATCCAGATAGGCGCGCGCGGTCGACTCGCGAAAGCCAGCCCGAACAGTCATGTGCATCGCACCAAAGCCCTCTTGGCGAAAACCGTTATAGTCCTCAGTATATGGGTATCCAGCTTCCACTCCGGCGTCGATAAAGGCTTGGTAGAGCGGATTGCCAGTCATATTGTTACCGCCGCTGACGCCCAACGGCCCGTTACCGCCGCGATAATCGTCTTCGCCCGATTGCCAACTCTCAGCTCGTTTGAAATAGGGCAAGCAATTGGCATAGCCCCAGCCTTTCGCTCCGGCTTTCTCCCATTCTTCAAAATCGCAAGCATGGCCGCGTACATAGACCATTCCGTTGATTGACGACGTACCGCCCAATCCTTTCCCGCGCGGGCACGTTATCTGGCGCCCATCCAATGCGGGCTCATCTTCAGACAGATATCCCCAGTTATAGGTTTTAGATGCCATCGGATAGGACAACGCGGTCGGCATCTGAATCAGGATGTTCTTGTCACTCCCGCCGGCCTCCAGCAGCAGCACCCGGTTCGTTTCATCCTGACTGAGGCGATTGGCCAGAACACAGCCAGCAGATCCAGCACCAACAATGATATAATCCCAGTCTGCCGCAGAGGAGATTGCCATGCTTTTTCGAACCCTTAAAACGCAACGGCTGCGAGCTGTTTGCGCCGCTGAAAAATAAGCGCGTATATACAAGCATAAAGAAAAATGACCACCATGCCGATCCACTCGATCTTCAATGGCGTGAATTGGTACAATAAGATCAGCCCAAATAGCAGTCCCCAATGGACGGTGATATAAAGTGGGCCGCCCAACCGCTCGACCGTCAGATTGAGGTTCTCCGAATAGAGGCGCGTCAGAGAATCCAGCGAGTTGATCACAAAAATAATCCCGACCACTATCATCGCTATTTGGAGCAAAGCGGTCAGTTGAATTTCCTGACTGTGCACAAAGAACAATATCGAGAACCACAGAGCAATAGGTATTGAGGGCAATATCAGCAACGCCACGAGAAGTTGCCAAGGACGAAGGCCACCCACAAATCTTGCCACAAACTGGCCTATCATGATGCTCCAAGCGAACCACCAGAAAAGGTAGAATGCATGATAGTCTGTCAGCGGACTAACAAATCGGTGCAAATTGGCAAAATACCCACCGAGATATTGTCCACTTTGCACAAAGTTCTCGAAACCCATCCCGCTTTCAATCAGCATCGCGATGATCAACGTAATGAACAACAGAAACGAACCCAAACTAAGCCAGATAACAAAACGAATATCAGTGCTTGATACTACAGCGGTGAGCACCACAGCCGCAACAAGACCGTAGCGCGCATATTCTGGAATACCGACGATATAGTCGGGAAGATAGCTGAAGAACAAAAAACCGGTAAAGGCGCAAGTCGCTATAATCACAAGATTGTTGAGCAGCTTCACCCAGATGATTTCGAACAATTTTAACCGTGGCTCAAGGACACAAAAATAGAATGTTGTCAGAAAATAGAACCCCCACACTAGGAATCCCCAGAAACCGAATTCGATCGCTAAAGGGTTCGTGAAACCGTAAGGGCTTTCGGCGTCATAAACCGGGAATTCTGTCAATGGGAACAAGATCAAACCTACATCCAGGCCTGACGTAAACAATATCGCGATAAATGCCATCAGGCGGCTTGGCTGCTCTCCTACAAGCAGGGTTTTGCGAAACCACAGGATCAGGAACATTGACGTCGTCAATGTGATCAATATCGCAGCCGTTAAAATGATATGTGCGCTTTGCATCAATCGCAATTTTTCGAGTGAAGATATTGCAATACTTATGCAAAAATCCGATGGAAGCAAAATGGAAATTGGTTTTGACGCAGCGCTGCTGATCCATATCGGGGCACTTTTCTACATCATCGCTTTCCTCATTCGGGATGAGATGAGGCTGCGGCTCCTCGTTCTAAGCGGTTCGGTTTTCTACCTGCTATATTATTATCTGTTTCCGGATCCGCCTTTGTGGGACGCGATCCTGACCACGGCAATTTTGACCGTCGCCAACCTAATTGTTCTATTTCGAATAGTATTGGAGCGTTCGGTATTCACCTTAAGCACCCAAGAGAAACAGCTGTTCATGGCGTTTGAAGGATTTACTCCCGGACAATTTCGACAATTGCTGAAAATCGCCAAATGGCGCGACGCACAATCCCCTGTGGTGCTCACAAAAGAGAGTAAGCAACTTTCCAAACTCTATTATATATTCAACGGTTCAGTTCGTACGAAAAAAGGAAAGCACGAATTCACCCTCGGAGATGGGAATTTTATTGGAGAGATAGCTTTTGTGCTCAAGGGGCCACCGACTGCAGATGTCACTGCCCTGCCCGGCACACGATATGTTGAATGGAACAGCGCAGACATTGATCAACTGATGGAAAAATCACCCGCCTTTGAAAACGCCATGATGGCGCTACTCAGCCGTGATCTTGCCGACAAGCTGGCGACGAGTGTGCAACCAGATTCGGTGATCGCTTAGCCACTACATTCGAAGAACTGACTGTCTCAGGACTAATCTATCCCAATTCCTCTGCCCGCAACGTCTTACGATCTAGTTTTCCGATCATCGTTTTGGGCAAGCTATCACGCACGACAACGTCGGTGACTCGCTCATGCTTTCCAAGCTGCGGATTCAGCCAGTCTTTCAACGTTTCGCCGTCGATACCCATCCCTTCTTCCAGAGCGACATAGGCTCTTGGGCTTTCGCCGCGATAGTCATCGGGGACACCAATAACCAGCGCTTCCTTGACGGCTTCATGCTGATAAAGCACTTCCTCGACCTGACTTGGAAATACTTTGAAACCGCCAACAGCGATCATATCCTTTATGCGATCAACAATTTTGATGTAGCCATCCTCATCAATCTCCGCCACATCGCCGGTGCGCAGAAATCCACCAACAAAAACCTCCTCATCGGCAGATGGCATATTCCAATAGCCTTGCATGACTTGCGGTCCGGAGAAGATTAATTCGCCCGGATCTCCATCAGGAACTTGCTTTGTAGGGTCTTCCTTATCGACCAGTTTGACCAATGTTCCCGGAACAGGCTGACCGATTGTTCCTGATTTATTCAGGCCGGAATAAGGGTTAGCGCTGACCACGCCTGAGCTCTCTGTCAAACCATAGCCTTCGACAAGCTTTGCTCCGGTCTTGGCTTCAAATTTCTTTTTCAGCTCAACCGACAATGGTGCACCGCCCGAAACGCATACTTTCAGCGAGGAGAAATTTGTCTTGTCTATATCAGGGTGATCAAGCAACGCTTGATACATCGTTGGAACGCCTGGCATTGCGGTAATCCGGTTGCGTGTGATTGCTTTCAGCGTCTGCTTTGCATCAAATCGCGGCAGCATAACAATCTCTCCGCCCCTTTGCACCGTGCGATTAAGCACCGCACTGTTGGCGAAGACATGAAAGAAAGGCAGCACTCCCATCAGCCGATCGTCATCATCTATGAAGGGATCAATAGCATTTATCTGACGTGCGTTGGATGTTAGATTTTGGTGGCTCAGCATCGCACCTTTGGGTGTACCTGTCGTTCCTCCCGTATATTGCACCAGCGCAATATCCTTTTCCGGATGGATATTAGGCGCGATGAATTTGCCGTCATTGTCTGTCAGATCAGCAAAGCGCGTAATCCGTTTATCATCCGGTTGTGGAGAGTTTTCCTTGCGCCGAAAAAGGCGGTAAAACAGCGCCTTGGCACCAGGAAGTGCTCCTGCGACACTACCCACCACTAACCGTTCAAGGCTAGATTCCTGCAGCACTTCATAAGCAGTGGGGAAAACGGCGCTGGCCGACAAAGTGAAAAGAATTTTGGTGCCGCTGTCCTCAACCTGATGATTAAGCTCTTCGACAGTGTAGAGCGGTGAGAAGTTAACTACCGTGGCGCCGATTGCCATGGCGCCATAATATGCGGTCACATAGTGCGGCACATTCGGAAGAAAAAGGCCAATCCTGTCACCCTTGGTAACGCCCAAATCCTGCAATCCCTTGGCCACTCGAACCACACCAGCAGCTACATCGGCATAGGTATACTTGCGGCCCATGAAGTCGAGCAAATCTGCCTCTCCTCTGCGACCGGCGGAGCGAAAAAACATTCCAGGCATCGACAGGGGTTCGAAAAACTGATCCCAGTCCGTGGGATGATTATAGCGCGACTTCCAGATTGGAGTGGAATCAGCGGGCGTTTGGATATCAAGATTGTCAGTCATTAACATAAGTGTAAGTCATCCCAGCATCAGTGACAATGGGGCCAACGGTTTTGGATGCACTTGTTGACGGGCTGTTACTCAAACACCACTAGTCACACAGCTTGACTAAAAGTTCCGGCGGTTTGCCCTCTAAATTGGTCAAATGTCGCAGCGATGGTCCGGGCATAGGGCCTGGCGGAAGGGAGCAATCTTATCTCCTGGTCAACAATCTCGATTAGACCTCGGTTTATATAGGGCGTCAGCCCAGCTACGTGGGTTGCCGTATCACCCAGCGGTGAGAGATCTGCCCGACCATTTGCCAAAATTTGCTCGATGATCGCGCCATGTATCAGGTGGCTGGCAGTTCTCACTACGCCTGAGGCAGTTGGCAGCATGCCTTCTGCCAGACTGCTTCTGTAGCGGCCGACATTTTTTTCATTCTGGACAATCAGATTTGGAGTTTCGCTGATGGCCGATGCTCCCATACCGATCAATATGCGACTCTGATCATCGGTAAATCCCTGAAAATTGCGTCTTACCGATCGATGCACATTCGCCCGTTCCAATGGATCACCCGGCAGCGCGAAATGATCAAAGCCAACGGACTGATAACCAGCTTGGACCAGGAAATCATGGCCGAACGCTGCCATATCGAATCGCTGTTTTGCATTGGGAAAATCACTATCATCAATTTGACGCTGACGCGGAATCAGGCTGGGAATATGGGCATATCCAAATAATGCTATCCGCTCGGGCAGCAGGGCGACCGTCTGCTCCAGCGTTGCTTTCAAAATCTCAATTGTCTGTCCAGGTAGACCATATATTAAGTCAAAGTTGAGCGAAGTAACACCCGCGGCACGCAAGCTTGCGACCATGTCCGTCACCATCTCCAATGGCTGAACGCGGCCAATCGCCGATTGCACTGTCGGATCAAAGCTTTGAATCCCAAGGCTTACATTGTCGAAAGCCAGTTCGGCCGTGAGATCATGCCACTCCGTTGAGTGGCTACGCGGGTCAAGTTCAATAGATAGCACTGCCTCGTCGAGATGAAACGCCGCTTGCAGCCGTGACATCAAACTCTGAAAATCTGCAGCACAAAGGGCGTTGGGACTACCACCTCCAAAAGCGAGCCTTTTTACGCGGCCACGACGGTTAAGCCGTGAAGCAATCAAATCAATTTCGTCAAACAAAGCCCTTAGATAGGCATTTAGCCTGTGGGTGCGGTTTGCTCGTCCGGTGTTACAACCGCAATACCAACAAATCTGTTCACAATAGGGAATATGGACATAAAACGAGATATCATCACACAAACGAACATCAAGCAGCGCCTGTTCCAAGTCTTTTGGTCCAACAGTATCATTGAAATCAGCCGCCGTTGGATAGCTGGTATATCGCGGCACCGGGCGCTCAAGCAATTCAGGATAATATTTCCACATACCCTGACTTTATGGTCGAAAAATAATCCGGTCTTTGCGCTAGATCAAAGCGCGCGATACCAAGCCGTTCCGTCCTTCATCTCGTGGACCGCGCGGCCCGTATATTCGAGATGGCGCAGCGTTGCCATCGCTTCTCCCGTCGCCATCCCAATCACATCATGCCCAATCGGGCGCGAAAAGAGCAACGGAAAGCTATCGACCACCCGCATGGGTTTCTCGGCGAGGGCATCAGCCAAGTCATCCAAGGCCTCATTGTGGCGTAACGCCAATGTGTCGAGCCTTTGATGCGCGCCCTTAAATGGTCGGCCGTGCGCTGGCAGGACGAGCAGGTTGGGATCAATCTCGGCACGAAATCGATCTATGCTTGCTAGCCATTCGCCGAGGGGATCCGCGGTAGGCTCGCTTAGCATGACCGAAATATTCGAGGTGATGCGCGGTAATATCTGATCTCCGGAAATCATTACATGATTTGTATCGTCGATCAGACAAGCATGTTCCGGCGTATGACCGCGCCCGATCATCACCCGCCAGTCATTGTTACCAATGATGAGACTATCGCCTTCATCCAATCGAATATGGCCAACGGGCAGCTTTGAAACAGCCCGGGCAAATCGCCCCCAACCGCCTTCGCACTTTTCCTTGATCAAGGCTTCATCCCAGCCGGCGAAACGCCATTCATCAATTGCTTCTTGTGGAACATCTTCGCTGACATCAGCGGTCAACATCCGTGCCAGCAACCATTCTGTGCGGTTCATATGAAGCGAAGCCTTAAACCGGTTCGCTAACCAACCGGCACAACCGACATGATCGGGATGAAAATGGGTGACAACAATCTTGGTAGCCGTTTTCCCGTTCAACCCGGATTCAAAAAGCCTTTTCCAAGATTCAATAACGGCTGGCATGAACAATCCGGTATCAACAATAGCAAACCCGGGTGTTCCATCGGGATGAACATCATCCAAAACCCAATTGTTAATATGTCCCAGCGGCCCAGGCACAGGAGTACGGGTCCAACCGATACCTGGCATCAACTCAAAATATTCGCCATATTTGGGTTCATAGTCGCCAAGCGGATAGGTCAAACCCTCGGCTTCGATGGGATCAAAGCCGTGATCGGCCAAAGTCGCATCATAGGCTGGCGGTTTTGTTGGGGCATCCATAGTATAACCATAGACCCAGGCTGAACGCTGGCGCAACCAGATTTAACTGAACAGTTAACTCTGTTTCAGCTCAGACAACGGCAACATGCGCCCCAAAACAATTATAGGGCATGAAGTTTCAAAATTGTTTCTAAAAATCAGCTGTCTTTAAAAAGAGTTTCTGCGGTCAGATCTTCAGTGGCAATATCACCATCATCGGCCTCGGCAGCAAGCGCTGCTTCTGCATCCCGTTCTGCTTGGGCACGCTCTTCATGAAGCTCAGCGATAAGAGCTTCCTTGTCACCACCCAATTTCTTGTCTTCGGGAACTTCCGGCTCGATACCAGCTTTTTTTGCGGCCTTGGCAACGACGGCGTCCAATTCACGCTGCGAGCAAAGACCCAAAGTGACTGGATCTTTCGGAACAATATTGGCAATATTCCAATGCTCACGGTCACGAATAGCATTGATCGTTGTACGTGTTGTGCCAATCAACTTGCCGACTTGTGCGTCGGAAATTTCGGGATGGTTACGCAGCAACCATGCAATGCCATCCGGCTTGTCCTGACGCTTGGAAACAGGCGTGTAGCGAGGGCCTTTGGTGCGGCGGACCTGCTCCGGGCCTTTTTGCAACTTCATCCGATATTCTGGGTCAGCTTCGGCTTTCGCAATTTCTTCGTTGGTCAGCTCATGTGCTTGCACAGGATCACGGCCGGTATATTTCGAGCCAGCAAGATCGTCAGCCATCGCATTCACTTCGAGAATGTGAATACCGCAAAATTCTGCAATCTGTTCAAAACTCAATCCGGTATTGTCGACCAACCAGCTGGCGGTTGCATGCGGCATGAGCGGGGTCGGGTTATCTTGGGCCACGGTGGCATCCTTTTTCAAAAAATAAGGGCCGCCCCTTTCGGGAGCGGCCTGTTGTTAATCTCTATGTAGTGGATATCGAAAGAGTCGGCAAGATATTTGGTTATGACACGTTTTTTTGTCTTGTTTTCCGTGTTCAAGTTTTCGCGAGTGTAGCTTTGGCTATGAGGCGGCGTGACAGATGTACCGTCCGATCCGGTTCCATCGGATCCAACCCGTCAAGAAATTGACGTGCGCTTACCACCCAGTCAAAATGCGAAGCACGCTCCAAGCAATCGCCCGAGCGTAGTTTTTGCGCCGCGGCAATCGCCAAGTTCAAGTCTTCGTCCATTGTTCCGCTCTTTTCGGTCAATATGTCAACCGGCCCAGTGACTGGAAATGCTGCGACTGGCGTACCGCAGGCTAATGACTCTATCAATACTAAGCCAAATGTATCTGTTTTGCTTGGAAATACAAAGACATCGGCGCCAGCATAGCAGCCAGCAAGCTCCCGTCCGGATTTTCGACCTAGAAAATGGGCCTCCGGATATGCCTTAATCAGATCATTCAGCGCGGGCCCGTCACCCACCACAACCTTGCTTCCAGGCTGGTCGGTATTCAGGAAGGCTTCGATATTTTTCTCCACCGCCACTCGGCCGACATATAGCTGGATCGGCTTTGGGAAACTGTTGAACAGCTCTGGAACGCCGGCATCCGGTGAAAAACTTTCAAGATCAACGCCGCGTCCCCAATGATGTACCTGCGACAAATTTTCTGTGATCAACTGCCGCCGAACATTCCGTGTAGACACCATGATCGCTTTTGAGGCGCCGTGAAACCATCGGATATACAGCCAGAAAATCCGCGGAGACAGTCGCGTTCTCTTGGCAAGATACTCTGGAAATTGCGTGTGATAGGCAGTTGTAAAAGTGCGTTTATTTCGGCGACACCAGCGTCTTGCCGACAAACATAATGGCCCTTCGGTAGCCAAATGAATCGCATCGGCTTCAAATTCCGCAATTCTCCGGCCAACGCTGCTGGCACGTGTCATGGCCAAGCGAATTTCTGGATAGCTGGGCGCCGCGACAGAACGATATTGGTCAGGAGAGATCACCAGCACTTCATGCCCCCACTCACGCAAAATCGTGATAATTGTATCTAGAGTTCGAACAACCCCGTTGACCTGTGGATGCCAAGCGTCGGTAACCAGCGCGATTTTCATGCCGCCTGCTCCATACCGCCCTTCATTCCTTCTAGCATTACTGGCTGTTTCTGCCGTTCTTTTCGTGCGGCAATTTCATCTGACCAGTGCAATATTTCCATCTTTCCATCATCGCATTCGACCAATGCCGTGCATCCTTCGACCCAATCGCCATCGTTATAATATTCGATTCCTTGAATCTCGCGCATTTCTGCAGTGTGGATATGACCGCAAACGACACCGTCAACGCCGCGGTTTCCCGCTGCCTTGGCAACCAGCTCTTCAAAACGGCCGATGAATTCAACAGCATTTTTCACTTTGTGTTTTGCAATCTTCGAAAGCGACCAATAGGGGAGCCCCAAACGTCCCCGGATTTTGTTGACCACCCAGTTCAGCCTCATCAACGTCGTGTAAGCGGCATCCCCAACAAAAGCGAGCCAGCGATGAGCGAGCATCACCGCATCAAACTCGTCTCCGTGCAGAACAAGTAACCTCCGGCCATCTGCTGTTTCATGGATGGCAGAGCGGCGTATTTCAACACCACCAAAGTTCAGCCCGGTAAACTGACGAAACATTTCATCGTGATTTCCCGGTATATAGACAATTCGTGTATCCCGTTTGGCGCGCTTCAATATCCGCCAGATGATATCATTATGGCTATCCGGCCAATAAAACTTCTTTTTAAGCCGCCAGCCGTCAATAATATCACCAACCAAGTAAAGCGTATCGCTGTCCACATGATCGAGAAAATCGATAAGCATATCGGCATTGCAGCCACGGGTTCCGAGATGAATATCAGATATCCAGATCGTTCGGTATCGCGTCCGATCCATTGAACTAACGCGAGGTTGCTTTGTCAGACGGGCTTCATAGCGATCTGTGTCAAGTAACGGGATATTGGACTTGGAGATCGGCGGAAATTGTTTGGCCATGGCTTTGCTCCCAAAGAAACTATCCATGGAAACGGCCTATAACCTGTATTTGTGACAGGATGATTCCCGTTTTGTGAACCTTTGTTTACAGCTGGACGCAAATTCAGCGGCCTCGCGCAAGATAATCGCTTAGACGTTCCTGCAAATGCGGAACGGCTTCATCACTATCCAAAAATTCCATAACCTCCATCAACTGCCAATGCTGCCCCTCATCACCAAAGGCGATTGTAGCGACTTGATCCCGTGAAACATGGCCAACGAAGAACAATGCCCGCCTGCTGCTCGCACCTCGCCAATTTTCATAATGCTCGACATAATGGAGCGCAGCGACATCCAAACTGATGCCGAATTCTTCATAGGTTTCTCGAACCACGCAATCAGCGCCACTTTCTCCGTTCTCGCGGCCTCCGCCAGGCAAATCCCACATATTCGGAAAAGGGATGTCTGTTTCATTGTCACGGCGATAGACAAGCAATTGATCTTCGACAAATAGCGCCACTTTTGCACCATGAAAGTCGATCTCATCGTCCATCATTAGCTCACGGTCAGAACAATCTTCCCGATATGATCGCCAGATTCCATATGCGCATGCGCTTTGGCAGCGTCAGCAAGTGGAAAACTCTCGTCCATTACTGGTTTAAGTTTACCCGCCTCAATATCCGGCCAAACATAGCGATGCAGCTCATCCGCAAGCAAAGCCTTCCGATCATTTGATTGCGGGCGCAGTGTCGAACCCGTCAATGTCAGACGTTTCATCATGACTTGCGCCATATTTAGCGTCGCCTGTATTCCACCTTGCACGGCGATTGTAACGTGGCGACCATCTTCTTTAAGACAGTTCAGGTTGCGCGCTACATAGTCACCGGCAACCATATCCAAGACGACTTCAATGCCTTGTCCATCGGTAATTTTCTTTATTTCTTCAACGAAATCCTGTGTTTTATAATTGATTGCATGATCGGCACCGATGGTCTTGGCTGCCGTGCATTTTTGGTCTGAACCGCAAGTAACAATCACATTCAGGCCGAAAAGCTTGCCCAGCATGATCGCCATAGTCCCAATGCCGCTGGTACCGCCATGAACCAGTACGGTCTCGTCTTCCCGCGCAAAGCCTCGATTGAACAGGTTGCTCCATACCGTGAACAAGGTCTCAGGAAGCGCAGCCGCCTCTTCCATGGTCAGACTCTCTGGAACAGGAAGACATTGCCCGGCTGGTGCAACACAATATTCCGCATAGCCACCGCCATTGGTAAGCGCGCATATCTTGCGCCCCGTCCACTCTGGCTCCACACCTTCTCCTGTTGCAACTACAGTCCCAGACACTTCCAAGCCAGGCAATGGCGACGCTCCTGGTGGCGCGGGATACAGACCCATGCGCTGGACCACATCCGGCCGGTTTACACCAGCTGCGGCTACTTTGATTAAAACCTCACCAGCAGCGGGTTTCGGCACTGGCATTGTTTCGGGCTTCAAAACATCTGGCCCGCCCGGTTCGCTGATGGCTATAGCAGTCATTTCAGACTGTAGTGTTTCAGATACTGTCATCCCATCCCCCAAAACGCCGTACAATCAACATCACAAAGGCATTTGTTTTCCTATCTCTTCTTATTGACAGTAAACCCTCACCGGTCAACATTAGCCCGCGCTATTGGCCGAAAAAGATAGGATGGAATCCATGAATGATGACGATGATCTTCCCCGCAGTGCAAATGATCCGCTAGCCCAATTGATAAAACAGGATTTGGATCCGTTTTCGGTTGATGAACTCGATAAACGCATTTCAGTATTGAAAAATGAAATAAGCCGCTGTGAAGCAAAGAAAAGCTTCGCTGTGTCGCATCGCGCCAGCGCCGAAAGCCTGTTTAAAAAATCGTAAAAACCGCAATTCAAGTAAGGATTTGTTAACCCTGTATCTTAATATTCGCGTTTAATTCGATCCAACTTGAGCCGTTTAGGAGGAAGAAGAAAGAAAGCATGAAACCTTAGCTCACAGCTTATGGTTCTTGGCGCATAGCCCTTGATGTTTTTTGGGTTGCGCATAGATTAAGGAGGAAGCCGAATAGTTAAGGTCTGAGTAACATCGAAACCAATAGCCCGGCCATCGGGACAATCTTTAGTCCCATCAAGGAGTAAGTATATGCCGTCATTCGCTGAATCATTGGAAAAGACCCTTCATCAGGCGTTGAAAAACGCCGCTGACCGGTCTCATGAATATGCGACTCTGGAACATCTGCTGCTCGCATTGATAGATGATGGTGATGCTTCCCAGGTTATGAACGCTTGCGGTGTTGATTTAGGTGAATTGGAAGATGCGGTTGTACTCTACCTCGACAGCGAACTGGATTCGTTAAAAGTCGAAAAATCCATCGATCCTTCGCCCACATCAGGTTTCCAGCGTGTGGTTCAGCGCGCAATTTTGCATGTTCAATCCTCCGGAAAAGACGAAGTAACCGGTGCCAATGTGTTGGTTGCCCTCTTTTCTGAGCGCGAGAGCTATGCCGTTTATTTCCTTCAGCAGCAGGATATGAGCCGCCTCGATGCCGTTAGTTATATCAGCCATGGTGTTGGCAAGGGCGGGCAATCGGTTGATCCAGCTGAACTGTCCGGCGCTGAAGAAAACGAAGACAAGAAGGACGGCAAGAGTAAGAAAGAAACCGCGCTTGATCAGTTTACAGTCAATCTCAATCAGAAGGCCAAAGACGGACGCATTGATCCGTTAATCGGTCGTCAGGCCGAGGTAGACCGTACGGTGCAGATCCTTTGCCGCCGGTCCAAAAATAATCCCCTTTATGTTGGTGAACCAGGTGTTGGTAAAACCGCTATTGCTGAAGGCTTGGCCCTTCGGATCGTGGAAGAAAGCGTTCCTGACGTATTGAAGCCTGCGATCATCTATTCGCTTGATATGGGGTCTCTGCTTGCAGGAACGCGCTATCGCGGTGACTTTGAAGAACGGCTGAAACAGGTTGTTGCCGAGCTTGAAAAAATGCCGGATGCGATCTTGTTTATTGACGAGATCCACACGGTCATCGGTGCCGGCGCGACCAGCGGCGGCGCAATGGATGCATCGAATTTGCTGAAGCCTGCTCTGTCAGGGGGCATCATCCGGTGCATCGGTTCAACCACCTACAAAGAATTCCGCAATCATTTTGAAAAGGATCGCGCCTTGCTGCGTCGATTCCAAAAAATTGATGTCAACGAACCCAGCGTTGAGGATACGATCAAGATTCTTGCTGGCCTGCGCGGAGCCTTTGAGGAGCATCATAAGGTACGCTATGCACCTGATGCCCTGAAGTCTGCAGTGGAACTCTCAACCCGTTACATCAACGATCGCAAACTGCCGGACAAGGCGATCGACGTTATCGATGAGGTTGGCGCGATGCAGATGTTGTTGCCGCCTTCCCGCCGCAAGAAAATGATCACGACCAAGGATATTGAAGCGGTTATCGCGACGATGGCGCGCATCCCGCCCAAATCCGTATCGAAAGATGACAAGAAGACGCTCGAAAATCTCGACAAGGATCTCAAGCGTGTTGTCTTTGGCCAGAATGCGGCGATTGAAAAGCTTTCGAGCGCGATCAAACTATCTCGTGCCGGCCTGCGTGAACCGAACAAGCCCATAGGCAATTATCTGTTCTCCGGGCCGACCGGTGTCGGTAAAACCGAGGTTGCGCGGCAATTGTCATCGATCATGGGCATTCCACTCAAACGTTTTGACATGTCCGAATATATGGAACGCCACAGCGTCTCTCGGCTGATCGGTGCCCCTCCAGGTTATGTCGGCTATGATCAGGGCGGATTGCTCACCGATGCTGTTGATCAGAACCCGCATTGTGTGTTGCTGCTCGACGAGATTGAAAAAGCCCATCCGGACCTTTTCAACATCCTGCTGCAGGTCATGGACAATGGTAAACTCACCGACCATCACGGCAAAACTGTCGATTTCCGCAATGTCATTTTGATCATGACCACCAATGCTGGTGCGTCCGACATGGCGAAAGAAGGTATCGGCTTCGGCAATGTATCCAAGGAAGATGCTGGCGATGAAGCGGTGAAGAAAATGTTCACCCCTGAATTCCGCAACCGTCTGGATGCCATTGTACCATTCGCTTATCTGCCGCCAGAGGTTGTGTCGCGGGTTGTCGAGAAATTCATTCTTGAACTTGAGCTGCAACTGGCTGATCAGAATGTTCACATCACGCTTGACGACGATGCGACCAAATGGCTGACCGAGCGAGGCTATGACAAGCTCTATGGTGCACGTCCAATGGGCCGTTTGATTCAAGAGAAAATCAAGCAGCCTTTGGCCGAGGAGCTTCTGTTCGGTAAGCTGATGAATGGCGGCGAAGTTAAGGTACATTTGAAGGACAATGAACTCGGTTTCGAGATCACGCCATCTGCGCCCTCGACAAAGAAAAAGAAGAAACCGGCACCAAAGAAAAAGACGCCAACCAAGAACAAGTAGTTTCACTTGAAAAGCAGACTCGCCGTCTGCTGCCCAAAAACAAAAAGCGGCGTGACTGGTCTCACGCCGCTTTTTTGTGCGCGCGTGATTAGAAAGCTCAAATTTGCTATATTCGGGATGAGGAGAGAGCAAATGGGTTATTTTCAAGGATTCATCATTCCGGTTCCCGAAGCCAATAAGGGAGCCTATCTAAAAATGGCGCAAGAGTCCGTGCCACTTTTTACTGACTATGGGGCCCAGCGGATTGTCGAGTGCTGGGGATCCGACCTTCCGCGAGGCAAACTTACCGACATGTACGGAGCGGTGAAGGCTGAAAAGGGCGAGAATATTGTCTTCTCGTGGATCGATTGGGGGACAAAGGAACGATATTTTAAGGCTCATCAGGACATGGGGAGTGATGAACGAATGGAGGAGCCCTCAGAAATGCCGTTTGACGGCATGCGGATGATCTATTCAGGCTTTGAAACAGTCGGTGAGAGCGGGACAAGCGGCCCGGCAGGCTATGTGCAAGGTTATGTTGCCCCTGTCCCCAAAGAAAAGCGCGAAGCCTTTGCCGACATGTGCAAGACGATGCGTGATATAGCAATTGACAATGGCGCAATACACGCCGCCGATGGCTGGGCAGCGGGAATAAAAAGTGGCGAGGCCACCGATTTCAAGCAAGCGGTTCAGGCGAAGGCCGGTGAAGCTATCGCATTCGGCTATGCGGAATGGCCGTCCAAAGAGGCGTTTGAGAATGGTGCTGAAAAAATGCTTGAAGATACCCGTATGCCAGCCCCGGGTGCAGAAATGCCAATGGATGGAAAACGTTTAATCTATGGCGGATTTGAGATCCTTCTCGACACCGACAGTCAATAAAGGAAAAATAATTGGACCCTCCTGACAATATGCTGTCAGGAGGGCTATGGCATAGCGAACTTGTCCCCAACAAAGAAGAGGAGCAAGTTAATGACCGAAGTAAAAAATAACCGCCTTGTCTGGACCGAAATTCCCGTCAATGATCTGGAAAGAGCCTCCAGCTTTTATGAAACGTTGCTGGAAGCTCCGCTCACGAAGAATGAAGCAGGTCCGCAACCGATCATGATGCTGCCCTATGAAGGCGAAAACGCGTCATCTGGCCACCTGTACGAAGGAAAGCCGGCAACCGAAGGCGATGGAATTACTGCACATCTCGCGGTTGATGGCTATCTTGACGATGCTATGGAGCGCGTGAAGAAAGGCGGCGGCGAAGTCGTATCAGACGTGATACAAATTCCCGCCGGTTCCTTCTTCTATGCCAAGGATACCGAGGGCAATTCGCTCGGTATTTTCAAAAACTAGATATGCGCAGAGCCGACCGCCTCTTTCAGATTGTCCAATATCTGCGTGGCGGTCGGCTTGTCACTGCGGCCATGCTGGCCGAGCGCTTGGAGGTATCCGAACGCACCATCTATCGTGACATTGCCGATTTGCAATCGACAGGCGTTCCGATCGATGGTGAAGCCGGTATTGGCTATATCATGCGCAGCGGCTTTGATTTGCCGCCCTTGATGTTCACGCGGGAAGAAATTGTCGCTCTTGTCACTGGCGCTCGCATGGTGCGCGCATGGGGCGGTACCGCTATGAGAACCGCAGCAGAAGAGTCGTTGGTGAAAATCGAAACGGTATTGCCGGAAAAGGAACGTAACCGGGTCGGCGGCACCAAAATATTCGCTCCCGAAATGGGTATCGGTGAGCAAACCAGAGATGTGATTGATCTGTGTGAGGCCGCCATTGATGCCCGCGATATACTATCCTTTGATTATAATGATCAGGAAGGTGCGGCGACCAACCGTACTGTTCAACCACTGGGCCTATGGTTCTGGGGCAAGACATGGACTTTGGTTGCCTGGTGCGAACTACGCGATGACTTTCGCATGTTTCGTCTCGACCGCATGGAGAAACTGAGCAAGACCAGAAAGACCTTCACGCCCGCACCGGAACGCTCGCTGGCTGAAATTCTGCGTCAGATCGAAGGAAAATATGGAAAGCAATAGCGTCGGCGAAAGACGTCAGTTTAAATAAGTGCCAACTGCAAAACATCTATCAATTTGCTATGATTTCAATCCTCGACAATAAAGGAGCAGATAATGTCCCCAACTCCATCACCGCTCACTTTTTACACCAACCCCATGTCCCGTGGTCAAATCGCGCGATGGGCGCTACATGAGGCGGGGGCCGACTATGATCAGAAGATCATTGCATATGAAGGCGAAATGAAATCGGATGAATATCTCGCCATCAATCCGATGGGCAAGGTTCCTGCTATTGTACACAATGGCGGGACAGTGACAGAATGCGCGGCGATTTGTGCGTATCTGGCCGATAGTTTTCCGGAAGCCGGCCTCGCGCCTACAGCAGATGAGCGCGCGGACTACTACCGCTGGTTGTTTTTCGCGGCAGGGCCGATTGAACAGGCAGTATTGGATCGTAATTTCGGCCTGTCCCCTACAGAAGAGCAAGAGCGTACTGCAGGTTACGGTAGTTATGACCGTGCCATGGATGTTTTGGATCAGATGCTGCAATCCCGTGCTTATGTATGTGGCGATCGCTTCACCATGGCGGACGTCTATGTCGGCTCGCAAGTTGACTGGGGCCTGCAGTTTCAAAGTTTCCCGGAGCGTGACAGTTTCCAAGCTTATGCAGAGCGTTTGCGGACTCGCGACAAATATAAGGAAGCCAAGGCAATTGATGCCGCACTGATGCCAGAAAGCTAGGGTTACCGCGACAGAAGAAACTACTCCGCCTATCAAAAATCAATTATTGAGCAATTTTCTCGATAAAAAAACAGGCGCCCTGTAACCATATTCGGTACAGCCGCGAAACCTCCTATGAATGCAGCAAGCAAACGCATGTTGCAACAGATAGGAAGGACGAAGTCATGAAAAATTCGTTTATCGCCGCCGCTGCTGCCATTGTTAGCATTACCGCAACGCCCGCATTTGCAGACTCCGCCATCGACACACAAAGCATGGTAGAGATCGCAACTCCCCAAAAGCAGCAGGCTGTTAATCTACCGATTAGCAAATTTGATCTCGCTGGCGTCGCAAACCAACAGGACCATAGTTTCATGGCGACCATGACCAACACATTTGAGCCTGGTTACCGCGTCAAAAATGAAGGTGCGTCTCCGACTGAACAATCCAGTATCGGAATTGCCAACCTATTCGTTCCACAAGAGTTTTCTTATCGCTCAACAGCACAAGATAGCGGCGTGGATGCAGTCACCCCCGGACGTTTTCTTTCCAGCTCGATCCGGTCGGACTTTTTGTCTGATGCAGGACCAGCAGCTTTTGACAAAAGCTCCGTGGGCGTTCGCTTCGGCTTTTAACTTCTTCCTCCTTCTTTCAGCGCTCTTTCCTCATCTCTCTGAGCCTGAAAGATAAAGGCCAGATGGTTTACCCCATCTGGCCTTATTTTTATCTGCACGATTTATGATTGCGGGAGACTAATTTTCTTTAGTCAGTCCCGTTGTGTTGATCGTTTCATCAGCTGCGTCACGAGCCTGTTCCGGCGCATATTGAAGGCGCCAAGCATCAAGATCGCGCTCATATTCTTCATAGGCAAGATAGAAATCATTGAAGGGTTTTTCCAATTCAGCCAGCGCCTGCGCGCCAAAATCCTTCATGCCATCTTCTTTTGTGATAATCGCCCGTTGACTTACTTGAACTGCCTGATCGCAAAAAGGACGACGCAACGGCGAGAATGACCAGTAATTATAGAGGCTGGTCTGATGACGATCATGCGCCTGTTTATAGCCGCTGCCCTGCTCTCGACGAAACTTGCTTATGATCGCGCTGTTAGCATTGCGAAGATATTTTTTGTTGTTGCCGATAAACGCGTTGTAATCGCTTACGAGGCGCGCATATTGCGGTCCAGTACAGCTTAGCGCCGCTACATTTAAAGCAGCGCGAACATGCCATAGTGTTTCCAGTGGACCCAGATCACGGTTGATGGTCTGACGCAGGCCGTCCGCGCGCAAAGGCGGGACAATGGTATTGGCACTCGCTCCAAAGGGAGTTGTGGGAGCACGCGGCGTATATTGGGGTTGTTGCACCGCGGGTGACGCCACGGGAGCAGGAGCGGTCTGACACGCTGCGAGAACAGAAACAGCCGCTGTGGCAACCAAAAGGCGTAGATTTTTAAAACCCTGTATCACTTTACTCTCCCCTATAAACTGTCGCGTTTCCTATGCCGGGCGTTTAGGATTGTCCAGCATTAGCAACGGGAAAACGACCAACCGCCAAAAGAAAAAGCCCAGCAGTTTCCCGCTGGGCTTTGTTCTAAATCAAAACATATGAACCAAAGCTTATTCTTGGCTGCCCATAAAGCTCAGCAAGAACTGGAACATGTTGATGAAGTCCAGATAGAGGTTCAGTGCACTCATGATCACCACTTTGCCAACCATGTCGGTGCCAGCAACATAAGCATACATGCTCTTGATCCGCTGGGTGTCATAGGCAGTCAGACCTGCAAAGATCAGAACACCAATGGCGCTGATCACGAAATGGAACATCGTGGATTGCAGGAAGATGTTAATCACCATTGCAACGATCAGACCAATAACGCCCATGATCAGGAAACTGCCCCAGCCAGACAGATCTTTCTTGGTTGTGTAACCAAAGAGGCTCAGCCCTAAGAAAGCAGCTGCGGTTGCGAAGAAGGTCTGCGCAATTGATGCGCCCGTAAAGACGAGAAAAATTGTCGACATAGAAAGGCCCATGAGGGTTGCAAAGCCCCAGAACATGGCCTGAAGCGTGAATGTCGAAAATTTATTCTGGCCAAAGCTCATGGCAAAAACAATGGCCAATGGCGACAACATAATCACCCATTTCAGCGGACCACCACCAAACATGATTTCGGCCGCCATGCCAGAGCTGGCAAAAAGCATAGCTACTATACCGGTCAACAACACGCCGCTGGCCATATAGTTGTAAACTTTAAGCATGTACGAACGCAATCCAGCGTCATAAGCGACATCGGATTGTGGCGCAGTTCCAACGGGTGCGCGCGACATTGTCGTTCTAGGGTCAGGCCATGCCATAATATTCAAACTCCTCGGTTTATTCAGCCGCTTAATACAAAAATGCGACGCTATCTCACCCAATATCGGTTGATTGTGTGAATTTTTCAAGAAAAACCGAAGATCGAACCTGCAAAATCAATAAGCACCAGCGATAGACACCATCAATCGATATTCGAATTTCTGCCAAGAAATGAAAATATGGGCATCAAATATGCCGCAAATCGCTCTCTATGAATATGATCTATCGCTGGTGCTTAGTGAGTGGCAGCGGGCTCAAGTCAATTTATCGATAAGCGCCTTTGCGCCAGCCACTGCATCGGCCCAGGTTGTATCAAATGCCTCATCACTCTCATAATAAGGATCAATGACGCCTTCTCCTTCTCGCCCTTCAACATGGTCTAGAAATAGTGACAACACGGCCACGCTATCTGCTGGCTGAATGGCCTGTAAGCGGCTTAGATTATCGCCATCAAGCGCGATGATATAATCGAAATTCCGAAAATCAGAGGCTCGGACCGGGCGTGCACGCAGGTGGTCAATGGGAGCGCCATTTTTTGCAGCTACAGCCTGCGCTCGGTCATCCGGCGGTCGACCTTCGTGCCAGTCATGCGTACCAGCCGAGTCAATAATCATACTTTTGTGCGCCAACCCACATTGTTGGCGCAGTGCAGCCTCCGCCAAAGGTGACCGGCAAATATTGCCCATACAAACAAAAAGAACTGAAATAGCCATACGACCCCCCGATAGCTAATTTTATAAGGTATTTTTATTGGAGATATATGATCGCCCTCACACGATCCAACATTGAATGGAAGTTATCGTGTCGGCTCAAATTTTTGAAGTTCGAAAACACCGCATGCTATCCGGCCACCACTTTCTCCCGATGGATCAGTCTTCATATCATCTGGACCGGCATGAACAATAAATGCTGCGCCATCTGCATCGATTAGCGCATTGGAGCCCTCTTTCAAGCTAGCACCATCTATTGTAGCCTCAGCCGAACCGAAGCCATCATCACCAATAACCAGATTTAGCAAGTCACCCATATGTGCACCTTGCGGATTGTCGAACCCATGCTGTCGGTTGGTGGGATTCCAGTGCCCACCCGCCGATTTGAAGTCCGGCCCTTCACATTTCCCTGTCTCGTGAATATGCACGCCGCGTGGCCCAGGTCCCAGCCCGCGAGCATCTATCCGGACGATTAATCCACCATCGCCCTCACCAATAATGACTTCGCCATATTGCGCTTGATCAGCCCCCATCAAAGTCGCTCGTGCAATGCTTTCTGCCGGTGCTAGCCCAGATTCCGAGCCGCCACCGCTACACGCCCCAAGCGCCAGGCTTAATCCCGCAAGCAATAACACTGCGTTACCTGGTTTTCGGTGGATAATGCTCATTACATATTTCCTCAGTTTGTCTTCAGCCGGTTCCATGGTAGCAGCGCTTCAGTCGCCTTGAAACTATTTATGCGAAAGCATTTATCTATCGGAGCCTGATGCCAGAAAGCCGTTATCTGATCGCCTTGGGCTCCAATCAGCGCCATATCCGCTATGGTTTGCCACGCGCGGTACTTAAAGCGGCAATGGCTGAACTGGATGCCAATGCAATCACGGTTCTCAGAAGATCGTCGATAATAGAATCACGGCCAATCGGACCGTCAAATCGGCAATATGCCAATGCCGCGATTCTGGTCGAAACCCAGCATGATCCCAAAAGCTTGTTGAACGCATTAAAGTCTATCGAATCAGCGTTTGGTTCAAGGCGCGGAGTTCGATGGTCCCGGCGGGTTCTTGATCTTGATATTATCTTGTGGGGCGGAGGCTCCTTTTACAGTCATGTTCCGGCCCTCACCATACCCCATGTTGAGATGCAAAAACGACCGTTCGTCCTCCGCCCAGCCGCTGAAATTGCGGCTGATTGGAGCGATCCTGTTACCGGCCTGACAATCAGGCAACTGGCTTACCGAATTGGCAAAACTTAAAAACCTCACAAAAGCGCTCAAAGCCGCTTGACCAGAACGCCAAGCCCCACTAGGGAGGCGCTTCGCAGCAGCAATTGCGCAGTTGTGGGCCCTTAGCTCAGTCGGTAGAGCAACTGACTTTTAATCAGTAGGTCGCTGGTTCGAACCCAGCAGGGCTCACCACCATTTTCAATATTTGGCAAACGAGCAGGGTGAACCGGTCCTGCACATATCGCATAGTTAGACCCAGTCTGAAGGTCGGTCGATTGGCCGTATGAGCACATCGGCATCTCCGCCCTTTATTCTAATATGAAGTACCTTGTTGCGCTGTCTAAGGATTCGAGTCCATTGCCTGCACAATATCGACAGCACCATTCCTGTCCATTGCAGGGAGGATATAGGCGGCGACGGCATCTTCGCTGGTAAAAACCTGTGATGCGAGAGCTTTTATGTCTTCAACCGTCATGGTTTCCAAAACCATCTTGCGCACCCGATGTCGGGCTATTCCATGACCCTCTGTCTGAGCATCGCCCAGAACTGACAACCAATAGCTGTTATTCTCCAATGTGCTGTCAATATCGTCGATAATCGGCTTGACCGCCCGCCCAAAAATATCCTGATCGATGGTCCCCGTCGCAAGATCTTTACCAACGGCCAGAACGGCTTGCCGGATATCTTCTGCTTTTTCCGGGGCGGCGGTAACGCTGGCGAATATATATCCATAGCCTTCAAACAGATCGTTCGCGAATATTCCGGCACCCGGTGAATAGGTTGCCCCCATTTCTTCACGCAAAACGCTTGTCAGGCGGTTTCTAAAGATGCTGCGCAAGACCTGCATCTTGAATATATTACTTGGATCGGAAGCATCTGGCGCCGGCCAATAGACACGCACAACCGCCTGATCCGGATTCCCTTGATGATAATATACAAACGGCTCAGCAGGCGCCTCTGGAAAATCCAGCATCTGCATTTCTGGATATGCATTCTTGCTATTGGCACGTTTGGGCAAAGCGCCGAATGTCCTGGCAGCCTCTGCAATGGCGGTTTCTCGATCAATGTCACCAACGATCGTAATTTCGATCAATCCATTCTCCAGTTGCGGACTAATCCAATCTCGAACTTCCTGAATTTGGGGAGACAGAAAAGCTTCCAGATCGGTATAACCATAGCGCGGATCACCAGAACGGATCATGCGCGGCAACACCTTCTCTGCCACTGTCATCGGGGTGGCATCATGGGTTGGATACCAGGCCTTCATTTTTTCCCAATAGCGTTTCGCGATTTCGTGCCGGTAGGCCGGCGCGACGACATGTGCCGTCATCAGATTCAATTGATCGGCCAGATCTTCCCGGCCAGTCCTGCCGATAACCTCCAAAGCATCATTGTCCGGACGCAGCCGCACTCTCGCCGCCACCCTTTTCCCTGCAAAAAGTGTTGCTAGATCGTCAGCACGATGTCCAACCACACCGCTGTCGCCGATCAGGTTTTCTGCAAGCCTCCGTAGCTCTTCACTTTTGCGAGGCATAGAGAGAAAGCCGCTACCGACTCGCACCCGAATACCGATCGTATCGGTGTCGAAGTCTGTCTGCTTGAAGTTCAGGCGCACATTATTGGTAAAGGTTATGCGATAAGCGTCAGCATCTGGAAGGTAGGATTCGCTGCTGACACTTCCTGCCGTTCCAAATTGTGTATAGCCAAATTCCTGAGCTTCCTTTTTTTCCGGCGCTGACAGCGCAATTTGACGAGAGGTTGAAAAAGCCGACCGGATTTCTTCTTCGGGGTTTTCCAATTTGGCGCTGGTTGCCAGATAAATAACGGGTTCATCGAAGCTCGCCCAACGCTCTCGAAACACACGCTCGATCTCCGCGAGAGAGATATTGGCCGCAAATTTTTCAAATATCGCAAGATTGTCTTCTGGCGAGGTGAACACGCGTTCCTGCGCAAAACTGTTCACCAGCTCATTGGCGTAGTTATATTCCGCGCGTGAATAGGTCTTGCGGGTCGATTTGCGATCCACAGCCGTCTCAAAACTCTTGCGCGCCCTAACCATTTGTTCGTCCAACTCGGCTTGGGAAAAGCCATAGGTCAAAATACTGCGGATCTCCTGATCACCAGCTGCAAGGGCCTTTTGCCAGTTTTCCGGACGACTGCGCAATCGCACGATCATACCATCAACGGTTTGTTCTGCTGTATAGCGGCTGACCGTTGCATCCAGAAAGTCGGCGTCTCCTGTCTCTGTTTTTCGCCACAAACGACGATTCAGCATTCGCATACCCAAAATACGTGAGAAGGTGTTTTTTCGCTCCGCAATTGTATCATCGCGTCGCTCATAAGGGCTTAAAGCACCCAAGGACACAAAAGTAAGAATCTCATCATTTTGATGATAGCCGATCTTGCCCGGAACAATTTCAGCTGATGGAGTTTTAGCATGGGCAAGCGCCGGCATGCTCGGTTTCCAATCGCTGAAATAGGCTTCGATTTTTTTGATCGCTTCGGCAGTATCTACATCGCCGATGAAAGCGATAAATGTATTTTCCGGACGGTAGTAACCGCGATAATATTTGACAAATTCCGAGCGGGGCATGGTGGCGATAGTTTCATCAATGCCAATGGGCAATCGGTCGACCAAACCACTACCCTGGGTCAGAAAGCCCATATTCGCAACGAGAGCCCGAAAGTTCACAGAATCTCGGCTGCGTTTTTCAGAGGCAATGACGCCACGCTCCCGTTCGATCGCATCTTTGTCCAACGTTAGATTTTCTGCCGTTTCGCGCATGAGGAAAAAAGCCTCATTCAAGATTTCTTCACCGACCGTTGGCAGGTTAAGCTTATAGGTTGTCTGACTAAACCCTGTGCTCGCATTGGTGTCTGCGCCAAAGGCCAGGCCATAGCGTTCCAAACGTTTGACCATCTCCCCTTCAGGCACATTTTTGGAACCGTTAAACGCCATATGTTCCAGGAAATGCGCGATACCGCGCTGTTCTTCGGTTTCGTTCAAGGACCCCGTCGCGATGCGCATCCTTAAAGCGGCCACACCGCTTGGGGTGCTGTTTTTCATGACTGCATAACGCAGCCCGTTAGCCAGTATTCCATAAACCACGCGAGTGTCCGGTTTTAGATCGCTTCGGTCATGCGCAAAGCCGCTTTTGCGACCTGCATCTTTGGCCAATGCCGGACTAGGCCCTAAGGTCAAAAAAACTGCAAGCAGCGCAGAAGGAAGTAGCAACCGGATATACTGTCGCATTGCAAATTCTCCAGAGAATCAGGGGGATTTATCTGATCTTGTTCAAAGCTATTACTATATAGGACGCGCTTCCAAACAAATTCCTCAATATATGGGGAAAATTATCTGCTACCCAAGCATCATCTATTACGGCGCGCGACAAGAGTTCATCAGTCGGTTCTGTCTCCTGAGGCCGATACGAGGTTTAGGGTGGGAACGATCGACCCCAGGAAACAGATGGGCTTTAGAAATTGGCACGGATACCCATTGTGACGGTGCGGCCGCCGTTAAATTGGAGGCTTTGAGGGAAGTTAAAGTCTGCACTGCCGATACCGAATTGTGAACTGGTAGTGGAGCGAATATCGGCTTCTTTGGAACCTTGCAGAAGATTGTCACCTTCTACAAACACAGTGAAAAGACCACCGAAGCGTTCAAAACTGTAAGAAAAACGAGCGTCCAATGTGCTGTACGATGGGATAACAGTGTTCAGATTGAACTCGTCAAAAGTCTGAGCAGTAGCATCCTGATGTGTAAAAATTACACGCCCCTGAAATCCATCACGCTCATAGTCCAGCGATAGATTGTAAACCCATCGCGCTTGATCACGCAGAGCCCGATCAAGACTGAGTTGAATGATATCGCCATTGTCATCGCGAGCCGAAACCAAAGTCGGGAAGTCACCATTAGTATAGGTCGCGTTGGCTAATATTCCGAAATCACTGAGGAATCCTGGTAGAAAATTCAACCGCCGAGTAACCTCGAACTCGGCTCCCCAAATGGTTCCTCCTTCACCATTTTCTGGCCGATTGACCAAGAATTCCGTATTCGGCTGTAACTCCAGAAACTCTGGCCGCGTATCTGCTAGAGGTGCAAATCTCTCACGAAACCGCTGTTCTACGTCTCCATTTTCAGCCGATGAAGACAGCACGTTTGTGAAATTGTTGCTGATCTTCTTATAAAATAGTGACGCGCGAACCAGTCCAGGTGTATCATCGAAATAGTAAGCGATATCGAAATCAACATTGTCGGTCGTTGATGGCTTCAAATTTGGATTGGCCTCCCGAATTGTTACGTTTGCAAAAGCCGGGCGCAAATCGACGCTAAAACTCCTCCCTCGGTTAAGGAGCCTGATATCTGGATGGACTGTAGAACGGAAGTAACCCAGTCTCGCCACGATATTGGAGTTGGGACGATATGTTGCAAGAAAGCTCGGCGTCCAAGTCTGCACAGTGCCTGCAGTGCTATCAACAAACACAAGACCGGCATCCACAAACGTCTCTCGTGGTTCTCTCCGGATACCCGGCAAATCCAATATCACCGTTGGTGAAGATATCTGCTGTCCGTCGCGTCTTTCGCGCTCATATCGAACGCCGGCTACCAAATCAAAGCGACCAAAGTTCACCTTCGCTTCTAGATAGCCTGCAATTTTCTCTTCAATGGTTTTGGTCGGCCGAAGGAAGCCAGCGCTATCTAATATCGGATCCACTGTCGTGAAGTCAGAAAAAGTGTAGCGCTCTTCATTGAACATAGTAGCCGGATCATCGGCCACAAAATCAGGCAGTTGGGCGAAAATACTCTTTGAGACATCCGATGTCAAAAACGGAACAAAAAAACCGTTTGCGCCAAGTCTACCAAAATCTTCGTTGCTAAAAGTTCCGGAATCAAACACTGATAATGGCGTTTCTCGGCCAATAATCCTCGAAAATCTTTGACTGAGAACTTGTCGTGGATCGGAAAATGTACCGACAGTTTCTCGAACGTTTCTATTATATTTTGATCCTATTTCAACATAGTCAATAAAGTCAGGAGCCGGAATATATCGCGCTTTCAATTCCGCGCTATACGACGTCGTCGGGTTATCAATTGGGTTCACAGTTGCGAAACGCACATCATATCTGGACGGATCTGAAATACGCGCCAATCCTTCGGCTGTAAGTGAAGGAACCGGGATACCATTGTCCGCAAAAAAGAAACCGCCTCCGACAACACGTGGCGTCTGTGCTGCATCATCATCAGGATTTACGAGGATCGTTGAAGGGTTGATCAAGTCGAAAATATCAGTCGAAGCGGTCTGAAGCAAAGCAATAGAACTATTATTGCCCTCTGCGCGCGATCGCGCATATCCAGCCTTGTAGAATATTTCAAAACGGCCAACATTTGTATCGCCGCGAAAGCTTATAGTGTCTGAAGTGAGCTTTTCGTCTCGCGCTGTAAAATTCTGCCGAGGCACGAGAGCCGTCAGCGTTTGGCGCTGTCTCACTTCTCCGCCAAGTTCAGGGATCGGCATCTCCCGACGAAAGGTTCTAAAACCAATCGCTGCCAATGCATTGCTGCTTTGGACGTCCCTGACGTTACGTTGCAAATCCAATCTCAACTTGGTGTGATCTGCAATGTCCCACGCAAAGTTTATCGAACCGACGATCGACTCTTCAGCCCGCTCTCGGCGAGTATAGGAAGAGCTCGTTATAAGCTGCTGGTTGACTTCTGGATCAAAGGGGAATTCAAAGCTTGCGGGAATGCGGGTTATGGTATTAAAACCTATTGGGAATACTGGCGGTATAATATCAACAATCGACACATCGTAGTTTGATCGATCGGTCTTGCGATACTGAATTGTCGCGGCGACACCAAAATTAGGTGTTATCTTCTTTGCGAGCGTCCCGTTGAATTGATATTCATCACCAAATCGACTTTTGAAGTTCCGCTCGCCTTCAGCGCTCAGATTTAGTGCAAAATCCCCGTAGTCGAGCCCTGATTTAGTTTCAATTTCAACCAGACCGCCCGACCCCGTTGATTCATGGCTTGGCAACAAAGATTTGTGAATAGTAACCTGCGAAATATTGTCGGCCAGAAATCCACTCAAGTCGATGGTGCGATCAAAACTGGTGCCCTGCAACTCCAGCCCGTTAAGCTGCACATTAATCGCTTCCGAACTAAACCCTCGAACGGTGATTCGCGACCCTTCACCCGTTTCATCATCGCGCCCAAAGGCCACGCCCGGTACGCGTCGCAAAGCCTCCGAAACAGTCTCAGCAGGAAAGCCACCCAACAGGTCAGACGAAACAACCGTCGCACTGTTGTCCGCATTTTTCTGCTTGTTCAGCGCTTGTTGGATGGAACTGCGATAACCGAAAACCACAATATCCTGATTGGCATCACCAATTTGCACATTGGCTTGCTGACGCGAGCCAGGGGATACTGACACTATCGCGGTCCTTGCTTGCTCGCCAAGATATTCCACACGAATGATCTGCTGTCCGCGCGGAACCGCTGGAAAATAATAATGACCGCGATCGTCGGTTATCGTTTCCAAGTTGGTTCCATCGACCCGCACCAATGCCCCTTTTAACGCAGCACCGGTGCTTCTGTTTACGACCGTTCCCGCGACAACACCTGTACTGCCGTCATCCGATGAACCATCATTTTGTGCAGCGGTAGAAATGGATGCGGCCTGCACTGCAGTCGGCGAAGCAACAGCAAATCTCGCAGCATTTCTCCGTTGAGACGTGTCGGCAATTCTAAGCGTAACAACATTCGGCTGGATTTCCCGAAAGGAAATGGAGGTTCCGCGAAGCAGCAACCGCAAAGCCTGGGTTGGGGTCAGTCGGCCATTGATCGCATTGGCCCTTTTATTTGCAATCATGCTGGGTGGATAGACGAGGTTCTTGCCGGTTTTCAGCGCGTAATCCTTCAATGCAGAAGATAGAGACTGGTCTGGCATGTTAAACGACATGGCCTGTTCCTGCGCATGCGCCGATCCGACGATAGCAATATTGGCGGCACCGGTGAGCATAGCTGCGTGGAGCAGCCTGAACGAACGAGATGGCATAATGATCCCCTGTCTTATCTTTCCCTGCTGGCCGTCAGTCATGCGCTGACTAGCCTCACGAAAAGTAAGACGCGCGAGTGCTCAACTCCCTCAAAAAATATTTCATGCTGAATGATAAATGCGCAGAAGCGAGGTTGGCTTTGGAGGAATAAAAGCAGTCTTTTCAGAAACTAAAGACTATTCTCTCCAAGTCAGAATAATATCATCCTCATCGGATTGCGCATTGTTTGCGACAGGAAAAGAGGCCTCCAGCGCCGCAGCAAAACTGTCAACTGACCCGACCTGAAAAATACCGCTTACCCGCATGTCCGATAAAGTCGCGTCACCAACCACCAGTTTGCGCGTGGAATAGCGATTCACTTCCTGAACAATCGCTCCAAGCGGTTCGTTATCGAAAATCAACCTGCCATCTTTCCAACTGGTCACAGCATCCGTGTTGATCATGCTAACTTTAAAAGGTTGATCGCCCAGCGCGACCAGCTGTTCGCCAGGCCGCAATTGTTTGGTGCCAACGGCGTTTGGATTGGCATCCTCGCGATCCTCATCGTCAACCGTCACAATCCCTTCGATAAGGGTCACACGTATTTCATCATCCGCACGTCGCACCGAAAAAGTCGTTCCGATAGCGGTTACGAGCTTACCATCGGCTTCCACAACAAAGGGGCGACTAGCGTCTTTCGCCACCTCGAATAGGGCTTCACCGCGAAGCAAAATAACATCACGCCTCTCATTACTGAAGTTAATCTGGATCAAGCTATCCGTGTTGAGTTCGACCACCGACCCATCTGGCAAATTTACGGTCGACCTTTGGCCAATAGCCGTTTTGTAAATGGGCGATGCCTGAGGTTCCGCCTGCGCCAGTTGATCAACAGGATCGATGTTCCCAGACCCGTTCCCAAACTGGAATGGATTAAAGATGACCACGGAGATCGCCAACACCAATAGAGACGCAGCAATCGCACCATATTTCAGCCAACCATTATTATTGGCTGCGGCCGGCATAGCCAACGCACTCTGGCGCATGGCAAGAATATCGTCATCAACCGCACTGTCCTGCATTGCTGTCCATACTTCTTCCTGCAATGCATATGCTTCGGCATGGCGTGGGGATTCCTCCAGCCAGGCTTTGAAGCGTTTTTGGTCACTTCTGCCAGCATTATCGGCCCGTAACCGAGCAAACCAATGTGCCGCCTGCTCTTCGACACTGTTACTCGTATCGAATGCGTTCTTGGATCGCGCATCTTTCATTCTGACGACCCCAAACGCTGTGTAAGATGTTTGATGGCAACCATCATATGCTTTTCAACTGAACTCATTGACATACCCAATTGTTGCGCAATCTCGCGATATTTAAACTCCTCAAACCTGTGCAACAGGAAAACTGTCCGTGTGCGTTCAGGCAATTCGTTTAATGCGTTTTTCAGCGCCACTAGTTTCTCTTTACCTAACAAGACGCGTTCGGGTGAGATTTCCTCAAAAGCATTTTCATTTTGATCAGATAGTTGTTTGGTAAAAGCACGCTTAGTCGCTTCACGGCGTGCCTTATCGCGCAACAGGTTTGCGGCAATCTGGAAAATGAAGGCTTCGGGACGTTCCAGATCAGTATTATCTGAGCGGGAAGTCAGACGAAAGAAAACGTCCTGAACCAGATCTTCGACCTCATTTTGATTGTAGACTCTTTTTCGAAAATATTTTTCCAAAGGAATCTGAAATTGATCAAAAAGGTCTTTGAGGTCTTTATGTGACGACCTGCCCTCAGATCCATCATCACCTGCGCGAAACCTGCCCGTTTTCCGGGGTTCAGTATGCTTTTTCGATGCCAATGCAGTCCCGATCGAATCCAGATATATCTGCTTAATTAGCAAAGGGCTCGCCCGATTTGTCAACGTGACCAAAAAAATATGGCCTGCTATGTCAAATTTTGCCCAAACTCTCTAAGCCTAACAGATACGATAATAGGACCATGGAGAAATGCCATTATACCTCCTCAAATGAAATATCCTCGACTACTCGCACCACTAGATCTTGGCTTCACCACGATAAAAAATCGCTCGATCATGGGTTCCATGCACACGGGCCTGGAGGAAACCGAAGGCGGGTTTGAACGTATGGCGGCTTATTTCGCCGAACGCGCAGCCAATAATATCGGCATGATCATCACAGGTGGGATCGCGCCAAATGAGGAATCGTCAAGCGGCGGTGCCATGATGTCGAGTGACGAAGAAGCGGAAAAGCACCGAATGGTGACAAGCGCGGTTCATAACGCCGATCCAGATGTCAAAATCTGCATGCAAATTCTTCATCCCGGGCCATTGGCATACACTCCCAATGCTGTTGCTCCATCGGCGGTAAAATCTCGGATCGCGCCATTTGTTCCGAATGAGCTGGATAAGGCCGGGATCAACAAACAAATTGATGACCATGTCCGCTGCGCCGTGATGGCAAAGCAAGCAGGTTATGACGGTGTCGAGATTATCGGATCCGCTGGTTATCTAATATCGACCTTCCTGGTTCAAAAAACCAATTTACGCGAAGATGAATATGGCGGTTCTTACGAGAACCGTATGCGCTTTGCTCTGGAAATCGTGGAACAAACCCGCGCTGCTGTTGGTGAAGATTTTATCCTTATTTTCCGCATCGCGGCAATGGACATGCTGGAAGGTGGCATGAGTTGGGACGAAATTGTCACGCTTGGAAAAGCGCTTGAAAAAGCGGGCGTCACGATCATTTCCACTCATTTCACTTGGCATGAAAGTGCCGTCCCCACCATTGCAACAATGGTACCACGTGCCGCCTTTACATCCGTTACCGGCCGGCTGCGCAAAGAGGTCAATGTTCCGGTCATCACATCCAACAGGATCAATATGCCGGATATTGCGGAACAAGTTTTGGAGCGCGGTGATGCCGATCTTGTCTCCATGGCTCGTCCGCTGCTCGCAGACAGTGCCTTCATGCGCAAGGCCGTTGAAGGCCGTGAGGATGAGATCAACACATGTATCGCCTGCAACCAGGCATGTCTTGATCACACATTTTCCGGAAAACTGACATCCTGCTTAGTCAATCCGCGGGCTTGTCACGAAACACTGTTAAACTACCTGCCGGCAGAACAGGCGAAGAAAATCGCTGTGGTTGGCGGCGGTCCGGCTGGCCTCGCCTATGCAACTATTGCTGCCGAACGCGGCCATGCGGTGACGTTGTTCGAAGCATCCTCGGAAATTGGTGGTCAATTTAATCTAGCAAAAACGATTCCTGGCAAAGAAGAATTTTATGAAACCGTTCGCTATTTCAATCGCATGATTGAGGTTCATGGGATCGATCTGCGGCTTAACACTCCGGCCACGGCTGCGTCCTTAAAAGCAGAAGATTTTGATGACATCATAATTGCCACTGGTATCAAACCGCGAACGCCAGATATCGAAGGTATCGACCATCCCAAGGTGGCCAGCTATATTGATGTTATCACCGGCAAAAAAACGGTCGGCAAGAAAGTCGCCATTATTGGCGCTGGCGGCATTGGTTTCGACGTTTGTGAGCTAATCAGCCATTCAGGACCATCAGGCGCAGTGGACCGCGATGTCTTTGCTGCAGAATGGGGTGTGGATTTTGAAAATCATCCACGAGGCGGCGTAACAGGTGTTGAACCAAAAGTTGCCAAAGCAGACCGCGAAATCACCTTGCTTCAGCGCAAGGAAAGCCGCGTTGGCGCAGGGCTCGGAAAAACAACAGGATGGACGCATCGCATTACGCTCGCGCGCCGCGGCGTGAACATGGTGAACGGCGTTGAATATGTCAAAATTGACGATGACGGATTGCATATCCTGCAAAACGGACAACCGGAAGTTATGGAAGCCGACACCATTATCATCTGCGCCGGGCAAGATCCGCTGCGTGACACATATGATGCGCTGATAGCCGAAGGATTAAAACCGGAATTGGTTGGCGGCGCATATGAGGCCAAGGAACTGGACGCCAAAGCGGCAATCAACCAAGCGAGTCATATGGCCGCCGTTGTGTAACCTGTACTCCCAGTCCTGACGACGGCTTTTACCGGTATTATTGGCCAACCAGCGCGCCAATAAACAAGCAATGTTTATCCATAATTAGAAAATCTTGCCAGCCTTTGCGCTCCGACTTCGCTATGTATATGTCTCTTGATTGTTGCCTTTGGCCTTATCGGCTTTTGAAAGGGACATGTAATGAAAGCAAACGCGCAATGAGCCTCACCCATCTCCAACGTCTCGAATCTGAAGCCATTCACATCATGCGTGAAGTTGCATCGGAGGCTGAGAAACCTGTCATGCTCTATTCTGTAGGCAAAGATAGCGCGGTGATGCTGCATCTGGCCAAAAAAGCCTTTTTTCCATCTCCCCCACCCTTTCCGCTTCTCCATGTAGATACCACTTGGAAATTCCAGGAAATGTACAAGCTACGAGAAAAATCAGCCAAAGACGCCGGCATGGAACTGCTCGTCCACCAAAATCCTGAAGCGAAGGACAAGGGCATCAATCCATTCGATCATGGTTCCTTGCATACTGATATGTGGAAAACCGAAGGGCTGAAACAGGCATTGGACCTCCATGGCTTTGACGCTGCCTTTGGCGGTGCACGACGAGACGAAGAAAAAAGCCGAGCGAAAGAACGGATTTTCTCCTTCCGATCGGCCAATCACCGCTGGGATCCCAAAAACCAACGACCAGAGCTTTGGAAAGTTTACAACACGCGCAAAGCCAAAGGCGAGACTATTCGTGTCTTTCCTCTGTCCAACTGGACGGAACTTGATATCTGGCAATATATCCATCTCGAGAATATCGAGATTGTTCCTCTCTATTTCTCGGCGCCGCGCCCGACTGTGGAGCGCGATGGAATGTTGCTCATGGTTGATGACGAACGCTTCCGTTTTGAAGATGGCGAAGAGCCAGTGGAGCGTTCCATCCGTTTCCGTACACTTGGCTGTTATCCGCTGACCGGCGCGGTTGAAAGTGAGGCAACCACCCTCCCCCAGATCATTCAGGAAATGTTGTTGACCACAACATCGGAACGGCAAGGGCGCGCCATTGATCACGATCAGGCCGCATCGATGGAGAAAAAGAAACAGGAGGGGTATTTCTGATGACTCATTCCGAAAATATCAGTTCTGAAACTATTTACGAAACCGATGCCCTCATTGCCGAGGATATCGATGCTTATCTAGAAGCGCATCAGCATAAGACGATGCTGCGTTTCATTACCTGTGGTTCAGTGGATGATGGCAAGTCCACGCTAATTGGTAGACTTCTTTACGATTCCAAGATGATCTTTGAAGATCAATTGGCGACATTGGAAGCCGACAGCAAAAAAGTTGGCACACAGGGCCAGGATATCGACTTCGCGCTTCTTGTTGACGGTCTGGCGGCGGAACGCGAACAAGGCATAACAATTGACGTTGCCTATCGTTTCTTTGCGACCGAAAAGCGCAAATTCATTGTCGCGGACACTCCGGGTCACGAACAATATACGCGCAACATGGTCACGGGCGCCTCTACAGCAGACCTGGCTGTCATCCTTATCGACGCCCGGCAGGGCATTTTAACCCAGACGCGCCGGCATAGTTATTTGGCCCATTTGATTGGCATCAAGCATCTGGTCGTCGCTGTGAACAAGATGGATTTGGTTGGATATGACCAATCCGTCTATGATCAAATCATCGCCGACTATTCCGCTTTTGCGGAGGAGATCGGAATCGAGGCATTCACACCTATTCCAATTTCTGGTCTGGCCGGAGATAATATCACCAGCAAATCAGACAATAGCTCCTGGTATGATGGCCCTACTTTGGTCGAGCATCTGGAAAATGTCGAAGTGATGGTAACAACCAACCAGACGCGGCCGCTGCGCATGGCTGTCCAGTGGGTCAATCGACCCAATCTCGATTTCCGCGGGTTCAGCGGGCAAATTGCAAGCGGGACCGTAAAACCAGGTGACCCGGTTCGTATATTGCCCTCTGGCAAAACCACGACCGTCAAACGTATCGTAACCATGGACGGCGATCTTGAAGAAGCGGTTGCAGGACAGTCAGTCACTTTGACTTTTGCAGATGAGATTGATTGCTCTCGCGGTGACGTCATTGCAGCCGTTGATGCACCACCTCAGGTTGCTGATCAGTTTGAGGCCACCATTGTATGGATGGACGAAGCGGAACTGTTACCCGGTCGCAGCTATTGGATGAAGATCGGCACGCAGCTGGTCAGCACAACTGTTCAGCCGCCGAAATATCAGGTTAACGTCAATAATATGGAGCAGCTTGCTGCAAAGACGCTGGAGCTGAATGCCATTGGTGTAGCAGAAATTGCAACAGATCACCCCATTATCTTTGAACCTTATGCTGATAGCCGTGATCTTGGTGGCTTCATCCTGATTGACAAGATCAGCAACGCAACTGTTGCAGCCGGAATGCTACACTTTTGTTTGCGGCGATCACAAAATGTCCATTGGCAGGATGTCGATATTGACCGGGCTGCCCATGCCTTGCAAAAACGGCAGGAACCCCGTGTCGTCTGGTTTACGGGGCTGTCGGGATCAGGCAAATCGACCATTGCCAACATGGTTGAAAAACGACTTCATGCGCTTGGAAAGCACAGCTTCCTGCTGGACGGCGATAATGTTCGGCACGGCCTGAACAAGGATTTGGGATTTACGGATGCTGATCGTGTAGAAAATATCCGCCGCATTGGCGAGGTGGCAAAGCTCATGGCCGATGCTGGCTTGATTGTTCTCACAGCCTTTATTTCTCCCTTCAGAGCGGAACGACAGCTCGTCCGGTCGATGTTGCCGGATGACGAATTTATCGAAATATTCGTAGATACACCTTTATCGGTAGCAGAAGAACGTGATGTTAAAGGGCTTTATAAGAAGGCGCGCGCCGGAGAACTCAAAAACTTCACAGGGATCGACAGCGACTATGAAATTCCGGAAAATGCCGAGATTAGGATCGATACCACTAAGATGAGCCCTGAAGAAGCCGCTGAAATTATCGTGGACAAAATAGTCGGTAGTTGGTCCTATACGATATGACAGATGCTGAATTGGCTGCGAAACTGGCAGAAGACGCCGGTGCATTGCTATTGGAATTGAGAAACTCATCAGATTTGACCGGCAAAAACCTTGGTGACGCCGGTGACCACAAGGCAAATACTATGCTGATAGCGGCTCTTCGCGAGCATCGCCCCGACGACGGTATCCTTTCTGAAGAAAGCCAAGAAACGAATGCTCGATTGAGCAAGAACCGTGTCTGGATCATTGATCCGGTGGATGGTACTCGCGAGTATAGCGAGGGTCGCAGCGACTGGGCTGTGCATGTCGCGCTGGCCATAGACGGCAAGGCTGCAATTGGAGCGGTCGCATTGCCGAGCTTAAATATGACGCTGCGCAGTGATGTGACGACTGCCTCTCCCACGCGAAGCGACAAGCTGCGTATGGTCGTGAGCCGATCGCGGCCAGCCAAAGAAGCGGTCGCTGTGGCAGAAATATTGGACGCAGAACTAATCCCAATGGGCTCTGCCGGCGCAAAGGCGATGGCAGTTGTGCGGGGAGAAGCCGATATTTATCTTCATTCTGGCGGCCAATATGAATGGGATAACTGCGCCCCAGTCGCAGTTGCTCAAGCATATGGTTTGCATTGTTCTCGCATTGATGGAGAGCCGCTCACCTACAATCAGAGCGACACATATCTACCCGATCTATTAATCTGCCACAAAGAAGATGCCAGTCACATTTTGGATTTGGTCAACGGCATTAACGACCAATAAAAATTGTCTCGGCATCACGACGCGATTTCGGCCTTCTCATTGTCACGCTCATGATCAAATTCCGGCACCATTTCTTTCAGCAGCGTAATCGCTTGCGCTGAGTCCCGGCATGTTCGAATGCCATCTAACAATTGATCCAGCTTGGATTGATCAAGATGGCTCTCACGTGCCATCATGATCCTGTTGTGAACGGTCAATTTCGGATCATTGCCGATAATCAGCTCCTCATAAAGCTTTTCTCCGGGGCGCATTCCGACCTCTTGGATTTCTATATCGCCATCTGGATTATTCTCATCGCGGACGGTCAAGCCAGAAAGCTGAACCATCGTGTTTGCAAGATCTATTATCCGTACCGCCTTACCCATATCGAGCACAAAAACTTCACCACCTTTGGCCATACCGCCGGCCTGGATAACCAACTGCGCGGCTTCGGGTATCGTCATAAAATAGCGCGTAACCTCACGATGAGTGAGTGTTATGGGGCCGCCCATCTCTATCTGTTGACGGAAAAGAGGAACGACCGAACCACTAGATCCCAAAACATTGCCAAAGCGCACCATGGAAAACCTGGTCTGGCTTTTCTTGGCAAAAGCTTGAACGATTTGTTCCGCGCCGCGCTTGGTTGCCCCCATGACATTGGTTGGGCGAACCGCTTTATCGGTGCTGATAAGGATGAAATCGCTTACCTTCGCTTCATGTGCTGCATTGGCAAGCTCATATGTGCCCAACACATTGTTTCTGATCCCTTCAACCGGGTTGGCCTCGACCAGTGGCACATGTTTATATGCGGCAGCATGAAAAACCGTGTCTGGTTGCCAATAGGCAAGCGTTTCTCGAACGCGGGTTGCGTCAGTGACGGAACCTAAGATCGGTATGATTTCGACATTTTGGAGATTGTTGCTCTTTGCATAGCGTCTGAGCTCAGATTCTATGGCGTAAAGCGAAAATTCCGAAAGTTCGAAAAGCAACAGTTTATGGACACCCGATTGAAGAATCTGGCGGCAAAGCTCGCTGCCAATAGAACCACCGGCACCAGTTACCATGACAGATTTGCCGACAATTGTTCGCCCGAGCAAAAGTTCATTCGGCGCGACAGGCTCCCGACCAAGCAGGTCTTCAATATCCAATTCACGGATGTCGCTAAACGAGACTTGTCCATCCATGATATCCTTCATGTTCGGAAGTGTCTGAACATGAACTTTGAATTTCTGGACTTGATCGACGATAGCACGCCGCTTTTTGCGAGATATGTTCGGCAAAGCCAATAATATGTCAGTAATGTCATGTTTGCAGATGATATCGGGCAGATTACCGCTCCAAAAAACCCTATCACCATCCAGTTTTTGACCGTTTAATCTCTGGTCATCGTCAACATATCCGCGCAAGCGCATCGCCGGTTCTGAACGCATTGACGATGCAAGCTGCTGTCCGGCACTACCGGCACCATAGATCAAAACGGTTTTAACCTGCCCACCAAAAAGGTTGCGACCCAATATATCCACCATCAGATAACGGGCTGTAACTCTTGAAAAGCCGACCATGATGAAGAAGATTATCGGCTGTATGACACCTATCGTACGGGGAACGCCTGCCAGGCCGACCACTGAAAAAATCAACACCATGGGTACAGCGTAAATGACGAATGCCCGTGCGAGAGTCTTCATCATGCCCGATCCAGCGTAGCGGAAAATCGCGTTGTAGACACCGCTGAAATAGAAAACAGGCAGCAAAATGAGCAATGAACCGAGAACCACCTTTTGCACGGCCAAGTCCCAATATATCCAAACCCCGATCCGCAAGGAATATGCGATTATTATCGATAAAATACAAAGGATTATGTCTAAACTCACGACCGTGAGTTGTTTTTTCCATCGCGTCATGTTGGCAATTTTGGCCAACGCGGCGGTGATCAAGGCGGTGACGGTTTCGATTGCTGAGCTTCCTGTTACGCTTGGATACTGAACATACTATTTGGTTGGGGTTATTTGATTATTAGCTGCTGTGCATAAAATTTCCAACAATTTTGCTACTTCTATAGAACTCAGCAAGGTACAAGGCCGGTGCTAAGATGGTGCCTAAATGGTTTCCACACATTATTTCTTTACCCAATTTCGCTACGAAAGGACAAAATGCACTCTGGAGGGGTTGGAATAAGTTGCTGTGCTTGACCATATATGCGGATCGGGCCACAAGCGCGGAACCGAGCAAACAATCACACAAATAACGAATATCAAAGGATCACTATGAAAATTGCAATGATCGGATCCGGCTATGTCGGATTGGTTTCTGGCGCATGTTTTGCTGATTTTGGCCACCAGGTTGTCTGCGTGGACAAGGATCCCAGCAAAATCGAGAAACTGAATAAAAATATCATGCCAATTTTTGAGCCAGGCCTTGCCAGTTTGGTTGAACGAAATGTCAATGGCGACCGTCTATCCTTTTCAGGTGATCTCAAAGAATCAGTGAAAGACTGTGACGCCGTGTTCATCGCTGTTGGAACACCTTCTCGACGCGGTGATGGTCATGCCGATCTGAGCTATGTTTATGCAGCAAGCGAAGAAATTGCCGAAGCAATCACCAAGCCAACCGTTGTTGTTACCAAATCTACAGTTCCAGTGGGCACTGGTGACGAAGTTGAGCATATATTGTCGAAAAAGCTTAGCTCGGACCAATTTGCGGTCGTATCAAATCCCGAATTTTTGAGAGAAGGCGCGGCAATTGATGATTTCAAGCGGCCGGATCGCATTGTCATTGGTGCCGAAGTGGAATGGGCCAAGGATGTTATGAGCGAAATATATCGTCCCTTGTTCTTAAATGAATCCCCAATTCTTTTCACAGGGCGCCGAACAGCCGAACTCATCAAATATGCAGCCAACGCATTTCTTGCGACAAAAATAACATTCATCAACGAAATTGCGGACTTATGCGAGAAAGTTGGCGCAAATGTTCAGGAAGTGTCTCGTGGTATTGGATTAGATAACCGCATCGGGTCAAAATTCCTGCACGCTGGACCGGGCTATGGCGGCAGTTGTTTTCCAAAAGATACTTTGGCACTTCTGAAAACTGCTCAAGATAATGAAAGCCCAGTGCGTATTGTAGAGGCAGTCGTTCAAGTGAATGATCAGCGCAAGCGGGCCATGGGCCGCAAGGTCATTCAGGCATTGGGCGGAGAGGCGAGAGGAAAGAAAATTGCATTGCTCGGCCTGACTTTCAAACCCAATACAGATGATATGCGAGACGCACCGTCGATTGCTATTGCACAAACGCTGATGGATGCCGGAGCGCATGTGAGCGCATTTGATCCGGAAGGGATGGAAGTGGCGGCAGAAATAATGCCCGATGTAACGATGACCAACAATAGCTATGAAGCGGCCAAAGATGCTGACGCTGTTGTGATTGTTACTGAATGGGATGCTTTTCGTGCGCTTGACCTTGAGCAGCTATCTTCTGCCATGTCTGGCAATATATTGGTCGACTTGCGCAACATATATCAACCAACCGATGTTACCAAAAACGGGCTGAGCTATTCCAGCATCGGGCGAAACTAATCGTCAGAAGACAGTTATGAAGCTTAGACAGAAAAAAGTGCCAAAACCCTGGGGGCAATCCAGCCTCCCCCAGATATTTGGTGGTAAACAAAAGGAAAAGATAGGCGAAATCTGGTTTCAGCCACCCAAGGGCATTACGCCAAAACTGTTAAGCAAATATCTGTTTACGAGCGAGAAACTCTCCATCCAGGTACATCCTAATGACCGCCAAGCCCGCCGCAAAGGACTACCCAGCGGCAAAGAAGAATGCTGGTATATATTGGAGGCAACCCCCGATGCCCGCATAGGAATCGGGCTTACAAAAGAAGTAAGTGCTGCAAAACTAAACGCAGCAGTGGCCTGTGGCCAGATGGAGCAACTTGTAGACTGGAAGCCCGTAAAATCTGGCGATCTATATTATGTTCCAGCCGGAACAATTCACGCAATTGGTCCTGGAATACGTTTGATCGAGGTACAGCAAAATACCGATATCACCTATCGTCTATATGATTATGGGCGTTCGCGAGAGTTGCATTTGGAAGACGCAATTTCCGTCTCAACGCCCGCGCCCTATGACATGAAGTATCATCAAGAACCTCCTGCCGACCAGTCCACCATGCTAATCGATGGCCCGCATTTCAAACTGTTTCAAGTCGTTGGCCAAGATCCCACCATATTGCAAAGTTCAACAGCTGGAGAATGGCAAGTTTTGCCGCTGGAAGGCAAAGTCATAGCCAGAGGTAAAACTATTGGTGCTGGACAATGCGGACTGAGTACCAAGGTTTCAGAAATCGATCTGTCAAAAAACATCAAATCCTTGATCGCTTGCAGCATGAATTGAGGTGAGCGCAATGAGTCAAAATGAACTGATTACACCCGTTATCCTGTCTGGCGGTTCCGGAACACGATTGTGGCCGGTTTCAACAGATGAATGCCCCAAGCAGTTTCTGAACCTTACCGGCCCACTGAGCATGTTCCAGCTCACGCTTGAGCGCTGTCAGGAAAAAAGCCTTTTCGACTTGCCCATCATAGTCGGTAGCAGCAAACATGCTGATTTGGCGGAAGGGCAAATGGACGAGATCGGCGCTTCAATACACGCGCATATTTTGGAACCATGTGCCAGAAATACCGCTCCAGCAATCGCTTTGGCTGCTCTGGCCTGCAAAAATCCGCAAGGCCTGTTGCTGGTTATGCCGAGTGATCATATCATCAAAGATGTTCCAGCCTTTCAAAAGGCTGTTCAGGAATCTCTCTCGTTGGCTAAGGCCCGTTGGTTGGTTACTTTTGGAATAGAACCCAAAGCCCCTGAAACCGGCTATGGCTACATTCAACAAGGTGAACCTGTCTTCGGGAGCTCCAACAGCTTTGCTGCCCAACAGTTTGTTGAAAAACCCCATCGTAGCAACGCAGAAAAAATGCTGGCAGAAGGTGGCTATCACTGGAACGCCGGAATTTTTCTGTTCCGCGCCGATACATATTTAACTGCTTTGGCTGAACAAGCGCCTGCTATGCTGGAAGCGGCAAAAAAAGCCATGGAAAAGGCGGATCAAGACCAAACACGAATCAAGCCACATGAAGCAAGCTTTGCCGAGGCACCGTCTGACTCAATTGACTATGCCATCATGGAAAAGGCTGAAAAAGTAGCAGTCACGCCGGTTGATCCAGGCTGGTCTGATGTTGGAAGCTGGGATTCGTTGCTCGAAATTGGACAATCTGATGAACAGGACAATGTCACTTTTGGCGACGTTTTGACTTTGGAATCAACAGGTAATCTTGTCCATTCTGACGGTCTTGAGATCACAACATTTGGACTCGAGAATCTGATCATCGTCGCAAACGGTAAACAAGTTATGATCCTGCCGAAAGGGCAATCACAAAATGTCAGAAAAATCGTAACGGCGCGCAAAGACTCAGATTAAACCGCTTCTCCCTCCGGTTGACGGCTGTTGTTTGTCGTTGACTGTCGAAAATGTCTCGATTTTCCAACAAACCATGTTGGCCAAAAGCGCGCGACGAGCAAAAGAAATGTCGGGATCAACATCGTGTTCCACATGTCTTTGACGCCTTCTGCCTGAAATATGGCTCTTGACTCCGGACTGTTGCCCACTCTTTGATAGTCGAAATATTCATTGACAGCTGCTGCAATCAGTACAGTAATCCAGGGCCATGGGCTAGCGAGGGATCGACGAAAAAACAGCGCTAAGAAAAATTGAATAAGAACGGCGCCATAAATATGCAACACGTCGCGATCCAGACCGGTGGTGCTTTCCAACCACATTTTAATGTCTAACCAATACATATATGCCGCTTGGCGGAATGATCCCTAACCGTCAATGAACGAATATGTGAGAACTCCATACAAGCTGAATTTTGAACGAGACAGCTCAGCAGTTGTCCGACATTGTCAAGCCGTCGATTGCAAAAAGAGCGATGGTCCAGTCTTTCAATCACCCCTCACCGCAGCTACGATGTAGGTTTTTCCCAAACCACCGTAAGATACTTATTGCAAAAACCATCGACTAGAGTTGACCGAATGCGGCTGTAAACTGCTTTTGGATGAGACAGATAATAACCAATTAGGTTTTTGCGCATATCATCAAGCCGCGCTTCGTTACCGCTGACAATCTTGAAAGGGCTGAACGGTTGCACTTGATCCATAGCATCAATTTCTTTCAGGCCCAGTTCTGTTCCAAACTTCCGGAAGGATGCTTTGGTGAAATCATGAAGGTGATACGGATTAACGTCCACGGACGGTGTAACCGGAACCGAAGCAATCAGCTTTCCACCAGGCCGCAGCAAATTTGCGAAATTTGCCAGCAAAGCCATGGGATCGGGAACATGCTCCACGGTTTCCAGCGACACAATCGTGTCAAAACCTTCGTCATCCTTTAATGCGCATCCGTCTCCCTGTTTGAAGGAAACGGTTTCCGATGCGTAAGACTCCGAAGCATAGTTGGCGGCCTTGGGATCGATATCGACACCAAGTACTTCTAACGGTTTTTTTTCTGCCTGGGCCAGTATGGCTGTGCCGTAGCCGACGCCGCAAGCACAATCGAGCACTCGGCCCCCTTTTACAAATCCGGCCGCAAAACGATAGCGCGCCATATGCAGCTCAAGAGTTTCCTGCCCGGTGGCATCATCATCGGTAAGAGTACCGGGGACGAGTCGTTCCAGCGATATTGATGATGGTGATTCGTTCATGGTCTTGGTCATGGATGCTCCAGCATTTTCTATATTTAAAAGTGGTTTACAGCATCAAAAGTTAATTCTCCGTAAACTATATTTTCGGCCCGCCTGAAACCAAAAATTAACCATTAAGATCATAGATGTCGGGCCATGGAAAACGCCAATACCATTGCACCCGGACGCTTGAATATGTCGCTTAAAAGCTTGAGTTCCAGCCGTGCTTACCTGCTGTTATGTCTGGCATATTTTGCGGTGATGATCGGCTATTACCTTTTTGATCCGTTTGGATTTGAGCATCCCGGACGCGATACATGGCATCATCTTGCTGTTCTTAGGGAGTTGATGGCATCACCTTTCGATCCATCCAATCCCCATCTGCCAACCGATGAACCGTCGCGCTATTATACTCCATTAAACATACTGGCTGCCATGGTCGGGCAAATGTTCGGTATCGTACCCTGGGCTCTTTTCAGTTTCATGGGCGCGGCCATGTGTGTCGCATTTTGCGCAGTCACCTGGCTTTTCGCACGGCGCTACTATAAATCTGATTGGGCACCCGCCATATTGCTGACCATTTTGCTGTTTGCTTGGGGCGCTCAGCGTGGTCATGCCGGTTTTCATAATTTCGCGACCTTTATCAGCAGCGGCGGTTATCCGGCCACGCAGGCACTGGTTTTGGGCATGCTCAGCTGGTTCCTGTGCCTCTTCGCGCTTGAGGAAGACCGGTTTTATCGCCTCAACCTGGCGCTACTGGCAGTATTGACCGCCACGATCGTTATAACGCACCAGTTCAGTGCCTTTATCATGCTGGCGGGTACAGGCAGCTTCATATTATTTCACAAAGCAGCTGCGATGGATCGGAAGATGACTCTTTTGGCCGCGCTTTTTGTTGGCGGACTGCTCTCGTTGATATGGCCCTATTTCAATCCGCTGGACGTGGTTCTTTCGGCATCCGATCCTCGCTGGGAATCCGATGCCAAGGAAATGACGACAATATCCTACCTCATCCTCATGGCGGCTCCGACAATATTGGGAATTCTTGGTTTCCGCGATGCCAAAACCGGTCGTGTTCGCTGGGACATTCTGGCCCCGGTGCTGTTTTTCACGTCGGCTTATTTTCTTCTGGTAGCGCTCGATATGTCGATTGCACACCGGTTCCCGCCCGCGATCATATTATATCTGCAACTGGCACTGGCATGGGCCACTGTTTCTTCAAGTTTCTTCAAGAAAACCAGCCCGGCAATGCGCGGCATACTGACAACCGCCGGGATTATTTTTATCGGATTTAGCATGTATATCGCGTCGATGCCGCGACAGATGGAATTCGTCACGCGCGCATCGCATGGCCGGATGATACCGTCCGTGGATGAGATGCAGGCGCATTTACCAATCGGGTCTGTCTCTTTTGCGACCAAGAATATTGTCTATCCGCTGCAATCGACCGGCCACCGTGTCGTTTCCATACCCCGGCCGGAACCTGTGGCACCCAGCCTGTTTGAAAGACAGGCGGCGACCGACAAGTTTTTCGACGCAGATACCAGCCAGGCCGAACGACGCGCGCTTATTCGCAAATGGAAGGCGACCCATATCGCCTTTGCTCCCCCGGACATGACCCGTGCCATTGCCAAAGAGTTGCGCAAATTTGGTCCTTCCAGAAAATTCACGCGCAATACCGAGATCATCACCATCCAGACGATGGAGGTAGAATAATGACCCGGTTCCTCTGGATTGTCCTGATTGCCTATCCGATTGCGGTTGGTGCCGGACAGATATTGTTCAAGCTCGCTTCACAGCGCTTGCGCCCGGATCAACCGATCTGGGTTCAGGCGACAGAACCCATGTTGATTGCCGCCGTGACCTTGTACGGCGCATTGGCGGTCATATGGATACTCATCGTCCGCGAATTGCCGCTGAGCGCAGCTTATCCTTTTGTCGCACTGTCCTTCGTTTTCACTCCATTATTTGCCTGGCTGTTGCTCGGTGAAAAACTCAACCCCGCGTACATGGTCGGCATAGCCTTCATCTGCGCGGGCGTCATCATCACGCAAAGGGCCCTCAATGCTGTATGATCCCATAAATCTCCAGAAAGACGTCTGGATTGTCATTCCTGCCTATAACGAGGGCGGAATGATTGCAGATGTCGTAACCGAAGTCGGTACAATGTTTCCGAATATTGTTGTGATAGACGATGCGTCGGCAGACGAAACTTCGGCCACAGCTCGCAGCGCCGGTGCCACGGTCCTGCGTCACCCGTTTAATCTGGGACAAGGTGCCGCCCTTCAGACCGGTATCGAATTTGCCTTGTCACGTGGTGCTAGTCACGTCGTAACCTTCGATGCAGATGGTCAGCATCATATCGAAGACGTGCCGGTCATGCTCGAACAGCTCGCTCAAAGCGGTGCTGATCTTGCTCTCGGCAGCCGCTTTCTGGGCAATACAGTGGGGATGAGCCAGTCGCGCGGGCTCTTGCTGAAAGCAGCGACCCTTTTCACCCAAATTACCACTGGATTGAAATTGACTGATTGCCATAACGGCCTCAGGGTTTTTACAGCCAAGGCCGCAAGCCAGCTTAATCTTCGCCAAAATCGCATGGCCCACGCATCAGAGATTTTGGCCGGCATCCGAAAAAATCGGTTTGACTTCGTCGAAGTCCCGGTGACGATTACCTATTCCGACTATTCGCGGGAGAAAGGCCAGACGTTTACCGACGCCTTCGTCATTTTCCGTGACCTTATTGCAGCGAGGCTCCTGTCATGATCGCCCAAATCATTCTTACCCTGGGCCTCTCGGTCTGTCTGTTTTACATTATCAGTCTCGGCAAGTCCTTGCCAATCGTCCGGTTTGGTTTGTTTCTGGTTGTTCTCACGGGCTATGCGTTTATCTGGTTCCCCGAAATGACTAATGTCTTTGCCAATCTGGTAGGCATTGGCCGCGGTGCTGACCTGATCATCTATCTTTGGATTTTGATGAGTCTTTTCCTGATCCTGAAACTGCATATCAAACTACGGGAACAGTCGGAAGCGTTGACGACATTGGCTCGCCATCTGGCTTTGGGTCAAGAACGGACTGAACAGCAGGCCGAAAACAGCAAGTAAGGTATCTGTGCTTAGGCAAGACAGATGCTTTTCACTGTCCCGACCGCGTTGGCTTCGATATAGCCTGGGAATGACCGACACCAATTTCCGTCCCCGCCGTTCCTGTCTCTATATGCCGGCGTCCAACGCGCGGGCTTTGGAAAAGGCAAAAACACTGCCCGCCGACACGATCATTCTCGATCTGGAGGACGCCGTTGCGCCGGATGCAAAAGATGCTGCCCGGGATGCTGCTTGCAAGGCATTGTCGCAAGGTGGCTATGGCAAGCGTGAAATGGTTGTACGCATCAATGCAATGGACACTCCCTGGTTTGCCGAGGATATGAAGAGCCTTTGTAACAGCAATGCCAACGCCATATTGGTTCCTAAAGTTCGCAGCGCCGACGATATTGTTGAGATATCCGGGATGATCGAAGGTGATCTGCAGCTATGGGCGATGATCGAAATGCCGATTGCAGTGCTGAACATTGCCAGCATCGCCCAGACGGCCGCCAAGACCCGGCTCAAAACTTTCGTCATGGGTTTCAATGATCTGGCAAAGGAAATGCGGGCGGAGCAGGATCGAAACCTGTTCATGCCAGCAATCGCGCAAACGATCATGGCCGGGCGTGCTTTTGGGCTGAATATTTTGGACAGCGTTTACAACGACTTTAAGGACCCCATTGGGTTCGAACAGGAGTGTCGGCAGGCCAAAACTTTTGGCTTTGATGGAAAAACCCTTATTCACCCTGCGCAAATTGATATCGCCAATCGCGAATTTGCCCCTGACGATCAAAAGATAGCGGAAGCCAAAGCCATTATTGCTGCGTTCCAGGACCCTGCGAATGACGGCAAAGGTGTGATTACCGTTGATGGAAAGATGACGGAGATTCTGCATTTGCGGCAAGCCGAACAGACCATAGCCTTGGCAGAGGCGATTGCCTCCGCTTCCTAATCAGCCGTTCAACCTCGACAAACTGCAAAAATATGGTTTAAGTGGTCAATTGAAACCATAATTTAAGCGCATCAAAGCGTGTTGCAGGAGAAGAGTGATGGAAGCATTGGAAGCAGCAGCTGGCGAAGTCAGCAAAGACGAAATCATGGCGGCCTTTCAGGCGCAGCGCGATGCTTTTCATGCCGAGTTGCCGGTGACCTATGAAAGCCGCATGGACCGGATCAACCGGACCGCGCAAATGATTATCGACAACAAGGATGCGCTTTGCGAAGCCGTGTCCAATGATTTCGGTCATCGCAGCAGCGTGCAGACCGTCATGACCGACCTGATGTCGGTGGTCGGCCATGCCAAGGATCATAAGAAAAACCTGCGCAAATGGATGCGTCCGGAAAGACGCAAAATGGACTTTCCCTTGGGTCTGTTAGGCGCCAGCGGCGCGGTAGAATATCAACCCAAAGGCGTTGTGGGTGTCATTTCCCCATGGAATTTCCCGATCAACCTGGCTTTTGATCCGGCGATTGGCGCTTTCGGTGCTGGCAACCGGGTGATGATCAAGTTTTCCGAATTCTGTCCGGAAACCGGTGAGCTGGCGAAACAATTGGTCGCGAAATATTTTGCTCCGGAAGAAATGACCGTGATCACCGGCGGTCCGGCGACCGGCAAAGCTTTCTCGGAAATTCCGTGGGACCATCTGATTTTCACTGGCGGTGGCGGAATTGCAAAGCATGTGATGGCCGCAGCAGCACAAAATCTGACACCGGTCACACTGGAACTTGGCGGTAAATCACCTACCATTGTCGGGCCAGATGCCGATATTCAAAAGACAACCCAGCGGATCGCGATGGGCAAGATGATGAACGCCGGTCAAATCTGCCTCGCGCCAGACTATCTGATGGTGCCAGCCGACAAAGAAGACAAGGTGGTCGAAGGTATTGCCAGCAATGTGGCAGAGCAATATCCAACGATGATTGCCAATGACGACTATACGTCAGTAATCAACGGACGGCACAAGGAACGACTACAAGGCTTGATCGATGACGCGGTTGCCAAGGGCGCAAAACAGACCGTGGTCAATCCGGGTGATGAGGATTTCTCGAACACCAACAGCAACAAGATGCCGCTCACTGTCCTGCAAAATGTCAATGAGGACATGCGCGTGATGCAGGAAGAGATTTTTGGCCCCGTGCTGCCAGTCAAGACCTATCGCAACCTGGATGAAGTCGTTGAATATGTGAACGATCATGACCGCCCGCTCGGCCTATACTATTTTGGCGAAACGGAAGCAGACAAACGCAAAGTGCTCGATCGCACCATTTCCGGCGGGGTCACGGTCAATGACGTGATTTTCCATATCGCACAACATGACCTGCCCTTTGGCGGCATTGGACCATCGGGCATGGGTGCCTATACTGGGCCAGATGGCTTCAAAGAGTTTAGCCATGCGAAGGCCGTGTACCGCCAGCCGAAAGTCAATATTGCCAAAATTGCTGGTTTCCTGCCGCCTTATGGATCCGCTACAGAAAAGACCATGAAGCAGCAGATGAAACTCTAAAGTCAGGCGGATATGGCAGATTTCCCTTTAGCAGGGCTCAAGGTCCTGGATTTTTCGCGCGTGGTCGCGGGCCCTTATGCGACGCGGATGCTCTCCGATCTGGGTGCAGACGTGTTGAAGGTCGAACCGCCGGAAGGCGATGTCACCCGCAAACTCGCCAAGCGCGAAAGCGGGGTGAGCGGCAATTATCTGCAGCTCAATATCGGGAAACAAAATATCTGTCTCGATCTCAAAGCCGAGGGCGCGCCGGAACTGGTGAGGAAACTGGCAGCAGAGGCCGATATCGTCGTGGAGAATTTTCGCCCCGGTATCATGGACAGATTTGGTGTTGGCTGGGGTGATCTGTCCAAGGCCAACCCGCGGCTCATCATGTTGTCTATCTCCGGCTATGGCCAGAACGGACCGGAGCGTGAAAAGGCCGCCTATGCGCCTGTCCTCCATGCCGAGACGGGTTTGATTGCGCGGCAGGCACAGATGAGCGGCGGCCATTCCACCGATATTCAGTTTGCCATGGCTGACAGTTACAGCTCCCTGCACGGGATTATTGCGATCCTCTCCGCCTTGCGCACGCTCGACCAGACCGGCGAAGGGCAGCATATTGATCTCGCGATGCTCAATGTCCTGCATTCGGCCGATGATTATGCCCATTTCGCGCTGGATGATATCTGGCCCAAACCGCCGGAAACTCTGGTCTGGGAAGCACCCGAAGATCGCCAGATATTGATTGTCGGCGACATGAAATGGTTATGGCTGATGTTCTCGACCAAGGACGGCCTTGAGGACCCAACACCAGAGGGCGCGGACATTCCAACAAAGGTAAAGTTACGGCGCGAGGCTATGGAACAGCATATTCGATCCCATGAGAGCTTTGATGCGCTGACCGGCACGCTGGACCGGCTCAATCTGGCCTGGGGCGAAGTGCATCCTTTTGGCCCGGATGTTTACGACCAACCCAGCATCGAGCATCTGGGCACGATTGTCGATGTCACGGACGATGCTGGCAATGCTCGCCGGACGGTTCAGTCGCCCTATCGTTTTTCAAAATCGAAAAGCGGTATTGATAGCAACGCCAAGACCGCCAGACGCGGTGAACATAATGTCACTGCGCTCAAACAATGGTTGGGCATGACCGACGATGAAATTGCCCATCTTATAGAGAACAAGGCATTGCGTAGTGATTGATCGGCGATGCAGCCGAATGTTTCAGGTCGCAAAAAGTCTTAATTCATTCAGCCGGCTGAATGACTTCTTTCCGCCATTGTCGGTTCGGCAATAAACTGGCTGCAGCCAGCGGCAATACCCAAACCAGCCGCATCTGATACCGGCCCTTTGCTCCCGAAAGGGCGCCGCATATTGCAGCATTGGCAAATATTCCTATGACGATCAACAACGAGAAGGTTGCGGTTCTGCCCAAACGCCCCGGCTGCCTAAAATTTCGATACAAGAAACCAAGCAAAAACAGCAAAGCAACCCCGGAAACGACAAAGGTCGATATTTCCCAAAACCGTGTCGGCATGGTGTTTTTAAATGCAGCAGATTGCTTTTGCGAACCGAACAGCACGCCGGGTATCTTGTCTTGAAATTGGTTTTTTTGTTTGTCGTTATAGTTGAAATTCGGAAGATTGAAGGTGACAAGCTGTGTCCCAAAACCGCGGAAAGAAGCTGCCAGAACCTCGATCGGATATTCCAAAAAGACGTCCAGAACGAAGGCCTTTTCGGCAGCTGCAATTTCACGTCTCTCGCGATTGGGCAACGCCTGAAAAAAGCCTTCATCTTTGGCTTTGCTCCAAAGCAATTGATCGTGATTAATTACTGGAAAATCGAGCACGCGGCAGAATTTATGATCTTCGGTTTTGCAATGCTTCTCGAGATATTGATATCCCGGGCCGTCAGAAATCACTCTCGCGGCAAGGAAAGGCGGCATGACTGGTGCATTTCCTGAATATTTTGTCACGCCCCAATAGAAAACGGATTGCCCGGCAAAAGACAGCAATATGCTGGTTACGATCGCCAAGATCGGTTTCCACCCAATCTGCAGAAATTTGGTAACATTGCCCAACAGGACCACCGCCAAGAGAGAGATCGTGATCAGAACATTGGTGTTGTGAAAAAGCATCGCGGCGAGAAGTAGGACAAGCCAGAACAGCCTCTCTGCTGTCCCCTGTCGCCCCCAAAATGCAGCCAAATGGACAAAGGACAGCAACCCCAGGCCGGCAAATATATCGGGCATCAGAAAGCCGGAGAAGAAGGCAACGGAAGAGAGAAACACAACTGGCAGGCCGATGGCCAACGTTCGTTTCGTGGATGAAACACCGTTTTCTTCCGGCACGAAAGCGCGGATTGTCAACATGATTGCAACGCCCACAACCAGGGATTGCAAGACCGCTGCCAACCAAAAATTGCCAAAAATTTGAGCGAGATAGAGAAAGGCACCATAGAAAATCGACCGACCTGCCAAAGCTACCGGCGCATCATCCTTGCTGTCAGTCAGTGTAGCTTGCGAGCCGACTGCCGTCGAAGCGGTTTCTTTTGGCGATGCGGAATATCGATCATGAAACTCGTTGGTCCAAGGTGACTCCAATCCCGTCAGCTTGTAGACCCCTGCGTCAGCCGCCCGAATATAGCTTGGCGTGTCTGTCATGTAGAATGGTTCGCCATTGATCAATGACGGCCACAACAATGCAATCGCCAATATTATGACCGAGATGGCTGGTCCGAAACCTGTCTTCCCCGTTTTACTCAAAAATGGCCTCCGACCGCTCACTCCACTGTCTTTTGCATGTCTATGGCACCGCAAAAGCTGATTCCAACTCGAATTCGCTGATAGCCCATAATGGCACATATTCAACAAGATATGCTGGTTTCAGGCCGGTTTTACCTTTTACAAACAGATGCATAATAGTTACCACTTGGCCGCAATGATCGGGTGAAGAAAGAAACGACCATGAAATTAATAGTGCAAATTCCATGCTATAATGAAGCCGGCACGCTGGAAGAAACGGTCGCCGATATTCCCAAATCCATCGACGGTATCGACACGATCGAAATTTTGATCATTGACGATGGTTCGTCAGATGGGACGTCGGAACTGGCGCGCAAGCTGGGCGTTCATCATATCATCAGGAACAAGCGTAATATGGGTCTGGCCCGCACCTTTAAAAAAGGTCTGGATCACAGTCTAAGCCTGGACGCAGATATCATCGTCAATACCGATGGAGATAATCAATATTGCGGCGCGGACATCGCCAAGCTGGTTCAGCCAATTATTGCCGGAACCGCCGATATCACGATCGGTGATCGCCAAACATCGACCATTGCGCATTTCTCGCTAGGCAAGAAGCTTTTGCAACGCTTTGGCAGCTGGGTCGTGCGGCGTTTCTCTGAAGTTGATGTTCCTGATGCCGTCAGCGGATTTCGCGCGATATCCAGAGAAGCGGCCTTTCGCATCAACATCGTTTCCTCTTTCAGCTACACGATCGAGATGCTCATCCAAGTGGGTAAGAAAGGCATAGCTTTCACCAGTGTTCCCGTTCGCACCAATCCCAAAACCAGGGATTCACGACTGTTTAACAGCGTATTCCGGTTTATTGAACGATCAGGAACGACCCTGCTGCGCATGTATTCCATGTATCAGCCACTGCGGGTTTTCACGCTCATTGGCCTGGTGATCGGTCTAATTGGCACAATCCCGATGATCCGGTTCCTATATTTCTATCTGTTCGTGTCCGGCGAGGGTAAAATTCAGTCGCTGGTTATCGGGTCGGCTTTCCTGATCGTTGGTGTTTTGACTTTCATTCTCGGCTTGATGGCCGATTTGATAAATCATAACCGCCAATTGATTGAAATGTCGCTTGAAAAGCTTCGGCATGTTGAAGATGCGCAAAAAGCCTTACTGGCCGATGCCAGTGCCCGATCCGCTGTTGTCGAAGAGCAACCGGTACCAGAAAAACTTGAGGAAAGTAGCAGTCGTCAGGACGATCAATAAAGCCAGAATATAGGTCATATTGAGCATTTCATGCAGCAGCAGAAACGCCAGATATTCAGACGTTCGAAACGCCAAGCTGCTGAGCGCAAATTTGAGGAAGTCGCCGCGTACAGTACCTGCGCTGGAAAAAACAACGCGGCGAAGCGACAGGAAATTCACCATATAAGCGACGACAAATGCCACTAGCACCGCTATCTTTTCCTGAACCCCGAATATCTCATGCAGAAATATCGGAATCCCAAGAGTGATCGTCGCACTTGTCGCGCTGACAATGACGAACTTCTGTATCTGACGCCAGGTTCGTTTGTTGATCAGCCGATCTCGCAAATTCGCTATCATCTAAACAAACCTTGGCTTTCTGATCCGAAGCGGACGGCTTCCTGAGGAGGCTTTATCGCATCAATTGGCTGTTATTCAAGCATCCGCTTTACGCGCCTGACGCCGTTTGAACGACTTGGCTGCGTTATTCCAATGCTTGGGACCGCCCTTCTTGCCGCCGCCGGGACGCCCTTTGCGCGAACTATGCTTGTTCTTCGGAGGGCCACCGCGTGTCGGCTTCGCATTGTAGCGTTTGGGCTTCTGACCATAGATGCGCGGTGCCACTTCTTCGCGGGACGGTTCGTCATAACCTTCCGGCAAAGCAATAACTTCCGGTTTCACACCGGTTAGCTTGACCACGTCACGTAGAAACTGACGCTCGTCCGGAGCCACCATTGAGTATGAAATTCCTGAGGCCCCTGCCCGCGCAGTCCGGCCGATACGGTGGACATATTGCTCCGGCACATTGGGCATATCGAAATTGATCACATGGCTGACACCATCGACATCAATACCGCGTGCGGCAATGTCGGTTGCAACCAGAATATTGATCTTGCCCTTGCGGAAATCACCCAGGGCGCGCTCGCGCTGCGGCTGGCTTTTATTGCCATGAATGGCGGCGCTATGGATGCCCACAGCATTCAGGTTTTTCACAACCTTGTCTGCGCCATGTTTGGTCTGGGTAAAGACCAGCATGTGATCCGGGTTTTCCTGGTTCACAAAGTCTTTTAACAGACGCTGCTTATCTTCTTGATTAACATAGGTAACCCGTTGATCAACACGCTCCGCAGTCGTGGATTGCGGCGCGACCGAAACCTGAACCGGGTTGGTCAGAAACCGGTCGGCCAGTTCAGAAATTGTCTTAGGCATGGTTGCCGAGAAGAACAGGCTTTGCCGCTTCTTAGGCAGCATCGGCACGATCTTTTTCAGCGGAACGATAAAGCCAAGGTCCAGCATCTGGTCCGCTTCATCGAGCACCAATATCTCGACCTTACTGAGGTCAAGGCTGCGTTGATCGACGAGGTCAAGCAAACGGCCCGGGGTTGCGACAAGCACATCCACGCCGCGCTGCAAAATACGTTTTTGCCGGTTGATCGGAACGCCGCCAAAAGCAGACGTCACATACATGCCAAGGCCTTTGGAATAGCCGGTCATGCTATCGGCAATCTGCCGCGCCAGTTCCCGCGTTGGTGCGAGCACCAGCATCCGGCATTCGTTGCGGCCAGGCTTGCGTTTGTTGTTCAACAGGTGGTGGATAGAAGGCAGCGAGAAAGCAGCGGTCTTGCCGGTGCCGGTCTGGGCGATGCCAAGAATGTCCTTGCCTTCCAGTGCTGGCGGGATGGCCTGCTGCTGAATGGGGGATGGTTTGGTGTAGCCGCCTTCGGCCACACGCGTTTGAATTGGTTTCGCCAGAGCGAAATCAGAAAATAAAGTCAAAAATAATACCTTAAAAATAGCAGCGAGTGTTACGGCACAGCATCATTGCTATGCGCGCGTCCGCCGTCGGTTAAGACGACCCGCGTGATCAGGCTGCCGGGAAATAAAAGAGCAATGAGGCGAGGTTCGAGATAAACTTTTCATCTCTCACGCAGAACTTTCGCCAGACAGTTATCTGCCTTTGCTGTGACGCTAAATAGGATCAAAAGAAATCAAGTCAAGTTTTTTGTGCGCCGCAACATATTTGCATCTTGCCCAAACAGGCCATGAAAGCCCCTGTAAATACTGCTTTCCTACATTGATGGCATGCGTATAGATTGTCTGTGACGCTGTTCGTTCTTCTAAGAGCCTGATTTTGACTTTTTCGGCCAGACATGTCGCGATTTTTCAGTCGATTCTGTGTCGAAGCTGTATAAACTGTCAGGAATTCGGGCCCTAATATGAACGAATCAAATTGTGCCAAAGGATTAGGGTTAGGGTTTGCAGGATATGATGAAACGGTTTTTGGCTTTTACCGCGGCGGCGGCTTTGTCCTTTACTCCGGCAGCAGCGCAACAAACAGCCACAAAAAGCGGCGTTCAGAAACCCGCCCTTGAAATTGGCGGCGGCGGGCGTCCGGTTGGCGAAGCCTGGGCCCGCAGCCCCGTCTACGCGGCAAACGGGATGGTCGCGACCGCCCATCCGCTGGCCAGCCAGATCGCGATTGATATCCTCAAGAAAGGTGGCACCGCGGTTGATGCCGCGATTGCCGCCAATGCCGCGCTCGGACTGATGGAACCGACCGGCAACGGTATTGGCGGGGATCTGTTTGCAATTATCTGGGACCCCAAAACTCAAAAGCTTTACGGCCTGAACGCGTCTGGCAAAAGCCCGATGGGTACGTCCTATGAAGAGTTTATCAAGCAGCTGGATGGCCGTGAAACCATCCCGCCCTTCGGTCCGCTGCCGGTCACTGTGCCAGGAACGGTGGATGGCTGGTTTGAGATGCATGAGCGGTTTGGCAGGCTGAGCATGGCCGACATCCTCGCGCCAACGATTGACTATGCCAATGAAGGGCATCCGATTGCGCCAGTTATCGGTTATTATTTTGGCCGCAATCTCAAACGCTTTGAAGAAAATCTCGATATGATCGGGGAGTTTGAAAATGCGCGTGCGACCTATTTTGCGGATGGACCGCCCAAGGAAGGAAAGATTTTCAAAAATCCGGACCTAGCCAACACCTTGACCAAGATTGCCGAAGGTGGCCGCGATGTATTTTACAAAGGCGAGATCGCCCGGACAATGGATGCCTATTTCAAACGCATCGGCGGCAATCTGCGCTACGAAGATTTTGCGGCGCATAGCAGCAAATGGGTGGAACCGGGCTGCGTGACCTATCGCAAAGGCTATGAATTGTGTGAACTTCCACCGAACAGTCAGGGCTTTGCGGCGCTGCAAATGGCGAATATCCTGAAAAATATCGACCTCGCGCAATATCCGCGCGGCAGTGCCGAAGTGCTGCACTATATTACCGAAGCCAAGCGGCTTGCCTTTGAGGATGTGGCGCGTTTCTATGCCGACCCGGACATGTCCCCTGCCCCGCTCGACTGGCTGCTCAGCGATGCCTATGGCAAGGAGCGTTTCGCGCTGATTGATCCGGCCAAGGCGTCACCGGAATTCGGACCCGGCGAGCCCAAGCTCGAAGGCGAAGGGGATACGACCTATCTGACGGTGGCCGACAAAGACGGCATGATGGTGTCGTTGATCCAGTCCAATTATCGCGGCATGGGCAGCGGCTTGGTCGCAGATGGCCTCGGCTTCATGTTTCAGGATCGCGGGGAGCTTTTCTCACTCGATCCAAACCATCCCAATGTCTACGCACCGGGCAAACGCCCATTTCAGACTATCATCCCGGCCTTCATGAAAAAGGATGGCAAACCCTATATGTCCTTTGGCCTGATGGGCGGCGGCATGCAGCCGCAGGGTCATGTGCAGGTGATGATCAACATGGTCGACTATGGCATGAACCTGCAGGAAGCCGGCGATGCGGCGCGGCTCAACCATGATGGCGGACGGCAACCGACCAATGATCTGGCTGGCACCGGTGCGGACCTGCTCGGGACTCTGAATGTGGAGCCGGGTATTTCAGATGAGACGGTAGAGCGGCTCAAGGCGATGGGCCACAAGGTCAAACGGGTCGATAATGGGGTGATGTTCGGTGGCTATCAAGCGATCGTCCGCGATCCGGAAACGGGTGTCTATCACGGCGCCACCGAAATGCGGAAGGATGGCCAAGCGCTGGGCTATTAAGGCCGCTAACCGGCGTTCATAACCGCGTAAAGGCTACCCGCAACAATGGCAATGCTAGCGATCAGAGCTACGGGGCGGACATTGACGGCCGACACCGGCTCGATATCGCTGCGGCGGCCCGTCACCATCGGGCGGATGAGATTGTCTTTCAGGATCAGCCGATAGATTGCAATGGCCGCGATATGCAGCACGATCAGCGCGACAAGGATATCGAAATTGAGCTCATGGATATCGGCAATATCCCTGCCAGTGCTGAAGCTCACGAGAATGGATAGAGGGCCGGATTCCAGGCCATCGACATCGACGGCAAACAGCCCGGTTCCAATCTGCACAGACAGTGCAGCCAGCAGCGCGAAAACGCTTAAGCTGCCGATAGGACTGTGGCCGAAAGAGGGGCTGTGCCGCCCCGTGAAAAGGTCACGGATATAGGTAGGTGCTGCGGTCAGACGCTTGATCATCGGAACAAAGCGCGCGGTCCAACTGCCGATGATACCCCAGACCAGGCGGAAAAGGATCAGCGCGAACAAGGTCAGCCCCAGCCGTCGATGCCAGTCCATCATGCCTTCTTCGGCCGTCCACCACATCAGCGGGATGAGCAGGACGATCAGCCAGTGAAACAGGCGGACCGTCCAATCCCAGACAAGTGTCTGCCCGGCCTTTGAGGTCATCGTAGGTTAGTCGTCCAGGCGATAATCATCGTGGCAGGCTTTGCAGGTGCCACCGGTGGCTTTAAACGCCTCGCCAATGGCCGCCATATCAGCGCCCTGGGCAACGGTATTCAGATTAGCCGCAGCTTCCTGCATATTGCCAACCTTCTCTTGGAAATCCGCCATATTTTCCCAGATCGCAGGCAGCGCGTCTGTTTCAACACCGGATTCAGGACCGCTGCCTTCCGGCCACCAGTCCGCCATGCCTTCTGTGGCTTCCGGAACCGCAGCAGCCGCTTCCTGGATAATCGCGATATCCGGGCTGCTGGCTTTCAGTTGATCGCTGATCGCCTTGAACGCGTCGCCCACTTTTTCAAGCTGGCCTTGACGGGCTTCAATCTGTTCCTTGATCGTCATGCCGTTGGGCAATTGTGCGCTGGCCGCTTCACTGGCGGCCTCTGACTCAGCTTCTGATCCGCCGCTGCCGCCACATGCACTAAGCAACATCATCGTTGCGATAGCCGGAGCTACAATCTTTACCCTTAGCATTTTCATCAAGGCCTCCTTGTCTGTCTAGATCCCCAAAGAATGCTGGGGTAAGGAATAACTACAGGAAAATCGGCGAGTTGGCCAGCACCGAGAAAGCCCCTTAATAGGAGCGCGGCAAATCCAGAACATGCTCGGCGAGATAGGACAGGATCAGGTTGGTCGAGATTGGCGCGATTTGATAGAGCCGCGTCTCCCGCCATTTGCGCTCGATATCATAATCCTCGGCAAAGGCGAAACCGCCATGGGTTTGCATGCACGCCTCGCCTGCCGCCCATGATGCTTCAGAGGCGAGCATTTTCGCCATATTCGCTTCTGCTGCCATCCCCTCGCCGGCATCGAACATGGCCGCTGCCTTGCGTACCATCAGGTCCGCTGCTTCGGTTTGCGCATAGCTGCGGGCGATTGGGAACTGTACGCCCTGGTTTTGACCGATCGGGCGATCGAATACCTCGCGCTCGCTCGCATAATGCGATGCCTTTTTGGTGAACCAGCGCGCGTCACCGATACATTCGGCGGCGATCAATACCCGCTCGGCATTCATACCGTTGAGGATGTAGCGCAGCCCTTTGCCTTCCTCACCAATGATATTGGCCGCCGGCACGCGCAGGTCGTCAAAATAGACTTCGGTTGTGCTGTGGTTGATCATCGTACGAATGGGTTTGATGGTGAGACCGTTGCCCACTGCTTCGCGCATATCGACGATGAACACGGAGAGGCCGTCGGTTCGCTTCTGTACCTGATCCTGCGGCGTTGTGCGGGCCAGCAGGACCATCAGGTCGCTATATTCCGCGCGGCTGGTCCAGACCTTTTGGCCGTTGATCACATAATCATCGCCGTCACGCATAGCCGTGGTCTTTAGGCCTAGCGTGTTTGTACCGCTCCCCGGCTCGGTCACGCCAAAGGCTTGCAGACGCAGCTCACCCGTTGCGATCTTGGGAAGATATTGCTGTTTCTGCCCTTCGCTGCCATCGCGCAAGATCGTGCCCATAATATACATCTGCGCGTGGCACGCACTGGCATTGCAACCGCTGCTGTGAATTTCCTCAAGGATCGCTGCAGCGGCGGAAAGACCCAGTCCGCTGCCGCCATATTCTTCCGGGATTAGTGCCGCCAGAAAGCCCGCTTTGGTAAGTGCCTCGACAAATTCCTCAGGATAGGCGCGTTCCCGATCTTTCTCCCGCCAATAGCTGCCGGGGAAATCGCTGCACAAGGCGCGCACGGCTTCGCGCATTTGCGCGATTTCTGGCGTGTCATTCCACATCAGAGCCGCTCCGCATGCCAACGCAAATGATCATCCATGAAGGTCGAGATGGTGAAATAGCTATGATCATATCCCTCGCGCATATTGAGCGTCAGAGGGATAGCGACCCGCTCGCACGCTGCCACTAGCAAATTTGGTTTGAGCTGTTCTTCGAGAAACTGATCTGCGGTCCCTTGATCAATCAATATATCCGAAATGCGTGCGCCATCGTCGATTAGGGCGCAGGTGTCATAGTCTCGCCAAGTCGATTGATCAGCGCCCAGATATCCGCCGAGCGCCTTGTGCCCCCAAGGACAATTTATCGGAGAGACGATCGGTGCAAAGGCCGAGACACTTTTGAAACGACCTGGATTGCGCAGTGCAATGGTCAATGCCCCATGGCCACCCATGCTGTGGCCGAATATACCCTGCCGCTTCATATCCGCCGGAAACTCGTTGGCCACAAGAGCCGGCAATTCCCGTTCAATATAGCTGCGCATGCGAAAGTTGGCGGCCCACGGCTCCGCAGTCGCATCAACATAAAAGCCAGCACCCTGCCCCATATCATAGGCATCATCATCCGGTACTGCATCACCGCGCGGTGACGTATCGGGACAGATAATGATCAGCCCCAATTCACTCGCCAATCGGCGATATTCGCCTTTGTCCATGACGTTGGCATGGGTGCAGGTCAGACCGGACAGATACCAGAGCACGGGTAGTCTCGCGCCATCCTCATGCTCCGGCACAAAAACGGCAAACGTCATCTCCGTTTTTGTTTCGGCGGAGGCATGGGAATAAACGCCCTGCACTCCGCCGAAAGCCTTGTTTTCCGAAACTGTTTTCAGAGCGCTCATCCAGGCCGATACATAGCGCAGAGTTTATGGCCATCAAGATCGCGAACATAGGATAAGTGCATCTCGCCCATGGTCGAATTCCTTGGACCCGGAGGATCTTCAATAGACGTCGCGCCATTATCAACAGCGACGTCATGAAACTCTTTTACCTGTTCCGGCGAAGAGCAAGCGAAACCGATAGTAGCGCCATTGGCGACCGTTGCAGACTGACCATCAATTGGTTGGCTAACACTAAATATATTACCGTTGTGAATATAGAAAAGCCGGGTCGTGCCGTCTTCTTTTATATCCACCATCGGCTCGCCGGCACCCAGCGTACCGAGCACAGCATTATAAAATGACTTAGACCTTTCAATATCATTGGTTCCAACCATGACGTGACTGAACATTTTTTCTCTCCTTAATTGAATGTCTTAGAAAACCACGACACTACGGATGCTCTCGCCCGCATGCATCAGATCAAAGCCCTTGTTTATTTCTTCGAGCGTCAGCGTGTGCGTGATCATCGGATCAATTTCGATCTTGCCATTCACATACCAGTCGACGATTTTTGGAACATCCGTGCGGCCCCGTGCGCCGCCAAATGCCGTGCCTTTCCAGACGCGGCCCGTGACCAGTTGAAATGGCCTTGTTGCTATCTCTTTACCGGCTTCCGCTACACCAATGATGATGCTCTCACCCCAGCCGCGGTGGCAGGCTTCGAGGGCAGTCCGCATCACATCGGTATTGCCAGTACAATCAAAAGTATAATCGGCACCGCCATCGGTCAGAGCGACCAGATGCTCGACTATATCACCGCTGACGTCTTTAGGATTGACGAAATGGGTCATGCCAAACTTACGGCCCCATTCTTCCTTGTCGGGGTTTAAATCAACACCGATAATCTTGTCCGCTCCGACCATCCGGGCACCCTGAATAACGTTCAGACCAATGCCGCCTAGGCCGAAGACAATGACATTTGCACCGGGCTCTACCTTCGCTGTGTTGGTGACAGCACCAACACCTGTCGTCACGCCACAGCCGATATAACAGCTCTTTTCGAAGGGAGCATCCGTACGGATTTTAGCCACAGCAATTTCAGGCAATATGATAAAGTTCGAGAAAGTGGAGCAGCCCATATAATGATAAATTGCCTCACCCTTATAGGACATCCGGCTCGTGCCATCCGGCATCAGCCCTTTTCCTTGCGTCGCTCGAATGGCTGTACACAGGTTGGTTTTACCGCTGAGACATGATTTACACTGGCGACATTCCGGCGTGTAGAGGGGGATCACATGATCATCTGGTACGACAGAAGTAACGCCCGCACCCACTTCGCGGATTATGCCAGCCCCCTCGTGCCCCAATACGCTGGGAAACTTGCCTTCACTGTCGAGGCCATCAAGCGTATAGGCATCCGTGTGGCAGATACCGGTCGCCATGATCTCGACCAGCACTTCACCAGCCTTCGGACCTTCCAGATCCAGCTCGACAATTTCCAACGGTTTTTTGGCTTCAAAGGCAACGGCAGCGCGGGTCTTCATAAGATAGTGCTTCCTGACAGATTGGTCTGCCTGCAACCTTATCTTATCGCTGTATGCAATCAACCGGATTCCGGTTCTTAAATATGACAATTGGATGGCGACAGATTATTCCGACCGCCAATAAAAACTGACAAGCTGGTCCAGCCGGTCAATATTCTTCTCAATGGCCACCTCTTTCCCCTGCACAATCGATCCGAATTGCCCTTGCCATTCTGGCAAATGTGTGAGAAATAAAAAACCATATAGGTTGGAGAAAGTGATGATTAGTCGCATAAGAGAGGTTCGTAAGACCAAAGGTTTGACGCTGGATGATGTTGCGAAGCGCTGTAATCCGCCAACAACAGCACAGACTATCGGTCGCTTGGAAACAGGCATGCGAACATTGTCACTCGACTGGCTAAACCGTATCGCCGATGCACTTGCAGTCGATAGCGCAGAACTGCTCGCCTTGCCGGATCAAGATGAGTTACCGGTTGCCGCGATGCTTGATCACAAAGGCGCGCACGCTTTAAAAAAGACCGAAGCGATAGCCCAGCCAACGATTGAAACTGATATGGTCGCACTGCGCGTCAAAAGCAGCATTGGTGACTATCGCGCCGGTGATGATGTCTGGCTGTCACGGCGCGCACCAGATCAATATGCCGCTGCGCTGAACCGGGACATATTGGTGCCTCGACCGGCCGGACGCTTTCTATTTGGCCGCCTGATTGGGCGGGAAGGCGACATGATTCAGATATTGCCGCTCGGCAGTGGCGCCCGGCAACAAGTCGTCAAAGATCCTGAGTGGATCGGGGTTGCAGTGAGGTTGGTAAGATCGCTTTAAAGGCATGCTGCTAAGACCGTCGTTATGACTAACCCGCTCAACATATTGACGCTATCGACATTGTTCCCCAACGCAGCGTCGCCCAATTTTGGTATTTTTGTCGAGCGCCAAACCACAGAACTTGCGAGTAGGGCAGAAGCCGATGTCACGGTCATTAACCCCATCGGGATACCTCCCCTGCCGCTAAGAGGTCTTGAGCCTTATCGCGCTTTAGCAGACCTGCCTGAGCACGAATTGTGGCGAGGGCTCAACGTCTATCGCCCGCGTTTTCCTCTGATCCCAAAGTTCGGAGGCTCCAGAAACCCGGAACGGATTGCAGCAGCCCTCTTGCCTCTTGTCAAAAAACTCCATGACGGAAAACCATTTGATTTGATTGACGCAGAGTTTTTCTATCCCGATGGCCCTGCCGCGATGCGCCTGTCGAACCAACTCGACATACCGTTCACGGTAAAGGCTCGCGGAGCGGATATTCATCACTGGGGAAGAGAAACCAAATGCCTGCCACAGATATTGGCAGCAGCTGACAAGGCTTCCGGTTTGCTGGCGGTGTCCAAAGCGCTGAAACAGGATATGGTTGATCTTGGTATCGAGAGTGACAAAATTTTGGTTCACTATACCGGTCTCGATCGTCATAAGTTTGCACCCGTTGACCGCTCTGCGACAAAACGCAAACTGGATGTTCACGGACCATTGTTTATCTGTGCAGGTGCCCTCATCCAGCGCAAGAACCAGGTGCTGGTAATCGAGGCCATACAGTCTATCCCAGACGCCACCTTGATGTTGGCGGGCACAGGCGAGGAAGAAAATGCATATCGCGCATTAGCCGACAAGTTGGGCGTCAAAAATCGCGTTCGTTTCCTTGGCAATGTTCCCCATGATGACTTACCGGAGTTGGTTGCTGCCGCCGATATCGCAATCCTGCCTTCGAAGTCCGAAGGGCTGGCCAACGCCTGGGTAGAAGCCCTTTCCTGCGGCACACCGATTATCATCAGCGAAGCTGGTGGCGCGAGGGAATTGCTATGCTCGGATACCGCCGGCCGGATCGTGGAGCAGAAGAGCTCAGCAATTGTTGATGCTGTAAAAGTGCTCTTAAAGGATAAACCAGAACAAGAGGACGTTCGCGCGACCGTCAGTCAATTTAGCTGGCAAAACAATGGGGATGCGTTGGTGAAACTATTCACCAAAATTGTGCGGCGTTAAACTAGCCCAGTGGCATGAACGCGCCGACAATCCAGCGTTCTTCGGCCCTTAATACGCCCCAGGACCGCGCTGCGGCACGGCTATCCATTACTTCAACACCCATGTTCATGGCCTCTGCCGCACGGCGAAAAGCCGCAGGCGGTTGCTCCATTTTTGCGCCGCTACCAAATAATAGAAATTCAGGTTCTGGGGAGAGATTAAGAGCACCAACTATACTGCCGAAATCCAATTGCTCACGCGCCGGTGCATCCCAAGGCAATGCTTGTTCAGGAGACAACAGCAAGCCGCCATCAAAACGTCGATCGCCGATTTTATAACCATTCGCGGTAAAACCGGTAATAATCGGCCCTTCAAATTCAACGTCGCGTCTGAGTTCAACCATCGATTGTAACTATCAGCCGACTTCTTCCGGATCACCAAGCTTTTCTGCTCTGTCGCCGGCGCTCGCTGGCGGCACGAAGCTGTCGGGACCAACCTTCAGCCAGATCAATATTGGCGCCGCCATGTAGACGGAAGAGTAGGTTCCGATAAACACACCAAGGAACATGGCCGCAGCAAAACCAAATATCACATCTGGTCCCCAAATGATCAGAGCGATCAAGGCGACAAGCATCGTCAAACTGGTCATCACCGTACGCGCCAAGGTTTCATTGACCGACAAATCAAGCAGCGCGATGATGTCCATCTTGCGATATTTCTTCAGATTTTCTCTGATCCGGTCGTAGACCACAATTGTATCGTTCAATGAATAGCCGATAATCGTCAACAGCGCCGCCACGATATTGAGGTTAAACTCTAACTGCGTAAGTGCAAAAAAGCCAAAAGTCAGCGCGACATCGTGAAACAGAGCGAACAGCGCCCCCGCTCCAAATTGCCACTCAAATCGTATCCAAATATAAAGCGTGATTGCCAGCATGGCGCCAACTAGCGACCAGACACCTTTTGATAGAAGTTCCTCGGACACCTTACCAGAAACGGAATCGACGCCATCAATACGCACATCTGGATATTCGGTTTTCAGCATACCGGTAATCTCATCAGCCATTGTATTGGCCAATTCCGGATCCTGATCTGAACCCGTAGGCAGCTTCATTCGGATCGATACTTCATTGGGCTGGCCGAAACGTTGAATTGTCGGATCACCGTAACCAAGTGCGCCAACCTTCTCTCGCAGCTCGGTAATTGGCGCATCTTCCATCTGAGTAAATGTCGTTCGGATCATCTGACCGCCCACGAAATCAACACCAAAGTTCAGACCACGTTGCGCAACCAGTGCCATCGAACCGATGATCATCAAAATGCTGATGGCCACGGCGATATTCCGCCATTTCAAAAATGCAATATTGGTAGTATCGGGAACAAGTTTGAGAAGCTTCATGACCATTCCCTCCTATATAACCAGCTCTTGTGGACGCGTCCGGCGCAGCCAGAGCGCGACCAACATCCGTGTCACCACGACAGCGGTAAACACCGATGTAACAATGCCAATGATCAGAACAACCGCAAATCCGCGAACCGGCCCAGAACCAAATATAAACAACAACAAACCGGCAATAACATTGGTGATATTAGCATCAAAAATCGCTCGAGAGGCTTCTTTATAGCCAACCTCTACCGCCTGCACTACGCGCCTGCCGCGCCGCCTTTCCTCACGTATTCGCTCGTTAATCAGCACATTTGCATCGACCGCCGAACCGACAGTCAAAATGAAGCCGGCAATGCCTGGTAAAGTAAGGGTAGCATTGAATATCGCCATAATCCCGAGGATGAGGAACAGATTTAACGCAAGCGCAAAATTCGCATAAAATCCAAAACGTCCATAGGTGACAACCATGAAAGCCAGCACCGCTGCCGTTCCAATGATCGCAGCTATCATGCCTTTACGGATAGAATCTGCGCCAAGGTCTGGGCCAACCGTGCGTTCTTCAACAACTTGTAACTCGACGGGCAAAGCGCCCGAACGCAAAGCGATCGACAGCTGATTGGCTTCGTCAACCGTAAAATTGCCAGAAATCTGCGCTGAACCTCCCAAAATGGGTTCGTTGATATTAGGTGCTGAAAGAACCTCTCCGTCCAATATGATGGCAAAGGGGCGGCCGACATTATTTTGAGTCAGCCGCGCGAATTTCGCACCGCCTTCGGTATCAAAAGTTATATTCACAACCGGCGCGTTGGTTTCTTGGTCAAAGCCCTGCCCTGCATCAGTTAGCTTGTCACCCGAAATGCCACCAAGTCGCTTGACCGCTATATTTGGCAATCCGGAAGGATTATCCGGATAAGGAAATATCTGGCTGCCCACGGGTGGACGGCCCTCGGCAACGGCGTTAGGGTCGGCTTCAAAATCAACCAGCTTGAACTCAAGCTTGGCGGTTTTACCCAAAAGCTCTTTGAGGGCTTCAGGGTCTTCAAGGCCCGGGACCTGGACCACTATTCGCATATCACCTTGACGAATAATTGTGGGTTCACGGGTTCCCATTTCGTCAATACGCCGCCGGATCACGTCGGTCGCCGTATCCATGGCGTTGTCAACCGCATTATCTAGCCCGGCAGAAGTCGGCGACACAACAAAGCGCGTGTCGTCGCGAACTTCTATGTCCCAATCTCGTTGACCAGTTAGGCCAGCGCCAGTTGTCAGTGGCAACAAAGCTTCCCGTGCAGCGTCAACCTGCGTAGAATCACGCACCATGAAAGATAGAACACCGTCTTTTCGCGAGATATCTCCGATATTGATCCGTGGATTGGCGCGGCGCATCTCGGCGCGGACCGACTCTTCCATGGTCTGTAAACGGGTTTCCGCGACGTCAGCTGGATCTGCTTCCAACAATATGTGGCTACCGCCGGAAAGATCGAGCCCCAGATTGATGGTCTCATCCGGAAGGAAGGTTGGCCAATATTTATGGTTTTCACCAAAAAAAAGGCTGGGAAGCGACATCAGCACGCCGAAAGCCAGTAGCAAAGAAATGGAAATGACTTTCCAGCGCGGGAAATCTAACATCGTAAAACTATCCGTTCCCTAAATCAGGTTTAATCGTTGGCCGCTTTGCCGCTGCCACGTGGCATCACGTCGGATAACGTGGCCTTAACCGCCTTGACACGAATGCCCTTCGCGATCTCAACTTCGACATATTCATCATCTACCTTCATCGCCTTGCCGACCAAACCGCCACCAGTGATCACTTCATCATTTTTTTGTACAGCAGCGATTTTGCCTTGATGCTCTTTCATCTTCTTTTGCTGCGGGCGGATGAGCAGAAAATAGAATACAGCAAAAATCAAAACCAGCGGCATGATCGAAACAAGAAATCCACCGGCTCCGCCGGAAGCTGCCTGCGCAGAAATCAAAAGTGAAGTCATTTCAATATCCCCATTATAGTCGCCTGGTTTCGAAGCCTTTGGACTATCATTTTACTCTTACGAACCGCCAGTCATTGACGCTGCGCGCGCCTATCACGCACCCCCAATGAAAGCAATCTCTTAGCAAAAGGAAAACGATTTGAACGTCGTTCTCCTAAACGCTTTCATGTAAATGGGAAGCGGTTCGGATGAGGTCAAGTGTGGACAGATTTGTGCGACCGAACAGCAGCCAAAGCACTTGCCAAGGATGCCAGACCGCCATATAGGCGCTGGCTCGGCCAAAGATATCGTGCCGACGGTCGGGACGTAGCGCAGCCTGGTAGCGCATCACACTGGGGGTGTGGGGGTCGGAGGTTCGAATCCTCTCGTCCCGACCAATTTTTTAAAAATATTTGAGCTTTCCAATCAAGTATTGATAATAAGTTCAACGCTGAAGCTAAAAATGATTAATTAACAAACCAATATTTGTTCGTTTTGCTCATGCATAAGTAAAACGAAAATCAAACTAAAAAATGGTTTCAAAACAAAGGCTAGCATATACTCAAAGAGTTTCCGGCTTTGTCGATTTAACGTGATTCAATCACTCGTTGAGCGAAGACCGCACCGTCCAATTACAGTGACAGACCAAGCAGAAATTAAACTCATTTTTTCAGAGTTTTGCTGATACATTTATGGTTAATCGCTATTGTGTTGAGTTGTTGTTTCGTCAATAGAGCTTCAAACAAAAAAAGCGTCGCAAGGACTAAACCGATGTTATCGGATGATGAACATAGGAATTTTGAAGATTCTGATGTGAAGGCAAAAGCCAATGCCCTGATGGAACAGGCGTTGGAATTATTGGACTCGAGTGATGAATTATTGGTTGCAGCAAAGCTGGACGATGCAATCTGCGCATTGGGAATTCGCAAGGATTGAACAGAGCACGAAGCAACTAGTCTTCAAAGATTGATTGAAAGCACTCTGTTGCGCTGTCTGAAAGCATGAACACTGATTCCTTTGGGTCGCCAGCCGACGACTTTTCTATCACCCCATCACTCTCCATCAGCGATACATATCGATCAAATGTTGATGGCGGCGTCGCCACCAACTCAATCAAGTCGCCTCTGTCCAATGCATCGCCACTACGTTGTGCAATATAGATGTTAAGCCCTATCGCCAATGGAATGTTCTTTGTCATATCTCCACCAACTGCCTGCTCGCATATAGTCAGCAATTGGTAGAAACTCTCTAATTTGGGCAGCTTATTCACTTACGGTTTCCTTATGATATCGATTAATGACTGCAGGTAGAATTCAAACATATTCGCTGGCTCTCGCATTTCTCCAGCGCGTTGAGGCTTCTCTGTCTGGTTAGATCGCAAAAGGCCTAAATCACGAAAACTGCAGATACCGCTGCGAGCCACGATGAGATGATCGATCAACTCCAATTCAAAAGTCCTGCACGCGTCGATGATTTTTTCAGTCAGTGCAATGTCGGCTGAGCTGGGACTGGGGTCACCAGACGGATGATTATGGACCAAAATTATACTTGTGGCGTTAAGATCCAACGCTGCTTTGACAACTTGTCTTGAGTATATCGGAACCCGGTCCACCGTGCCGATACTCATTAATCTATCTTCGATAAGGCGATTGGCGGCATCCAGAAACAAAGCCCGGAACATTTCAGTTTCCGCTGCTGAGCAACTGTTAAACAAATAGTCATGCAAAGAACTTGAATTTGGAAGAACGGGACCGCTTAGAACTTCGCGTTCCAGCGCATAAGCGAATGAGTTTGACAAAATCTTCAGGTATCGGGCAACCGGCTGACTTAGCCCAAGAGGGATCGGGTCATTCTTCGCAAAATATCGAAACAACTCGTTGACCGTACTAAATTTGGAAATCAGCCTCTTTGCTTCAGTTTTGGCATTGTCACCGATAATCGGCTCCATGATTTGAGCAATCGTCTTTATGTCCCTTGCTCTAATTGTCTCCTTTTTTTGCTCCGCAAGGCAGCCCAGATTATGATCATCAGCTGAGGATAGCTCCACACTCCTTGGGTAAGCCCGATCCCGTAAGACTCGAGATCCTCCCCGACCCACGTCACAAAGAAGGTCAGGACCGGTATCATTTGAAAGGCTGCGACTGGCATTGGCCAAAATCTTTTACTCCGAAAAGCCATCACGGCGAGAATTATCAACGCCAGCAAATCCAGTAGGAATATGCCAACTTGTGGCTGTATCCAGTCGGGATTTCCCAGCCAATAAATCAAGCCCGTAGCTATAAAATTCACTAGTAGAACAAAAAGAGCTGTGCGCTCCTCGAGACGCCCAAACAAAAAGACGAAGGTGACCGCTGCAATTACTGCCGCTAAAAATATCCAAAAACCCATTTCTCAGGTTTTTAGCGACGTCCTTCCAACGGTCAACTCGCTAGATATTAGGCTGCCTCTTCTTTGCGATCTTCAATACCAACTACCGGCTCATTGGCAGCATCCGCGTGAGGCGGTTTCCAAAAATTTCCACCGGCATAAGTTCGAAGACCCATTTGGTTGCGCGCATCTGCAAAGGCACCGTGCGCTTCCACCATTTTTGCACGCGCCGCGTGCAGCGATTGAATCGCATCTCCCGTCAATCCTATGGCATCTTGGGCCACAACAGCGGAAAGATTGGCTTTCTGCCTTCCTGATGCGACTGTAACTGTAAGATCACCGGCACATATAAGAGCGTCATCGATGGCGGCTTCCAGCGCTGTTAGTTTGTCAGTTACATCTCTTACAACACGCAAACGATTCTTCAGCATCATAAAACTCCTATTCACTCGATTGAGCGAAATTTTCAGAGGTAGCTGAGAAAAATAATCAAGCTATACGCGACAGTCCTTCAGCAACGCTGACCAAAAGAGCAAATGCAATCAGACCTGTCATCATGATCAACAACATCAAGCCCAAACGTGCGCTTATGGATAGTTGGTTTTCCCTGTCTACCTCAAACAGAGCCGAAAAAAGCGTAGACCATTTTGAAGCACGAGCAGGCTGATCAAAAATAAAAGCCTGAGACTCACGCAGTTCAGTCTCTCCGCTATCAACCGAAGGGCTCCATTCATCAGCTGATGCCCCTTCTTTGCGGGCATAGCGATATTGTGGAAGATCCGAACTTTGGTGTACCAAACTCTCGTATATGTCAGAATCAATATCTCCTGTCTCTGCTTCATAAGACGCGAGTATTCGTGCCGCTTCTGCGCGACCAGAAACGTCCAAAATGGATTGGGCGCGTTTCAGACGCTGATCCACTGTATGATGAGAAATTTGAAGGGCGCGCGCGATCTGCTTGGAGGACATCAGATCCGCGACCAACCTTAAGCACTGTTTCTGCCCTTCAGTCAGTTTTTCAACCCGAGAATTGACATTCCGGTCATTCATAATTTTGCCCCATTAGGATTTATGAATAACAGAACAAGTTAATGGCTGCAATTATCGATATTGTTGAAAACTATTACTTCGTCGTCGCCTATCGGGCGTTTGCAGAATATCGTTTTTACAATAACATAGTTTGGCAAAATGATGCTCGCAGAAAAGCTTACATATGAGCTTTTTGAGATCGTAAAACTGTATAAAACCAGGGTTCGTGGGCTATTTGGAAATGACAAAAGAACATAAATTCGATCAGCCGCGCGCTCTGCCAACCACTTGCTGAAAAAGTCCAATGGTCAGCTAAAGGATTTGAAAATACCTTGCTGCAACATTAACAATATTCCTCCAGAACGGATCATTTTCCCAACTCAGACCACCGGTAGCAAGGTATTTTATATGTTTTTCAATGTGTTAAGGTTGTCCCTTAGAAATTTATCCAAATATACAACAATGTAGATATTATTTTTCGTGTCAGCTAACCTTTTAACAAATAATAATATGGCACGGGGAAATGGCCAAAGTTAGTGCAGAAATAGCTGCGATTAAATCGGTTTTAGCCGAAGTAGCAGAACAAATTGAGAATCTGGATGGGATGATCGCCCGTCCTGGTGATGCACCAACGAGTGATGCTTTCTTGAACAACAGTGATGTTGATGATGTTGAGCTAATCAATCGCGCTAAGACGCTTTTGGAGTGGAGCCGTTTTAAAGCACAAACGCTGAATTTGGGATCAGGGCTATTTTCGGATTCATGTTGGGACATGTGCTTGGATATTTATATCTGCGATTTGAAGGACGAAAAAATCACGATTTCTTCCATCGCGCATAGCTCTGGCATTCCTATGACCACTGCGATGCGATATATTAATGTTATGACGGAGGAAGGTTTGCTGGAGAAATCATCCAATCCTTCGGATAATCGCATGGTTTTCATTTCTACGTCGGACGACTGCAAAGAAAAAATATCCACGATATTACGGAATTTACGTTAGCTGAAAGTTCGCGAAAGTGCCGTGGAGCGGTACTATTTCATATAGACTTCCAAACCGGATGCATGGGGTTAACCCTAACTTAACTATCTTTGTTCATTTGTGAATTTACCAGGTGACGGTTCGAAGATTGCGGGATCTTCGAACCACCCTTCCCCGGCCGAGCCGGGTCGTGTGGTTTGTTATCTGGGTAGTTTAATGACTGAAGCAAATGTAGAGACGCTCCTTGCAGAGAAGCTGATAGGCAGCAGTCCCAAAATGCAGCAGCTGCGCATGCTGGTAAAATTCGCCGGGCGTTGCAATTCCTCTATCATGATCACAGGTCCTTCGGGCAGCGGTAAAGAAGTTGTTGCCGACGCCATTCACAGCATTTCCCAGCGCGCCTCCCATCCCAATATCACGGTCAATTGCGGCGCTCTGCCCGAACAGCTGATTGAATCAGAACTGTTCGGCCACGAAAAAGGCAGCTTTACAGGCGCCATAAACAAACATGTCGGGCTGTTTGAGCAGTCCGATGGCGGCACCATTTTCCTCGATGAAATCGGTGACATGCCGCTTAACATGCAGGTTAAGCTGCTGAGAGTATTGGAATCACGGATCGTCAACCGGGTTGGCGGTAACCAGAATATTCCGATCAATGTCCGGGTTATTGCCGCAACGCATAAGAATCTGGGTAGCTCGATCCAGGGCGGATCTTTTCGCGAGGATCTTTTCTATCGGCTTTGCGTGGTCCCCATCGAGGTTCCTGCGCTTAACGAGCGCACCGAAGACATTCCAGCGCTGGTCGCGCATTTCCTTAAAAATCAAACCGATGCCAATCCGGCCCCGATCTTCACGGCAGAAGCCTATGCCGCACTGCAAAATCACGATTGGCCCGGCAATGTGCGCGAATTGCGCAATGTCGTCGAGCGCGCAACTGTGTTCTTTTCCGGTCAACAGGTGCAGGCGCATGATATCGCAATGTTGGTCCAATCCGACATCGCACCGACACATAATGGCAACGGATCAATACCGCCTCAGTCCACACCGGCACAGCCGGTTATGCAGCAACCACAATTTGCGGCAGCAGGCTTTGGTACAGACCACGGCACAGATCATGGCACGAATAATCAGCCATTCGCTCCGCGTGCCTTTGCAGCCGCACCGGCTCAGCCATCAAATGAGATTGTCGATCTCAACGCGCATCTTCAAAATGAAGAGCGCCGGATCATCATGCAGGCTTTGGAAGCCTCCCACGGCGTCGTTTCGAAAGCGGCCCGCTCGATCAATATCAAGCGCACCACCTTTATCGACAAGATGCGCAAGCACAGCCTCGATAAACAAATGCAGAATGAAACGGTATTGGCCGCAGCCTTTTAAACCCTCGCTACGCCGGGAGCGATCGCCAACCACGCCTTTTCAATTTCGTGCAGCATCTCTCTGGCGGACTCGGCCCGTTCAATAAAGGATGCCCCGATCTCCGCCTGTATCCGCCGCGCGGCTTCCCGATAGATGGTGTGTAAAGTCTGTGCGAGCTCACCAGCCGCTTCAAAATTCAGCGATTCATCCAGTCCGTTCAAGATACCCAGCGCCTTTGCCCGGAATTCGAACATGCGGGCATTGTCATTGCGACGCGCGCTTTCCACCATGAGGTCTAGATTCTCACGCAGTTCGGCAAAAAGCACAGCCACCAAGTCATAGGGATTTGCCGACAACACGCGGCTGTTTTTTGCGATGGACTTGTAGTTCGACGTGCGCCGAATATTGGATTGGTATGTCATTCTTTACTGCTTTCTAGCGTCAGTTATCATCGAAAGAGGCGAATTGTTGTTGAACATAGGATTGGGTTGCACGCAGGACGGACAGCTGTCGCTCCAACCCTGCAAATGTGCTTTCCAATTGTTCACGAAGGCGATCACCTTCGTCCGTTATTTTCACGCGGCGTTCCTCAATGGACTCGCGGATGGCATCCAGCCGTTCTTGCGCCAATGATAAGGCGCCGTTTTCTTCCTGCAGCGAGGATGAAATAGCATCCAGCGCTCCGGAAAGACCTATATTGGTTTCGGTCACAATGGCAGGTTCCAGCATCAGCTTGATGGCACCGGAATCAAGCTCCAGCGCGGCATCAAGGCGCGTATCGTCAATGCTCAATGTGCCGTCGCTTTCTGTCCGGACGCCAATATCTGCCAGAGTCCTGAAGTCGCCGCTGTCGGCCAATGGCGTCGACGTCAGCTGGCTCAATTTCCGGATCACCTCTCGGACGCCGCGATCACCGGCCAGCGGACCGCCACTTGCGCCAGCGAGGCCCGGCGCGGTCGCGTCATTCAATGAGGAACGCAATTCGTTATAGGCCGTCACAAACTCCGTCACCAAACTGCGTACATCAAGCGGTTCGGAATCACCGCTAATTGTAAAGGTGGTTCCCGGTTCCGCAGCCAATAGTGACAGCTGCACACCCGGAATAGCGCCAGTAACGGCATTGCTGCTGTTGGTCAGTTCAATCCCATCCACGCGGATGATGCTGTCCTGTGCGGTTGCGATATTTGTCAGGTTCAGCGCCGGTGAAGCGCCACCTTGCGCAATTGTGAAACTATTTTCTGTTCCTTCTTGCGCTTCAAAAACCAGCCGCGCACCCGCATTATCGGTCAATATCGAGGCGGTGACGCCGCTATTACTGGCATTAATCGCGTCTCTTAATCCGGCGAGGCTGTTATTTGCCGCGTCAATGACAATGTCAAAACTGCCGCCACTATTGGTTATCGTGAGCGTACGCTCACCAATGGGATCGGAAGCACTGGCAAACACATCGCTTACTTCGCGCTGTGCTGATGCTGTTTGAACAACCTCTACAGAAGCCGGCAAGCCTTCGGGACGGGCATCTTCCAATACCGTGGCATTCGCTAGCTCCGTCCGGCTCGAGACCAGCTCGCCTACGAATCCTTGGCCATTGAGCGTCTCTTTTACCGCGTCGGAGAATGTCGTCAGCGCCGATGCTGTTGCTGCCATCGCGGATATCCGAGTGTTGTTGAGCTGGGCCCGCTCATTGAGCTGGCTCAACTTCACACCTGTTGATGCTGCAACCAGGTCGGACACCAATTGGGAGGAATTGATACCTGACCCAGCACCGATGCTGTTAATGACATTACCAAACATATATTCTCACCTTCTGGGTGGTGTACGGCTGTTTTTGAGACGGATTAAGGTGATGGGATCGATGAAACATCATGCCAATCGGCTCCCATCCACATCAAATTGCATGCCTTCTGGAACCTCAATTCGCGGCTTGTTCAACGGGCTGACCAGCTTTTCGTCCAGCTGGATCAGGAAGCTCAGAACGGCTGCGACCACAGCATAGAGACGATCATCAATCGTCTCGCCGACATCTGACGTATAGTAGATTGAACGGGTAAGGTCGGCATATTCCATGACCGGCGTGCCAACTTCTGCGGCCATTTCGCGCATGGCAAGAGCAATGGAATCACAGCCTTTGCCCAGCAGCACTGGCGCATAATCCTGCTCTCGATCATAGCGCAGTGCGACCGCGAAGTGCGTTGGATTGACCAGCAATACGGTTGCGTCGGCGACCGCCTTGCGAGTGGAATCGTTGAGCATCTCACTACGACGTTGGCGCTGTACGGCACGGGTATCTGGCGAACCTTCGGTTTGCTTATACTCGTCCTTGACCTCTTGCTTGGTCATTTTCAGACGTTTGCCGCGCTGGAACATCTGAATCGGTACGTCGATCATCGCAATCAGCATCAGGCTGACCGTAATCCCGACCAACAATTTCAGAAACAATGATGTATAGCTGGCGATCGCCATATTCAAATCTTGCGCAGCCATTTGCGCGAGGTCTTCGAGATGTAGGTACAGGATGGTTCCGCCAACCACGCCCAAAAGCAGTACTTTCATGATTGATTTGCCCAATTCCATCAGGCCGTTTGTGCCGAATATTCGGCCCAACCCCTTGATCGGGTCCAGCTTGGATGGTTTTGGTTTCATGGCTGACCAGCGAAATCCGAGTGATCCCAGCAAGGCTGGTGTTGCGATAGCTGCGATAAGCAGGACAACAAACAAAGCCATAAATTCGGGTATCAAGCCCGAAACAAGGGTAAAGCTACGGTTTTCAATATCGAAAGCTTCGACGTCCCGCCGATTGAACACCAAGGCACTGGTGACCATATCGGCCAGCGCTTGATAGAGTGTGCCGCCAAATATCACGATGGCAACCGTCCCAACAAATGTGACCACAGCACCGCCGAGATCGCGGGACTGGAGAACATCACCTTTCTGGGCGCTGTCCTTCAGTTTCTTGGGGGTTGGTGCTTCGGTCTTTTCACCGCCACCAGGCGCCTCTTGTGCCATTATCCGCCTCCCCCTACGAGCGCGGCCTGGCTAAGTCCCATGCCGAGTGAACGGACAATCGTGTCCGCAATGATCGGTGCGGTGACCGCCAGTGCAACAAGCCCTGCAGTAATGGTGACCGGAATACCCACGGCGAAAAGGTTCAACGCAGGTGCGGTACGGGCCAAAAATCCCATAATGAATTGGATCAGGATCAACGCCCCGCCGACAGGCAAAGCGATGAGCAATCCCATAGCAAACAGCGTGCCACCAAATTCTACCATGTCCATTAACAGTTCAGGCCCGAGAAACGCATAGCCCGGCGGCAAGGCTGAATAGCTTTGCACAATGGTGGCGAGCAGCATCAGATGACCATCAATGGCCAATAGTAACAATGTTGCCAATATCATGAGGAACTGGCCAATAACCGGCGTCGATTGACCCGTCTGTGGATCGGCCATGCTGGCAAAGCCAAGGCCCATGGCGTTACTGATCGTCTCACCGGCGATCAGCACGCTGGAAAATCCCAGTTGAAGCGCAAAGCCGATTGCAACGCCGACCAGCACTTCGCCCAAGACAAAAATTGTGTTGCTGAGGCTGATAGCTGTGTCGCTCGGTAAATCGAAACTGACAGTATTTGTTGCAACCAGACCGATCATGAAGGCCAGGATGATGCGGATCTGAACCGGCACATTGGCTGCACCAAATACCGGTGTCACAACCATGGCTGCGCCAGGGCGGATCATCGCCATCATCCATATCCAGATCTGGCTTTCTACATCAGCAAAGCCGGGCGCAATCATAATAGCAAGTCCGGTATGCGAGCAAAAATCTCTCGGGTAAAATCGACGATCAACACCAATATGGAACCACCAAATACCGCAGCCATTACGGCGACGACGACCAGCTTGGGTACGAAGCTCAAGGTCTGTTCATTGATCGATGTTGCCGCCTGTACCATGCCGAGCAAAAGCCCGACCAACAGCGCGGGGATCAGCAATGGCGCGGCTGCCAGTGCGGTAACCCACAAGGCCTGTTGCGCGACACCGACAAAGAAATCTGCATTATCGGTCATCGGCTAGCTCGCAAATGAGGCCGCGAGAGACCCCATGGTCAGCGCCCAGCCATCGACCAAGACGAACAGCAGCAATTTAAACGGCATGGAGATGATCACCGGTGACAACATCATCATGCCCAGCGCCATCAGGACCGCAGCAACCACCAGATCAATGATCAGGAACGGCAGGAAGATCATGAAACCGATTTGAAACGCGGTTTTTAGTTCGCTGGTGACAAAGGCCGGCAGCATGATCGAAAACGGGATGTCCTCGGTCGAGGCAAAGCTCTCTTGATCGGCAAGGTCCATGAACAGACGCAGATCCGATTGACGCGTCTGCTTCGCCATGAAACTGTGCATCACATTACCGGAAATCTCGACCGCTTGCGTCAATGTAATTTCGTCGGACGAATAAGGGGCGATGGCCTGTTCGTTGATTTTCTCAATGCTTGGCGCCATCACGAAAAGCGAAAGAAACAGCGACAGTCCGATCAACACCTGATTGGGCGGCGTTTGCTGCAAGCCCAGGGCATGACGCAATATCGACAAGACGATGATGATCCGGGTGAAGCTGGTCATCATCAGAACGATAGAAGGCAATATCGTCAGCAAACCCATCAGGATCAGGATTTGCAAAGTGATGCTCAGCGGCTGTCCGTCGCCTGATACATCATCGAGCGCGCGTTCCAGCGCTTCGGATGCACCAGGGGCAGCGGCTGCGGCTTCTGTTGGAGGTGCCGTTGCCGCTTGAGCAAAGGATGGGTCCGCGACAAAAGCGGAGGCGATGAACGCCAGAATGACCCAGATATATTTGAAATTAATCCGCATTTTTTGCATCAATCTTTGCAACGCCATTGCGGGTGACCGACAGAAGGATCTTGCGTCCTTCAAAGTCAACAACCGCCAATTTGTTGTTCACGCCAATTGGCATGACCTCGACGACATTCAGGCTGTTTGAATTTTGCCGCATCATGTTCTGCGGCTGATATTTGCGATACAGCCAAAGCGATCCGTAGATCAGCAGCGCGATGATCGGCAGCATGATCACCAGTTTGAGGATATAGAAGGTCATTAGTTGCGCCTTTCAACCCGGGCGCGTGCCATGCCATTCGACACGATTTCCGCGATCCGTACGCCGAATTTATTCTTGACCGGAACAACCTCGCCTCGCGCAACCAGCGTGCCGTTGACATTAATGTCGATCAGCTGGTCCACCTGACGATCGAGTTCGACCACCGAACCTTCTTGCAGGTCCATTATTTCCGAGACTTTCATCGATACGCTGCCCACTTCGACGGACAGGCGAACCTTGATGTCGGAAAGAAATGCATAGTGATCTTGCGGTTGGCTGATTGTTGCTGGTGCCGGTTCTGCGGCACTCAGGGCTTCAGCATCATGTGTCATATCGTTCATTTTCTGGTCCTATAGAAAGTGTTTTATTTTGAAGGCGACACCGCCATTTTGCTCTCCGATGCTGCCATGTGCGAAGACACGGTCACCGACGATGAGCGGGACATTATCCGTCGGCGCCACAGGCAAAATATCGCCCACGGCAAGCCTCGAAAGCTGTGACAAATCCATGGTCGGTCGCGCGAGTACGGAGCGCACGGGCATGTAGACCTGATCGAAGGAGTCTTTGAGAGACCGCTGCCAGTCTGGATCAACAATGTCATTTTCGCGGGTCAGCGGGCTGCTCTGCTGCGGGTCGATAGAGGCCAATCCATCGACAGATTGAACCAGTTCAATGGCCTCAAGCCCGTGCCCTGAAATTTCGATCCGCGCGGCGGCGGCCAGAATATCATCATTTTCGAGCTGCATCTCGACATCGTCTTTGTCATGCACAAAGCCAGAATAGCGGATGGCAGTTTCACATATTGTCGACCAACTGGCACTCAAACTAGCTTCGACGGCCCCGCCCAATCGCTCTATCATGCGCAATTCGGAACGGTTCAATGGCCCTGTTGCACAGCTCTCACCATCATATCGTCCGCCAAAGAAGCAATCGACACAGGCGGTTAGAAAGGGACGAGAGATACGAACCCAAATCGGCGGTTCGGAAATCCCAAACTGATATTGCAGATAGACGGAATCCGTTTCCTGCGCCCCCAGCCAATCGGTAAATTTCGCCTTGTCACTGCTCGCCAGCTCCAGAGCAAGCTCACATCCAATCACGTTGATCAAATGGCCCTTCAACTGCCCAGCCAGCCGCTTTTCAACTTTGCCATACATGGCCAAAAGCGTGTCATCAGGGCCGCTTTTTTTCAGCAAGCTATGCTCTGCAGGCGCGGGCGCAGGAGTGGGAGAAGGATTGGACATGGCTCTATGCTTTCTGCCGACTTACTGAATGACCAGGCTGGTGAAATAGACGTCTTCAATTCCGCCAAAGCCGGCTTTTTCTTTCAGGGTTGCGTTGATCACGTCGCGCAATTTTCCCTTGAGTTTCACTTTGCCAGCCGGCGTCTCAAGCTCGATCGGATCTTGCTGGCCGAGCTCAAGGAGCACGGCTGAACGCAGCGCGATTTCATGCTCGGTAACATTTTCGAATACGCGCTCATCATAATAGGTCGAGATGGCCAGTGACATTTGTGCGAAGCTTTCGGAATGAGACAAATTCGATGTGAACGGCTGCTCAATCTGATGATAGGTAACCTTGAACTTGTTCTCATTCTCGCTCGGCATCGCGGTTTTTGCTTCTCTTTCGCTAACCTCGGTACCGTCTTTCAAAACAATCTTGGGTTTGTTCGGGTCTTCCGGTTCCACATTCTCGCCGCCCATGCTGCCCGCAACATAGAAGCCGCCAGCCGCGCCGCCGCCGCCAACAACAGCAACAACCAACAGCCCAATGATGAGCCCCTTCATCTTACCCTTTTTCTTTTTGGGTTTTTCTTCTTCTTCGGGATTATTATCTGACATTTTTACCTCTGAAATTTTAAGCGTTATGGGCTGTGTGGTTCATGCTCAGGCGTAGCGACTATTGTCGGTCGGCATCTGTGGATCGACCGGACCTTCTAGGGGTGCGGTTTGTCCGTAATGTTGTGTTGGATTGGAACGTTCTTCCTGGGTGTCGCTGCGGTCTTGCTGCGCAAAATTCATGCTGTCGTTACCGGATGAAGCGAGCATATTATCCCGAACGTCTACGCGCAGGGTAACATCGGATCGACCTTGCGCTTTCAACATGTCCTGGATTGCCTGACTATGCTGCATAATCACTTCACGCGCTGCTTCACTTTCAGCTTCAATCTGAAGTATTTCAGCGCCACCTCTTGCCGCAAAAGACACTTCCAAACGACCCATATTCCTGGGATTAATCTCGAATTTCTTGAGATCGCCTGTGGCTGTCAGATCACTTAGTTCGGAGGCAAAACGCTCGGCAAATAGCGGCGCATTCCAATCAAAATTCACGACCTTCTGCATGCCATTGGTTGCACCGCTTACCGAGGGTGATTGGACGGGCGCTGATAACTCAATGCTTCTTTCCAGATGACTGGCTGCGGGGCGGCTGTCCATTTCGGCGAAAGAAGGTTTGGTTTCGAGCTTAATCGGCTTGTCATTAGTGAGAGCCATGTCATCAGCCTGGGATTTTGAAATCTGCCGAGAAATGACATCTTCAACCTTGGCCTTGCTGGCCGTCGGGAGATCAAGCACTTCTGTAATGGTTTGATCAGGCGCAGTACCTGACTGTATTTTCTTACTCAGACCGATGGTTTTGGATTGGTTAGGCACACCGGAATCAAGAACAGACTTTGTAGCGATGGTTTCCACCGAGTTTTGCTTGGGCAAATTGATATCTGAGTGTGGGCCGCTCGTGGCGTTTGTCGAAGATCGCGCGAGATCAATCTTTGCACTATTATCCGAAACAGCATTGCTGTCTGCCAGCGGCTTGCCTTCGACTAGAGGTTTAAGAGCAGCCGAGGCTTTGCTCTCGACTGTTGCTTGGTTTTCAACCGACGATGGATTCAGATTTCCCGCAACAGTTGAATTTGGCGTCAATGGCGATTGCTTCTCCGCAGACGCGGGCGCTTTATGACCATCAACAGTCTTCGAAACATCACGGTCAGCCAACACACCATCAACAAAAGTCAAAGGAATGGAAGCGATGTTCGCAGCATCTGCTGATTTCTGCTTCGGGTTTTCAAGCGCGGTTTCGGCTACATCAATGCTGGCTTCGACCGGCCCAATATTCGCGAACATATCTGTTTTTGATAATGTAACCGAATGGAAGCGCCCTATCTCTGCAGTCGAAGGCATTGATGTCAGAGGATCAGTGGGCAAATTGCTATCGCCTTCACTTTGATCGGCAGCAAAATTCGTTGCCGCCGTCTTGAAGAATTCTCGTTCGTTGGCGCGCAAAACCGGCAGATCGTCGCCGCCAACAAGCTGCTCCAAAAACTGTTCGTCGCTTTTGTCTTCCGCAGTCTCTGCATCGGCACCATCAGGCGCCGAACGCACCGGGTCTTCACCTGGCAACAGAAGGGAGCTGAACTCAAGATTTGCAGTTTTTGTTTCCATGCTCACTGGCTTTGCAGAAAGCATGCCAATTATGGAATGAGCGGCCTCTGACATGATCTTACCAATCATCGCGACGATCCTTCTTTTTATTATTACCTATATTATACAATATGTTATGCCGGATATCGTTCTTGAAATTCTCCGATTTCCGGGCTTTTTGCAGGTTGGAGTTGAGGAGCTTTTCAGTCCCCTCATAGGTCGTCCGGGCGGCAAGGTTTTGCCGCTCTGCATGGGCAAAGTCTTGCCGGGCGGTTTCCATGGACGCCTCAATCGATCGCTCCGCATCAACAAGACGTTCTGAAAGCTCCATTCTGGCGGACAACATATCTGCGTCGATCGCCTCGACACCGGATAATGTCTCGTTCTGCAGATTTCTTATCCGGCTGGCATTCTGTTCGAGGATCGCGCACTGATTGCCAGCCTTTGCAAGCGCGCTTTCCTTCAGTTTCTTCTGGGTATCCCGCACCTTCAAGATACGCTGCAACCCCTTCACTTTGCGTTTCATGACTGAAACAGGCCGGACAGATCACTGATGCTTTGTTGCAGATTGACCAGTTCACGTGGCTTTTGCTTGAGATACTCGACCATGATCGGCCATTGCGCCAAAGCTTCGTCGATATCGGGATCACTCCCGGCTTGATACGCCCCCATCAGCACCAGATCGCGATTCTCCTCATAGATGGACCAAAGCCTGCGAAAGTGCGTTTGCGCTATGTGATGATCTTCATCGATAATATCGACCGCGACCCGGCTGATCGATTTACCGACATCAATAGCAGGGAATATCCCCTGTTCCGCCAAGGATCTGGACAAAATGATATGACCATCGGCAATGGCACGAGCGTTGTCGACCACGGGATCATCAAGATCATCACCATCCGCGAGAACCGTATATATCGCGGTAATCGAGCCACCTGTCTCACTGTCATTGCCTGCCCGTTCAATGAGCCGCGGGATCATGGACAAGGCGGAAGGCGGATAGCCTTTCATGGTCGGTGGCTCTCCCGCTGCAAGCCCGATTTCGCGTTGGGCATGGGCAACGCGGGTCAGGCTGTCGATAACCAGCACAACCGATTTGCCTTCCGAGCGATAATGTTCGGCTATTGCCGTTGCCCGGTGCGCCGCCTTCAAACGGGACGAGGGGGAATGATCAGCAGGCACCGCAACTGTAATGGTTGGGACTGCGTCCTTTTTCTCATTGCGGCGCGTAACGAAATCATTCACCTCGCGGCCGCGTTCACCAATAAGACCAACGACAACCACATCCGCGACCACGCCATCCAAAATCTGGTTGATCAGCATCGATTTGCCAACCCCGGATCCGGCAATGATCGCAAGGCGCTGACCCCGGCCGATAGTCAAAAGGCCATTGAGCGCCCTTATCCCCATATCAATGGGTGTCGTAACGCTCGCCCTGCGCATCACATTGCCTTCCATGCCCAACAATGGCACGCTTTCGGTTGCGAGTATCGGTCCCTTACCGTCAATGGGATCCCCCATTGGGCCGATAATGCGGCCAAATAGTGCATCACCAACAGCCGCCTCATTCGATTTCACGTAGGGCAATACGCGGCTTCCGCTTTTTAGCGGCGCATCCTGTACCATCGGAATCATCAACGCTCGTGATCCCTTGAAGCCAACGACTTCGGCACTAATTTCCCGGCCATCAGTGGCAATTACCCTGCCTGAATATCCCAGCGGATAAGCAAAGCCAGTGACTTCCAACATGCCATTATCATGCGCCGACAACTTACCGACTTGACGCGGTTCATTGCTGATATGCTCGATCCGCGACAGCAGGCCTTGAATGCCCTTCCCGCTATTGCGATCACTGACAAAGGTTTTCGATGGATCACTCATGGTTAGCATCCGGTTGCTGGGCACTAAATTCGTCGATTAGCCCACGCAGTTCATCCAGCACAACTTCGGACCCTTTTTCGATCCAGCCTCCTGCATGACTTAGCTTCAGATTTCCGCGCAACATCGATGCGTCGGCACGCAAGTGGATTTTGCACAAATCTTGATCAATCAATGCCATGTCATCGGGATGCAGGACCAAGCTTGCGCCTTTCTGATCCTGATCAATTTTATCTGCCAATTGCGTAGCCCAAGCCTGCAACAATACAGGATCGGGAACTGCTAATTCAGAACAGCGGCGAAATAATGATTCTATGGCGTTCAAAATTAAAGAGAAACTTCCAGTGGATTGAAGGTCATTCAAATAGCGAATGGCATCTGCCAGATTGGCAGCAGCCTGATCATTCGCTTCTTTTTCGGCCGTCATCGCAGCCTGACCGTCTTCCCACCCCTTGCGATAGGCAGCTTCAAAAATATCGTCTTCCTGGCTGTCGGAACCGGAAATATCGGGAGTGGAATCCGTATTGCCGAGGCCATGAAATTGACCGTCAGCCGCTGCAGAAGTGCCACTTGTCAGCTGGCCAGACCAAGCCGAAAACTCCTTCTGCTCCATTGGCATACGCCAAAGTGGAACGACATCATCGCCGTGCAGATTATGTTCGGAATGCAGATCAGACATAGTCGGCACCACCGCCGGACATGCTGATTTCACCATTGTCCAGCATCACTTTGGCAATGGCAATGACGCCTTTCTGGGCATTGATCACAGCTTCCATCGGCTGCGGCGGTGCTTCGTCAATCTCGTCCTGAATGGTTTCAGCGGCACGCTGTGACATAGCAGCGAACATTTTTTCTTTGAGCTCGGCGGATGCGCCGCGCAGTGCCGGTACCAATATTGCCGTATCGACTTTGCGGACCACTGTACCAATATCCTTGCTCGACAGGTTCATCAGATCGGCGAATACGAACATTTCATCTTCGATTTGTTTGCCGATCTTGCGATCCCGTTTGGTTACGCCTTTAAGAACCGCCTGGCTGAGCTGTTTCGGCAGGCTGTTGATGATCGATGCAGTATCCATCACGCCGCCAATTTCCATGGGCGGTGCAATCTCTTCGGCCGATGGCCCATTATCTTCCAGCAAAGCGTGGATTTGTGCCAGCGCATGAGCGCTAACCGGTCCCAATGTTGCCACGCGATAAACCAGCTCTTCTTGCAAGCCCTGCGGTAACAGTTGCAACATTTCTGCCGCCACTTCGGGGGTCATGAAGGATATCAGCACCGCCGAGATCTGCGGCGGTTCATTCGACACCAGTTCGGCCAGATCCTTGACCGGGATCCATTTCAAGATTTCAGCGATATTGCTTGGCCTTTTGGGTGCAAAGCGGTTCATCATCGTTTCAGCGCGCGATGTGCCGAGCGCCTGACGAAATACCCGCCCCACCTTTTCATCAGACTTATAGGCCAGCATCGTCTGGTTCTTGGTGAGTTGCAGGAAGCGCTCCAATGAACCGTCAATCTGTATTGCATCGACATCGGCCACGCTGATCATGGCCTCACCAAGCATCTCGACTTCTTGTGGCTCCAGCCGCTCCAGAATCTTTGCCGCTTCATTATCGTCAAACAGAAGCATCAGGATTGCGGCCGTCTGTCGGCCCGTCACCAGTTCCAGTTGGCCGTCATTCTGATCCGAACCTCCGGCGTTTTTTGATGCGGCTTCAGCCATCAGCTTCCTCCAACTCGTCCGCTTCCTTCAAAAGTTCTTTGACAACCAGTGCCGCATGATCGGGATTCTGTTTGACAAAATTCTGGGTGAGAAGGGCACGTTCCTGATAGCTTGGCGCGGCCTGAATCATGTCCACCGTGATGGGCCCGCCAGGAGCTTGCCCAGGAGCCTGCAAGGCGGCTTCACCAGCACCAACCGCGCTGTTTGCTTGTTGTCCAGCATCGAGTAAACCTGCATTTTGCGCTGTCAGATCCGCACCTATCACTGTGTTATTGGTAGCTGCGTTGGCCTTCAGCTCTTTCTCCGCATTCAACCACCGCTTCAATATCGGACGGGCGATCACGAAGATGATCAGCAGGGCAACCACAAGAGCTGTCACATTTCGGGCGATAATTGCGAACCAAGGCGATTCATACCAAGGCTCTTGCGCTTCCTTCTCCGTAACGGGGCGAAACTGACGGGCCGATACCGCAATCTGGTCTCCGCGCTCGGCATTGAAACCGATCGTGCCTTTCACCAGTTTTTCAATTTCCTGAATCTCTTTCGGTGATTTGGCATCTTTCAAAGCCTTGTCATCAATCGCGACGGCAACCGAAAGGCGGGACACCTGACCGGTGGCTTGATTGGTTACAGCGATTTCGCGAGCGAGTTCAAAATTGCGCTGATATTCCTCGCTGGTTTTCATGGGTTCGGTTTCTTCCGCACCCTCTTCCTGTTCGCCATCAGGCTGATCTTCAAACTCGGCAGCAGCCGGGGGACGGTTTGCAAGAGCGCCAGGGATGCCGCCAAGCTGCGGACCACCAATGGGTTCTTCCGAACGCATGCCTTTTTCTGATCGCAATACAGAACCATCAGCGGGATAGATTTCGCTAGCAGCCTGTTTTTCATCGAAATTCACATCTGCTGTAACTTCAGCGACAAAGTTTCCAGGCCCGACCATTGGCGTCAAAAGGCTGGCCAAAGACTGACGATAACGATCCTCGATCGCCGCCTTTATTTTAAGCTGGGCATCATTTTGGTCAGATTCTGGATTTTCGCTGCGAGACAATAATCTGCCATTTTGATCAATTACAGATACGTTGTCAGCGGAAAGGCCCGGAACGGAACTGGCCACAAGATTCAATATGGCCTGTGTTTGACGTTCGTCGAGTTTGGTCGAACCCGCCAATTGCAATATCACCGACGCTGCCGGTTCATTTCTGTCACGCAGAAAAATGCTCGGTTGCTCGACCGCCAGATGAACACGGGCCGACAGGACATTGTCGAGCGCCTCTATTGAACGCGCGAGATCCATTTCCCTAGCAGTGCGCAATTTTTCTGATTCAACGGCACGGCTGGCGCCCATGGGCATACTCGACATAACGGTATCGCCGCTCGGTGCAGTGCGGGGCAGGCCCTGCCCTGCCAGTTCGATTTTGGCGGTGTGATAGTCTTCGTTACTGACCATCAAAGCACCAGTGGTATCATCAACCTGATAAGCAATATTGGCACTTTGCAACGCCTGCATAACAGCCGCTTTGTCGTTGTCGGGCAGTCCGCGAAAAAGATCCCGCTGCGCTGGTTCGCGTAACATCAGCCATGCAGACAAGGCTGCCACCAGGACAGCCGATAATATGATGAGCGGCATGGCACGGGCGATTGCTGGTTGCCGCGCGAAATTTTGTATACTGCCCATCATGCCACCCGCATTGGCGCTGTTCCCATTCATTGGAAATGCACCGGTACCTGTAGGCGCTACAGGCGTAAGTGTCTGATTAGAGGGTGTTTGCTCAGCCATCTATCATACCTGCATGTTCATGATGTCTTTGTAGGCAGACAATAGTTTGTTCCGAACCTGCAAGGTGGATTCAAAGCCCAACGAAGCCTTGTGCTTGGAAAGCATAACCGCTGCGACGTCATTGGTTTCACCCATTTGATAAGCAGCAGTTGCTTGTTTCGCGGTGGCCTGAAGTTGGTTCACTTCCTGAATGGCATCGGTCAACTGTGCTGCAAATCCAGCGGGACCTTCGGCTTTACTCGGCTCCGCCAATTGACCAGGACCAGCCAATCCGGCTGGTTTATTGGCGATATCCTGCAAGGCATTGTTGCGGTTCAGGATCGCATTACGAGCGGCCATCAGGCTGTTCATGTTAACGGAAGACATGATCTATCTCCTGCTCAAGCCGCTAACGCGCGCATATCGGCCATCCGATAGCGCAATGTCCGTTCGGAAATGCCAAGCTCTTTGGCAGCTTCGCGGCGGTTGCCATTGGTTTGTTCCAGCGTTTTTGTAATCGCGTCATATTCAACGCTTTTCGAAATCGAATGCAGGTCGCGGCCGCGAACGAACCGCGCGGAGCTGCCAGGCTGGACCGCATCTTGTTTGGGTTGGGAAGACAGGCTTTCACCAGAGAACATCAAATCCTTGGCTTCAATCCGGTCTCCGTCACACATCACAAGGGCGCGTTGCAGAACGTTGGCCAATTCACGAACGTTACCGGGCCAATGGTGAGCCTTCAGCCGATCGACGCAGCACTGGGAAAGCGAAACAAATTTTTCACTGCCTTTCTGAAAGTCCATCATCATGAAAGCGGAAATAGCCACTATGTCAGCGGGGCGAGCCGCGAGCGGTTTCAGTTCCACTGGCATGACGTTCAAACGCCAGTACAAATCTTCTCTGAATTTTCCTGCTTTGACTTCTTCTTCAAAATTACGGTTGGCCGCGCAAATGATCCGAACATCAATCTTCTCGTGACGGGTAGCGCCAACAGGTAAAATTTCGCCCTCTTGCAATACACGTAGCAACTTGGACTGACTTTCCAGCGGCATCTCGGTAATTTCGTCGAGGAAAATCGTACCGCCATCAGCTTCCTTGAACAAACCGACGGCATTGGCATAGGCCCCAGTAAAGGCACCCTTTTTGTGACCGAACAAAATGGATTCGATCATCGTTTCGGTAATGGCCGCGCAGTTCACGGTGACCAGTTGTTTGTCCGCGCGGGTGCTATTTTCGTGAATATATCGTGCGACGCCTTCTTTGCCGGTACCGGTTTCGCCGGTGATCATGACATTGGCATCGCTCTTCGCCACACGAGCGGCATATTTATATAAGGCAATAGATTTGGGATCCGCAAAGGCCGGCCCTTTGCCCCCACGCATGGATTCAATGATGCATGACAGACCAAATTCTCTGTCAGCATCGCCAAATTCAATACGTGGAGGCTGGCTGAGGGTAGCCGGAACGAAACGGAATGGGCCATCGCGAAAAATTACGACGGGATCTTTTGCACCACCATTAGCATCTGATTTTGCTGCGCCATCAATGTGGGGTAGTTGCGTAGCGGCAGATGACAATGTGTGGTTGGAGTGGATATCCTCAACACTCGCAAGCATATCAACAAGCTCTGGAAATCTAGAGACCAGGCTAGACTTAATTGCATTGTTGATCATAACATTCCCTCACGTTTTACTCTGAGCACGGGATCCTTTGATGTGCTCATCCAACACTTCGCAATCCGCGTGCCAGTTTTGGGGAATGGCTGAAAAACGCCGTATTTTTTGTCTGAAACCGTCGGTTTTCCGACATTTTTGTCGGAAAGCAGACACATTTGAGAGACCCCTGTCGGATATCCGACAAGTTTTTTTCATTAATTTATCCGGTGCCCACCGTTAACTCCTCTGAGGCCGCTTCAGGAGACGAGGTGACCCACAACATTAATCAAGTATGTTAAGTGTGAAAAGGATGTCACCATGACTGTAATTGGAACTAACGTAACGGCGCTGCGTACCAGCTATGCTTCTAACCAAGCTGAAATGGGCCTCGCCAAATCTATCGAGCGTCTTTCAACCGGCCGCCGGATTAACTCCGCATCTGACGATGCCGCTGGTAACGCAATCGCTACCCGCATGACCTCTGAAGTTCGCGGCCTGAACATGGCAATTCGTAACGCCAATGATGGCATTTCGCTCGCTCAAACCGCAGAAGGCGGCATGAACGAAATTACGAGCATGTTGCAACGTATGCGTGAACTGTCTGTTCAATCGGCCAACGGCACGCTTTCTGCTGGCGATCGTACTAACCTTCAAACCGAGGTTACGGCCCTGATCGCTCAGGTTAACGATGTTGCAACACGTACAACGTTCAACGATGTTGCGCTGCTGGATGGTACCAATGCATCGATCAACATTCAGACCGGCAGTGACGCCAGCCAGACCGTTTCTGTTGCATTGACGGACGTGGACGCGACAGCCTTGGCGGTCAACGCTCTGAACATCAGCACCGAAGCTGGTGCAACGGCGGCATTGACTGCTCTTGATACAGCTCTCGATACGATTACAACGGCTCAGGCATCTTTGGGTGCTTCGCAGAACCGTTTGCAGACCACCGTAGCGAACCTGTCTGATCGGGTTGCCAACATCACGGAATCACGTTCGCGTATTCAGGATGTAGACTTCTCAGCTGAAACCACGGAACTGGCCAAAAACCAGATCCTGAGCCAGGCTTCAACGGCCATGCTCGCTCAGGCTAACCAGTCTCAGCAGTCGGTTCTGAGCTTGATCCGGTAATTAACCGGTTCATAGGAACGGAAAAGCCTCTTCCCCAACAGGGAGGAGGCTTTTTCTTTGTCTGCAATATATGTCCGTTTGGAACTCAAATAGCTGGCGCCTTAATTTTCACTCATAGCAGCCTGAAGCTTTTCCAGAGCACGCTTCTTAATCTGACAGACCCGAACAGATGAAACATCAAGAACAGCGCCGATTTCATCCAACTGCATCTCCTCGATGAAGTAACAGTTTAGGACTAGCTGTTCGCGTTCATTGAGTTTCTTCAAATTTGCAGACAAAAGATCAACCATCTGGCTTTTCTCAAGCGTCTGATGCTGATCATCTTCCTGGTTGGAGAACCAGTCGCTGGAATCGCAGTAAACCTCATCCAGAGAATCAAGATGAACATCGATTGCGCGGTCGGCATTTTTGCGAAACTCTGCCTGATCCATGCCCATAGCTTCGGCCAACTCCACTTCGTTAGGCTCACGACCATTTTCTTGTGCGAGCTGCTCGCTAATACGGCGCAGCTTCTTGTTCCATTCGACCGAGCTTCGTCTCAAGCTGCATGTTGATCGCAGATAATCGATCATGGCGCCCCGGACGCGCACATAGAGATAGGTACTGAAATTATGGCCCTGATCGACATATTTCGCAGCGGCCTCAACCATCGCCACCAATCCAATCTGGATCAGGTCTTCGATTTCGATCTGATCGGGCGAAAATGACTTAATCTGCCAGGCGATCTTGGTGACCAGGCTTTGGTTCTCCTCGACCAACCTGTTTTCATCAATCTGCATAGCGCCATAAGCCAGAGATGCTTTGTTTTTTGGTTGTTGCAACATATTATTATTCCACTCGATTATAATGTCGGGTTTGCGGCGACCTGGGGTATTTCGCGCGATGATCGCGGAACCCCGATTTTGGCTAGCACTTCAATGGATTTGTCCTCGGGCAGTTCCTGGTAGGAAAGCACCGTCAGATCCGGGAAACGGTTCTTCAGCAATGCACCCAGAGGTCGCCGCACAATTGGCGAGGTAATCAGCGCGATATTGCGCGCCTCCATGGGCAGGGTTCGTGCCGTTTCATCCACGGCCTCGACGAGTTGCTGGGCAAGCTGCGGTTCTATGGGATAGCTAGCGTCTTCTCCGACCTTTAGAGCTTTGACGAGCAGGCCTTCCAATTCTGCATCGAGAGTTACAACTGGCAGAGGGAGGTTTACGGGAACCATTGTCTGCACAATCAGATTGCCAATTTTCTGCCTGATAGCATCAACCATCTGATCGGTTTCACTGTGGAGGCTTGACGCCTCCAACATTGCCAGGCAAATCTGCTGAAAGTCCTTGACCGGCACCTTCTCCGCCAAAAGCTCGCGACAAATTGCGGTGATAGAAAATAGCGACAGGGGCTGCGGTGTCAGGCTGTCAACCAATTGCGGCGACGTTTCTTTCAGCAAGTCGATCAGTTTCTGCGCTTCGTCCATGCTGAACAATTGCGCTGCATTTCGGCGGACGACATCATTGAGATGTGTAGCGACAACAGTCGGGGCATCTACAACAGTATAGCCTTCGGCGATGGCTTGCGATTTTTTGTCGGCTCCAATCCACAAGGCGTCCATGCCAAATGTTGGATCCTGACAGGGTCGCCCCTCGATAACCGTGTCCACATGACCATCATCCAAAGCGAGAAAATCATTGGGCCAGACCGTGTCTTCGCCCAGAACCATACCGCCCATCATGATGCGGTAGCTATTGGGTTCAAGCTCGAGATCATCCTTGATCCGCACCAGCGGGACAACAAAACCCAGTTCTTTGGAAATCTGGCGACGGATCCCGGTAATCCGCTTCATTAGTGGTGCGCCCTTGCGATCTTCAACCATCGAAACAAGCCCATAGCCAATTTCAATGCCCAGCCGGGCCTTCTCGGAGACATCTTCCCAATCGATCTGTTCTGGCTGTTTCTCCTGTACCGGCTCTGGTGCGGCTTCAACCGGCTTTGGTTTGCGGATCAGATAGAAAGCAAAACCACCGGCAGCCGCTGCTGCAGAGAGGATGATCAAATGTGGCATGCCAGGCAAAATGCCCAAAATGGTCAATATCACTGCGACCGGAACCCAGGCTGCGCCGGATCCAAATTGCGATGTAATCTGATCCGGCAGGTTTTTGCTGGATGAAACGCGGGTGACAATGGCTGCCGCTGCAATAGACAGGATCAGTGCCGGCACCTGCGCAACCAAGGCATCACCGATGGCAAGCATAGAATATGTACTGGCCGCTTCCGCGAAAGGCAGATCGTGCATTGTGGTGCCCAACACAATCCCGCCAATAATATTGACCGCCAGGATCAGTATCCCGGCCACGGCATCACCTTTTACAAATTTCGAGGCACCATCCATTGATCCATAGAAATCAGCTTCGGTTGCCACCTCGGAACGCCGGGCCTTTGCTTCTTCGGGCGCGATTAGTCCGGCATTCAAATCTGCATCAATCGCCATCTGTTTACCCGGCAAGGCATCCAGAGTGAAACGGGCAGATACCTCAGACACTCGGCCAGCGCCTTTGGTTATGACGATCAGGTTGATGATCATCAGGATCGAGAACACGAATATACCGACAACATAATTGCCACCGAGCAAGAGACTGCCGAAGGCTTCGATAATCTGTCCGGCTGAATCCCCGCCTTCATGCCCCTGCACCAACACTACCCGTGTCGATGCCACATTAAGGCCGAGCCGCATCAGCGTCGCGAACAGCAGCACCGTGGGGAAGCTCGAAAAATCAAGTGGCTTGCTGGCGTTCAAGGCGACCATCAGTATCGCCAGCGAGATCATAATATTGGTAATGAAACCCATATCCAGGAGGATCGTGGGTAGCGGCAATACCATGAAGATCACCAGCAACAGGGTCGCCAATGGGAGCAGGCCTGATTTGAGGCGACCGGCGATCTGGTCTGTCGAAAAAATTTGTCGGTTCATTATATGTTACATCCCCAGGGAGGCGAGCATCAGATAGGCAGCACGCGCCGGCTCGCTAAATGGCTTCGGTTTATTTGAGTGGCTTTGGTCTTTGATATGAGCTTGAGCTATCTTCAGATAATCTTCCGGTTGCACCGTTCGCGCAGGACTATCGGACTGCGGCAAAACACTGCCGCGTGCCGGCAAGCGATTGCCGCCACCAACCAGTTCGGCGGCATCGGCCAGTTTGCGTTCAAAGCGATTACGAATGGCCTCAAAGCTGCGTGCCTGGCCAGCCCGATCGAAGAATATATTGTGGTTTGCCCGCGCCGCTTGTGGAAATTGCGATGCAGCGGACGTATCCGGATTGGCAGCCATGCTATTCAGGAATTTTGCGGCACCATTAGGTCCGAGAAAATGCGCGAGATAGAGATCAACGGACTCTGGCTTGCGTCCCGTTTTCTGTTCGAGATACTGACTATTATCCTTTGCGAATTCACCAGCCAAGTTAGCAGAGAGTGCAGGATTGTTTCTAAGCGCCAAAATGTTGGATTTCTGGGCTTTATCGGCAATAGTGAAATGCCCGCCACTGCTTTGAGAAATAGCGCCTTGCGCCCATCCCAAACCATATTTACCGCCTTTTTCCTTTACCAGTCCCAGCCATGTCTGTTCGATAAACTGATAAAGACCGGTGGCCGATGACGTCGATGCCTTGGCATCGGGACGCATTCCGCTTTCAATCTGCGCTTGCGCAACAAGATACTGAAAATCAACGCCTGTCCGCTGTGCAGATTGTGCGATAACGCCCGGTAAATCACGGCGCTGATTAGAATTAATGACTGATATGTTCGACATGATGATATCAAAAATCTCCTGCTGTGGAGATAAGCAATCATCATGCCAGAAATCGAATGGGGTGCTTATGGTGATATTGTTATGGAGCAGACATGTTTTTACCTGCGCAAGCCGAGGGTAACTGGCTTGCGCAGGTGTACTGAAAAACAATAATTCTGATTTAGACGACTGCCCCTATCGGCTGCGCGCAGAGCCGGAATAAGTATTGGCTTGGTTCTCACGGAACCCGGCCAAAAGCTGCAAGCGCGTTGAACTATGATCGCGTAAGAAACGCAGACGATAGATAGATGCCTGCATCAATTCATCCGCTTCCGAAATCATGGGCTGAAGGCTTTGATCAATATCGTCGGCATCAATAGTACCAAGCTGCGCCGCAGCCTGACCCAATTTTTGGCTAGCCTGGAAAATCGCATCGCTGTCATGCCCTTCAAGGGCAGAAAACAACATGTCCTGAGAAATGCGAAAAGTTTCCACTATCTGTTTCATTTATCCGATTCCACTCCAAAGACACCGGTGTCGAGCATCTTTTGCGCCAGAGCAGCAGTATCGACGCTGTAAACACCAGATGCAATTTTTTGCCGGATTTCCGATACTTTCTGCTCGTCAAACGGGGGTGTTTGAGCAGCTAGTATAGAAGCTGTTGTCATAATCGACGGAGCTTTGTCGGCTCCACCAGCATCCTTACCGGTATCAAGTTTCTTAGGTGCGCCCTCTTGCAATACAGGACGATCCAGCCGCGTATTAATGGCAGAGTAGCTTTCTACGGGTTTCATTTCATTCCATCCTTAACAGGTTCAACCTATTGACTTTTTGTTCCTGAATTAAAACGCTCACAACTTCTTTCATAACAATTTACGGCGCGTTGTGAAAAAATTAATATCTTCATCGAAAATAAATTATTGGGCCAATTCAACTTCGCCGGTGTTCGATACGCGAGCCATAAGCAGTTTTGATTTGCGGCTTGATCGGACAGGAATAAAATCCCCGACCCGCCCGTTTTTTTGGGCTATCACTCGATAGCTGATGCTGAAATTCGGACGTCTGACAACAAGTGTCAGTGGCTGATTTCTTAGCACGACAAATTCTTTGGCACGATCAGACTGGCTCGAAGCCGCCGCCTGACTGCGCCGTACCGGTACAAATATACGCCACCCCAGATCCGGACAACTAACCAGCACTGCATTGTTGTTTGTATCCGATAATCGCACGGAGCGGGGGCAACGTTTCAATCGCAATTTCGTATCGATCGGCGCGCGTGCACCACCAGCATCGCCGATATTGGCGCCAAGATGCACGGCCACCTGTCGATCGAGATCAGTTGTATCTTCAAAGGCAGGTGTGGCGCCCATGGCAAAAATGGACAATATCGGAATGGCGAAGCGATAATTGGGCATGATAAATTCCTGTGCGCTTTTTGTTTCGAGAAAAACAAAGCAGGTTTCATGCCAATTTCTAATATAATTGCTTCATCAATCTGATTGATCATTTTTCAGGGGACGAAAGGTCAGTTTGATCTTCTGCCCCTCTTGTGTCTGGGAAACCAGCTTGTCAGGCATTTTCAATGCAATCATCTTCCCATCTTGCCCGGCTTTTTCAAAAGCATCGGCTATCGCTGCCGATCTGGCTGCTGTTTTCTCCCATTGCCGCAAACGCTGACTATCAGCTGTTTCAGTCACCGCGGGCACATATATAGCGAGCGATTGATCTTGCTGTACGGCCAGTATCTCCGCAATTTCCTCGCGCGCAAATGTCGTCAACATGGCATTACTGTTGCTGAAGAAATCAGTGACCTCATATTCATATGTACCCAAAACCGCCGACTTCTGTTCGATTGCTTCGGCCAGTTTCTTGCGTGCTTCAGGATCGGCAATGTTTACAAAATGTGCATAGGCAAAGGCGCTGAGCAACATTAGCGCGAGATCGAGAAAGGACAAAGTGGTGCGACCAGCATTCATAGATTAGCCCGTTGCTTTTAAAGGCTTTGCCGGGGAAAAATGGACCGGACCAAGAACAAGCAATTCCCGTTTTGCAATGGCAATAGCGTGCTGAACAACAGCAGCGCGATAAGCTTCCAATATATCCGCGCGGGCCTGCAGGCGCACGTAGATGGGAAATGCAATGATATGCGAGACAAACAAACCGTAAAGACTGGTCAACAGCGTGATACTCATGGCTGGGCCCATTTTGAGAGGGTCTATACCAGTTGCAAAGAGCTGGATCAGGCCGATGATCGTTCCGATCAAGCCGATGGCAGGCGCTATTTCAGAAGCAGAATTCCAATAGGTCGCGGTTACGGTCTGCTTTTTATGAACCGCATGTTCTTCAAGGCGCGCCCATTCTTCAAAGTCTTTCGCATCCTTGGAATTAAGCAATCGCGCGATCACCCGGGTTACGAAACTGTCTTCGCTCCGTACCCGCTCCAATCCCACAAACCCTTTCTCCCGCAAGACAAAATCAATGCGGCGGCACATGAAAGTGGCATTCTCTCCGCTCTCCGCAAAGGGATCTCTGCTGCTATTCAAAAGCGCTGCAAAAGCCAGCAAGAATGAATCCCGACCATTTTGAATCCAGGCCAAGATCAGAACGCTGCCAAGCACCAGAACAAACAAAAGAGGGTCAAAAAAGCGGCCCAGACTGGTGAGAATGATCTCCATCAGTTCGCTACCCGCGGCAAAGCGGCAAAATTTTTCCGGCAACCGGCAAAACTTTGCCGGTCTCGTCCGGGACCGCGTTGATTTTTCGTTATTGCCGACATGAAACCCCCAAAAACAGCCAGTTTTTCGTCATCGCTACAAAACTGGCACGCCCTTTGCGATGAATTGCTCGAGATTACCGATCCCGGTGTTTCTCATGCCAAAGTTACGGTCGATTGGCCGGACAGTTAAGACAGGAATGAATTTCGATGCCTAGTTTGGATCAAGTACTTGCATTAAACGGTGGAGCGCTAAAACTGCGTTCGCAGCGTTTGAACATGCTTGCGTCAAATATCGCAAACGCTTCGACGCCTGGATATAAGGCGAAGGATCTCGATTTCGATCGCGCGATGCAGCAAGCCCAAAATGGCAGCTCTGTTGAGAAAGCCGCAAGCGATCACACCGGGTTTCGCGTGCCACTGCAACCATCGCTTGATGGCAACACCGTTGAACTTGCGGTGGAACAAACGCTCTTCGCCGAGAACGCCATTCAATATCGCACCACCCTTTCCTTCCTGAATGGGCAAGTGTCGTCAATCAAACGCGCCTTGAAAGGAGAATAAGGATGAGCGGAAGTATGAATGTTTTTGATGTCGCCAGCCGGGCCATGTCGGCCCAGATGGTGCGGCTCAACACCACCGCCTCCAATCTCGCCAGTGCCCGCACGGACTATGCGAGCAAGGACGAAGCCTATCGCGCAATGCGCCCGGTTTTTCGCGCGGTCATGGAAGACAATATGGCGACCGTTGATGTGGAGCGCGTAGTGCAAACCGACGCGGAACCGCAAAAAAGGTACGACCCCACCAATCCGATAGCCGACAAGGAAGGTTATGTCTGGGAAGCGGCTGTCGATGAGACAGCAGAGCTGATCGACATGCTCGAGACGGCTCGAAACTATCAGAACAACGTCCAAGTTTTACAAACAGCAAAATCACTCATTCTAGAAACGGTAAGGAACCAATAATGGAAATTGCACCACAAGTTTTTGAAAATAAAACGTCGAATATCGCCGGCCTCGCTGCTGCGCAGCCCGCAAATGCGACGGGTGACAATAATTTGGGTCAGGATTCCTTTCTGCGTCTCATGACAACGCAGCTTAAATTTCAGGATCCTTTTGATCCCTTGGACAACCAGGCAATGGTTGCCCAACTGGCGCAGTTTTCGAGCGTAGCAGGCATTTCCGAGATGAACCAATCGCTGACCGAAATCGCCTCTATGCTGGGCGATAATCGCCTGTCCGATGCTAAGGAATGGATCGGTCATTCCATCTTGGTTCCGGGTAACTTTGCTGTAGCGAACAAAAACGGCGAATATACCGGCGAATTTGAGTTAACGCAGGCCACCGAGAATCTCTCCGTTGATCTGCTCAACGAAGCCGGTGAAATCGTTATGTTCGCAGAGCTCGGCGCTCAAGAGGCCGGGCCCATTCAGTTCAATTTTGACAGCAAAACCGCAAACGGTGAACCGCAGGACCTTGGAAGACTGCGCGTGCGCGTAAATGGTGGTGCCATATCTGATCTCGCAACTTGGGTACCCGTGGCTTCGGTCCAAACATCCGAGGCCAGCGGACCACCCATTCTTGTGACCCCCATTGGCAATGTATTGCCCGCAGAAGCTCTGCGTATCGGATAGAACCATCCGCCCCCGACAGATTTAAAACAGGAGAAGAATTAATGTCTTTCTTTACGTCCCTCAGTGGCTTGAAAGCTGCGCAAACCGACTTGAATGTTATTTCAAACAATGTCGCCAATACCAACTCAACCGGCTTCAAGAAAAGCCGAGCAAACTTCGGCGATCTGTTTGCTGCTGCACCAACACAGACAACCAAAACCGTTGCTGGCCAAGGTGTAAGGCTGACCGGCATCACACAACAATTTACGCAAGGCACCTTGCAGGCGACCGAAAAGACGCTTGATTTGGCAATTGCTGGTGACGGGTTTTTCTCCGTCCGCGGACAACCCCCACGTCAGGATTTGACCTTTACCCGTAATGGCGCCTTTTCCGTCAACGTTGATCGCGAAGTTGTCGACACTACAGGTGCGAAAGCCCAGCTATTGCCAGTCGATGCCAATGGCGTGGCAACATCAAATAACATCGCCGACATGTTCGACTTTATTTTGCCTGAATTCGATCCGGGTGATCCAACGGCCTTGCTGACCAATATTGGCATAAATGGCGAAGGCGTGGTTAGCGCGACCTTCTCAAACGGCAACCAGATCAATATCGGTGCCATGGCTATGGCAAGTTTCACTGCCATTGAAGGTCTGCGCCCGGTTGGTGACGCGCACTGGCAATCAACTGGTGATTCCGGTCCGCCCCAGATCAACCAAGCTGCTAATGGTCCATTGGGTCAGGTGCGTTCTGGTTCTCTGGAACTTGCCAATGTGGATATCACTGAAGAGCTGGTGTCGCTCATCGCAGCACAGCGTAACTTTCAGGCCAATGCCCAGGCGATAGAAACGGCCAATACGCTCAGCCAGACGGTTATCAACCTTCAGGTCTAGAACCTGACGGCCTTATCAACCCGGGAATAGTCCATGGATAAGCTTGCATATACCAGTGTCAACGCGATGAAATCGCTGATGAACCGCCAGACGGCCATTGCTAACAATATGGCGAATTCAAATACTGTGGGTTTCAAAGCCGATATGGTGTCGGCGAAATCCCAGTATCTGAATGGTCCGGGTCATGACAGCCGCGCAATGGCCGTTGAGCGGCCGATGCAGGCCGATATGAACAGCGGTTCCGTTACGCAAACGGGCCGCTCCATGGATATTGCTTTGGAGGGCGATGCCATGATTGCGGTGCAAGCCGCCGATGGCAAAGAAGCCTATTCGCGGCGCGGCGACCTTCGCATCGCCGCGTCCGGGGCCATGGTCACCGGCGATGGTTTTCCGGTCATGGGCGCTGGAGGCCCGATCACCATGCCACCCGCCGAACGGGTTGATATAGGGGCCGACGGCACCGTCTTTTTTGTCCCTCAAGGCGGTGACCCGACGCAGCCGCAGGAACTCGACAGGATCAAGCTGGTCAGCATGACCGGTAGCGCCATTTCAAAAGGGCCGGACGCCTTGTTCCGCGCTGCCAATGACGGCGTTCTTCCGGTTGATGACAATGCAAGAGTCATTTCTGGCGCACTGGAGGAATCCAACGTCAACATGACCGCGGCGCTGGTCGACATGATTGAAACCAGTCGTGCCTGGGAAACCCAGGCAAAGCTGCTGCGCACCGCGCAAGAGCTGGATGAGAGCAGCGCCGGCGTGATGAGCATGCCGCAATGATAACGGGTGCGATGATCGCACAAAGGAGATGATGAAATGAGCAACTCTGCCCTACAAGTCGCGCGCACCGGTCTGGATGCGCAGAACACCAAGATGCGCGTTATCGCCAACAATCTGGCGAACGTGAATACAACGGGATTCAAACGCGATCGTGCGGATTTTGAAACACTCGCCTACCAGAATGTTGTCACACCCGGCGCGCCCTCGGACGCGCAAAACCGCTTCGCCAGTGGTTTACAACTGGGCACTGGCGTCAAGCTATCGGGCGTTGGCAAGATCAGCACACAGGGCACCTTGCAGAACAGTGAAAATGCCCTCGATATGGCCATTGAAGGGGGCGGTTTTTTCCAGGTGGAAAGACCAGATGGCAGTACCGGCTATTCACGCGCAGGTAATTTCAGCCTGACCGCCGAAGGTAATCTTGTAACCAGTGACGGCCTGCCCCTGATACCCGCGATTCAGGTTCCACAAGGGGCCACTGCCCTTACCATCGGTAATAATGGAACGGTCACGGCCACGCTGGCCGGTCAAAATGAACCTAGTGAACTGGGTCAGATTGAACTCGCTAATTTCACCAATCCGGCCGGTTTGCTTTCAGTAGGCAATAATATCCTCACCGAAACGGCGGCCAGCGGTCCACCACAGGTGGGTGAAGCTGGCACCGAAGGTCTGGGGAACATCCGTCAGGGTGCGCTGGAACAATCCAACGTAAATATAGTCGAAGAACTGGTGAACATGATCGAGACGCAGCGCGCCTATGAGGTCAATTCCAAAATGATCTCGGCCACCGATGAAATGCTGCAATTCGTGAACCAGCAAATCTGATCGTAATTTGAGTGAGAGGCATTAGGACCATGCGTATATCATCTGTTTCAAAAGCGGTCGTTTCCGTTTCGATTGCTCCCTTCTTCCTGATCGGTTGCATGGGATCGGGCAGCAACATGGCTTCGGCCGGTTTTGCGCCGGTGGTTGCTGAACCGCTGCCTGCCACTGCACCCGCCGCTGCCAATGGTGCGATTTTTCAGCAGGCATCTGGCTATGCAGCGCTAACCAGCGGCATGCGGGCTAGTCGGAAGGGCGATATCATCACTATCCTGCTTGTCGAAAACACGCAGGCAGCTAAGTCAAACAGCGCGTCCAAAGACCGCGATGGCGGCTTTTCCTTAACACCGCCGACCACTGGCCTTTTCTCTCTGTTTTCACCGAGTGATGTTGCCAGCAGCGGATCGCAGAATTTCAGTGGTAGCGGCAACGCTGCCCAATCGAATTCCCTACAGGGGCAGATCAGCGTGACCGTTGTCGAAAGCTACGCAAATGGAACAATGCTAGTACGCGGTCAGAAACTGACCTCCCTCAATCGCGGCGATGAACACACGCAGTTCAGCGGCCTTATTCGAGCGATTGACGTGTCTTCCGAAAATACAATTCCGTCCACCAAAGTCGCCAATGCACGTATCATTTACGGCGGCACCGGTGAAATTGCATCCGCCAGCAAACAGGGCTGGTTGCAGAAATTCTTTTCTTTCATTTCCCCTTTTTAGTCCCCGATCAGGCGAGACATTATGACCCTATCATCTAGAATAACCCGTATCGTTCATTGGTTTGCCGCGCTGGCAATCGCACTGTTTATCGCAGCGCAGCCAGCACAAGCCGAACGGATTAAGGACCTTGGCCATTTTGCTGGCCTGCGAACCAATCAGTTGGTTGGCTATGGTGTGGTCGTTGGGCTTGCCGGAACAGGCGATGATAGTCTCGAATATGCCACTTTGGGGGTCAAAGGTATGACCAGCCGATTTGGTCTCGCCCTGCCCCCAGGTGTCAATCCGGCCACGAAGAACGCTGCTGCGGTCATGGTTACCGCAGAAATGCCAGCATTTGCCAAGCCTGGCCAACGGATGGACGTCACCGTTTCTGCTTTAGGCAAAGCCAAATCGCTACGCGGTGGTACATTGATTTTAATGCCGCTCTATGGCGCTGATCAACAGATCTATGCGATGGCACAGGGTAATCTAGCTGTAGGCGGCTTAGGCATTTCTGCTGCCGATGGATCCAGCGTGACTGTAAATATCCCGTCAGTGGGACGTATCTCAGGTGGTGCGACGATCGAACGGACCGTTGCTACCGGCTTTGAAAGTCAACCGTTCCTCAGCTTTAACCTAACCGATGCAGATCTCACAACCTCTCTGCGGGTCGCGGATGCGATCAATCAAGCGTTGGGGAGTGAACAAGCAATCGCAGCCGATGCTGTAACTGTTCGCATTTCGGCTCCCATGGGAACACAAGAACGTGTCGCATTGATGGGCAAGATTGAAAATCTAATCGTGAAACCAGCCGAAGCGCGGGCACGCATTATCGTCAACGCAAGAACCGGCACAGTTGTGATTAATGGTGCCGTTCGATTGGGTCCAGCAGCGGTCAGTCACGGAAAATTGACTGTCCGAGTGGAAGAAAATCCAACCGTTATACAACCAGCTCCGTTTAGCCGTGGCCGGACCGAAACCGAACAAAATAGTGATATCGCGTTGGAGGATAATGGAGCCCCCGCGTTTGAAATCGGACGCCGCGCTTCATTATCAGAAATTGTCGAAACTATTAATTCCATCGGAGTTTCACCGTCTGATTTAACAGCGATCCTTGAAGGATTGAAACAGGCCGGTGCCCTGAAAGCGGAGTTGATCATCATATGACCATCATTAATTCTCACGGGAACCTTTTGGCTGCATCATCCGGTGGTGCAGCCAAACCTGCTGTGCAAGGTCAGAAAAACGAAGCGGAAGCCATGGCGGCCGATTTCGAGGCAATTTTTGTTCGACAAATGCTGTCAACAATGCGCACGGCGTCTTTGGGCGACGGCCTTTTCGATGGCAAAGGCACAGAGCAGTTTCGCGATATGCAAGACGCCATGCTGGCCGAAAATATGGCGGATAAAGGCGTTTTTGGTATTGCGGATCTGCTTACACGGCATGTTGACAAAGGCTCCAATGACAAAAACGGTGGAGTGAGCAACAATGTCTGACCTGTTGTCCATTGGACGCGCCGCACTGCGCGTTAACAGCCGGGCACTCGAAGTTGTTGGGACCAACGTCGCCAATGCTGAAAATCCCAACTATGTCCGCCGCTCGCTGAATATCGGCGACACAACGATTTATGGCACGACCAACCCGCTATACGGAAATTATATCGGCACTGGCAGTGTTGCTGTGAATGGCATTGTCCGGTCCAGCGACCAGTTTCTCGAAGCGGCCACCAGGCAAACCGGCGCCAGCAGGGTGAAAACCGAGATCGCGGTTCAATGGCTTGATCAAGGTGAAATTGCACTCGCCAATAACCAATCAGACATCGGTAGCCAGCTGACAGAACTTTTCGGTAGTGCCGAAGAGCTCTCAGCGGTTCCCTTTGAACCGGCTCTGAGAGGTCAGTTTCTTGGTGATATTGAAGATACTGTCGCACGGTTTAATCAAACGGCATCCAACCTATCATCCACTATCAGCCTAATGGATGGCGCAGCTTCACAGGAGGCCGCAGAGTTAAATAGCGCGCTGGCCGAGCTTGCTGAAGTCAATGAAAAATTGCGCCCTACTCGCCCCGGTACATCGCAACATATCGCTTTGCTGGACCAACGTGACGCGGCACTCACCGTCATTACCGAAAAACTCGATGTCGAGATCAGTTTTGGTGACAATGGTGTGGTTGACATATCCAGAGCCGGAACCAATCTGGTTGCCTTCGATACCGTCAGCCCAGTCACATTTGTTGCCAATGCCGGGGCAGCCTTTGACATAGAAATTGGCGGCGCGGTCCAACCGCCACCAACCGATGGTACGTTGGGCGGATTGAACCGCGCGCAGTCAGATATTGCCGCTGTTGCGACAAATCTCGATAGCCTGGCAGTTCAGTTTGCAAATGAACTAAACGGTTGGCAGGCCAATGGTCGCACCGATGGCGGAGCCGTGGGTGCGCCTGTCGTCTCGCATAGCGGAACGGCTGCCAGCCTTTCTGCCACAGGTCTAACCGCAGATGATCTGGCACTGGCTTCACCGACTGGCGTTGCCAATGGCAATATACTGGCATTTGTTGATCTACGTACGCCAGGCGGGACCGAACAACAATATGAAGGCCTCGTGCTTGGGCAAGCCCAAAACCTGCTTTCGACACGCAGTGAAAGCGAGGCCGCAACGGCGTTTGATCTGGCCACGCGTGAAGCGCGCGATCGGGTGTCGGTCGTTGATCTTGATCGCGAGGCGGCCGACTTAATTCGCCTGCAACAATCCTATGAAGCATCTGCCCGGATCGTTCAGGTCGCCCGCGAAACCATCCAATCCGTTTTGGCAATCTTTTGATGGCGCATGAAGGAATGACATGATGGAATCGATCAATCGCACAAGGCCAGCAGACGCCATTCAAAAGCAAAATGAGCTTTCCAAGCTGATTGCCCGGACACAGGAATCGATAGCGACCGGGGTCAGCTTCAACCGACCATCAGAAGCCCCGTCAAGCTGGCTGGAAATATCCAGTATCAGCCGACAATCGACCATTGAAGATAGTTGGTCGAACAATATCGGCCGAGCGCGCATATTGGCGCAGCAAGCGGAATCGACCATAGATACAATGTCAAATGGAGTCGCTCGCATCCGTGAGTTGATGGTGCTTGCCAACAACGAGACTTTGGCGCCTCAAGATCGTGAAGTGATCGCGCTGGAGCTGGAAAGCTTTCAGCAACAGTTTAATCAGCTGACACAAGTGAAGGACAATTATGGCGGCCAGCTTTTCCATGCCGGTGATCCCATAGAAATGCGCATTGATACGGATGTCCTGGTCACACCCGCGCCAACGCAGCAGGAAGTCTCCGGCGATATCGATATCGGTGGCGGAGCAAGCCAAAGCCTGGATGCGATCATGACAAACATGATCCAAGCTGTTCGCACCGGCACGCCGACTGAACGCGCCGATCAATTGGATCGGGCCAAGTCTTTAACCGATCACTTCTCGACACTTCTCGGGCGCCAGGGCGTATTGGTCAATCGACTTGATGAGCAGGACCTAAGGCTGCAGGATTCACGCCTGAACACCACAGAGCGGCGCGTCGCTCTGGAAAACACGGATGTTGCGCAGGCAATTTCTCAATTCCAATCTTTATTGGTCAATTTGGAAGCTGCGCAACGGCTTTATGCCCAAACGGCTAGTAATTCCCTAATCCAGCTGATTGGCTAAGCGCCAAATATCATCGCTATCGCGCCCTTAACCATAATGATTTTTGTCCGTTCACAACTGTGAAGATTGTCCGTTCGTGACCTGATCACCGGACAAAGTAAAAACGGACCTGTGGATTGGAATTGAGCTTATGTTCGCTGGAATTGGTATAGTTGTCTTGCTCGTCATGGTATTTGGCGTGTTCCTGGTATCCGGCGGTGATTTGGGTGTGGTTGTCGCTGCTTTGCCAGTTGAGATGGGCATCATTGGCGGGGCGGCAGTAGGCGCACTTATCATCGGCAATAGTGGTGCTCAGCTAAAAGCACTGATGGGCGGCTTTGGTAAAGTCTTCAAAGGTCCAACCTATGTTAAACAGGATTTCATGGACTGCATATTGCTGGTGTCCAAGCTTACCAAGATTTTAAAAAGCGAGGGGCCGGTTGCTTTGGAACCACATATCGAGGATCCAAAATCATCGCCAATATTCAGTGAATATCCCAAGCTTTTGAAAGACGATACGTTGATCCACCTGATCGCTGATAGCCTCAGGCTTGTCGTCGTTTCATCCGGCACGCTTGATCCACATGCCGTCGAAGATGTCATGGATCAGGCCATCAAAACACATCACCATGAAGCCATTGCACCGGCCGACAACCTGCAAGGGCTTGCAGATGCCTTGCCCGCTTTGGGTATTGTCGCTGCTGTTTTGGGCATCATCAAGGTCATGGGCTCAATCGACAAGCCGCCGACTATATTGGGCGGCATGATCGGTTCTGCTCTCGTCGGAACCTTCCTTGGTGTTTTGCTCGCTTATGGTCTGGTTGGTCCCATGGCCAATCGTGCCCGCTCAGTGATCGAAAGCGATGCCAGCATCTATCATGTCGCAAAGCAGTTGATCATCGCCAGCCTGCATGGCCACCCACAGCCGCTTATTATCGAGGCGGCCCGTACCAGCCTGCAGCATGATAACCAGCCGAGCTTCTCTGATGTATTTGATGCCATAAGGGCAAAATAAACCATGGCCAAAAAAGCAGCCCCGGAACCGGTTCAACCAATAATTGTCAAAAAGGTCATTATGGAGGACCATGGCGGCCATCATGGCGGCGCATGGAAAGTGGCCTATGCTGACTTCGTGACGGCGATGATGGCGTTTTTTCTGCTAATGTGGCTGCTTGGTGCAACGGAAGAGAAACAGCGCAAGGGAATAGCGGACTATTTTGCGCCAACATTGACACAAGTAAAACGTGACAGTGCCGGCGGCAAAGATATGTTCGGCGGTTCATCCGTTATGGATCCGGACAAATATCCGCACAAAGCCAAAAATGTGGGGGATCAAGCCATGGCAATGCCGCGCCCTGGCGATGGCGGTAACAAGGATTACAGCCATAAAGCGGAAGATCGCGAAGCGGCCGGTAAATCGATCACGGCTAAGGAATTTGAAAGGCGCATTCGTGCTGAACTAGCCAATAAGCCGGAAACGGCGAAGCTCCTGTCCAATGTCCGCTTTACCGATACTAAAGAAGGCCTTCGGATAGATATTATTGATGAAGCAGATTTCAGTATGTTTGCGCTGGCCACAGATAGTTTGAAGCCAAGAGCTATCGAACTTATTGCGCAAGTTGCGAAGATCATCGACACCGTGGACAACGAACTTGTCATACGTGGACATACCGACAGCTTACCTTATGCGAGCGGGAAAAGCATGAATAACTGGCTGTTGTCGTCGGCAAGAGCCGAAGCGACCAGGCAGGCGCTCGTGAAACAAGGCGTCTCTACGGCGCGTATGACACGGATTGAAGGCGTTGCCGACACCGAGCCTTATAATCCCCAAGAACCGACAGATGATCGGAACCGGCGTATCTCGATTACGATGAAGCCACAATAGAGTGATTTTTTATTCATTATTATACAGTTTTGTAAAATAAATTTACGATGGCAACTTAATGAATGCCATCCTTTACCAGGAAAATTATGTCGGTTATTCCCAATTTGGAAATAAAATCCCAAAGCCTTCTCAATTTGGGCTGAAAATGAATTGCCATTCATGTTTGAGATTCAGATACACGTGTCAGAAAGTGTAAAAACTTTCCTTCAAGGCCATTCCAGCCCCCGCAGGCTAGGTCTTGGGGTACGTAGCGCACCTGGTCTGCGTTATTACCGATTGGGTAGAGTGGCCGATACCACTCTACCCAATTGCTTTTGTACGGTACCAGAACCTTGTCATGATATTCAGACAATCACGGCCGTCTCCGTTAGTTGACGCTAAGAACGCCCCATAGCTCGCCGGGCGGTGTCAAATAAAGAACAAGAAGAAGTGCAAACTGAGACGAATTAATCAGTCGCCATAACACAAAAGCCCTTTGGCGAAGGAATATGGTTCCATCACCAAAGGGCTTTGCGTTTAGTAAGCATCAACCTCGAAAGGCCAACAAATCAAAAGCTCTCATACTTAGGCGGTCGGCTCAAAGGTCATTGGAATAGGTGAGCACTTGGTTACGACCTTGGGATTTTGCCTCATACAGCGCCAGATCTGCCTTGCGAAGGATTGAGCGCTTCGTGTCAGATTCCAGACATTCCGCAACGCCAACAGAGAAGGTTACCGTCCCAAGAGCCTTACCGGACTCTACGTCAACAAGTGAGCGCGATGCCAAGGCTTCCCGGCATTTATTGATCCGGTCACAGACGTCCTTAATGTCTTCATCCTCAAAAATAACAGCAAACTCTTCACCACCATAACGAGACGTGTGACAGCGACTGTTGGACAGAGTCTCCAATTCTTCCGCAACAAGCCGAAGAACGCGATCCCCGCATTCATGGCCAAATGTGTCATTGATCTTCTTGAAATGGTCAATATCGATAAACGCCAGCACCAGAGGCTGCCCCTTATCAACAAGCTTTTGCAGAACCTCATCCAGAGTTCGTTCAAATTTTCGTCTGTTTGCCAGCTTCGTCAGCTGGTCGAAATCTGCTTCGTTCCTCGCCTGCTCCAATTCATTTTGCAGGTTTGCCAATTTCTTGTTGGTTTCATTAATCTGTTCACGATTTTCACGCGTCGATTCAACCATCAACTGAGAAAGATCGAGCAATTTTTGAATGGCAGCATCGATATCGCCCGAACGCGATCGAATAGTGTCCGCCTGCTCCATCAGATTGGTTTCGCATTCGATGGTATTTTTATTGCCATCGTCGATAATTTGAGTGGTGGCGCGAATATGTTCAATCGCCTCCATCAAAATCTTGTCAATCTGGACTCCAATGTCCGAACGCAAATATTTCTCATGCAGTTCCTGGGCCGAAGCATTATTCAAGCGCCCTGCCGAAGACAGGCCTACAATCTCATTTTTCAGGCTAGTCTTGCCACCACAGATATATTCCCACGCCAATTCTAGATTGCATGAGGACAAAGCAAGATTATGCTGACGAATAAAGCTGGCTATTGCGTAGATGGGAGTGCGCTTCCCATCATCCTCAATACATACAGGGCATGATTCATCACCGTCATTTTCGCGGAAATAGCTTTCCAGTATATTTTTGATATCGATTTTCATTTTACGCTCGCAGTCTGGTTTGAGGCATACGGTTATATGCGTCTAGCGCAGCGACCTTGTATGCTTCGGCTAATGTTGGAAAATTGAATACTGTTCCGGACAAATAGTCGATCCCGCCGTTCAGGTTCAGAACGGCCTGACCTATATGGATGAGTTCTGTTGCCCCCTCACCAACGATATGGACGCCCAGTAGTTTTCGATCGTTCAGGTCAAAAATGCATTTAAGCAACCCTTTGCAATTGCCCAATATATGACCGCGTGATGTTTCCTGAAAACGGGCGATGCCGATTTCAACCTGCATTCCTTTACTCCGTGCTTCATCTTCCGACATGCCAATGCTGGCAATTTCTGGTATCGAATAGATACCCAGCGGAAAACTATGTTCAGAAGATTTGATCGGGTGGCCAAAGGCATGGCATGCGGCAAGTCGCCCCTGTTCCATGGATGTTGATGCAAGTGCCGGGAAGCCAATAATGTCGCCGGCCGCATAAATATGGGACTGCGACGTTTGCAGCGTTTCCGGATCTACGGTCAAACGCCCCCGACTGTCTGGCTCTATGCCGATTTTTTCAAGGCCCAGCTTGTCGACTGCACCGACACGGCCTGCCGTAAAGAGCAACATCTCTGATCTGAGTTGGCGGCCGTCATCCAGTTCGACTTGTGGGTTACCATTCTTGTCCACATCGATTGTCTTGATTGATCGCCCAAGACGAAGGCTGATCCCGCGTTCAGAGAGTTGATGCGTAAAATTGGCTATAATATCACGATCAATAAATTCGAGAATATTTTCCCGCGCTTCTACGACCGTAACCGGGATCTCGAGCGTCGAAAATATTGTAGCATATTCTAATCCGATAACGCCGCCACCAACGACGACAATGGATTTTGGCATCGGCATATTGGCAGCGATTGAATCACTATCGACAATTGTGGAACCGTTAAATGGAATATGCTTTGGTCGATAAGGCTTTGTTCCGACCGCAATAAGGAACTTTTCAGCAGTAACAGTGTAGGTTGTTGTCTTTCCTTGAACCGATTGCGATACTGATAATTTATTGGGTCCTGCAAATTTCGCGCGCCCCTTCAGTGTTTCGATATTATTGCGAGACAGTTGACTGTCGATAACTTCAACCTCATCACCCAACGTTGTCGAAAGTCTGGAAGAAATTGAGTCCCGGGTTACATCCGGGCCGCTGCGCTGACGCCCAGATTTGAAATATTGATCACGCCACCCTGTAACCGACAGCACAGATTCTCGGATCGTTTTGGATGGCAAGGTGCCAGTATGTACCGACACGCCTCCAATTTTCTTTTGATCATCGACAATCGCAACGGTCTTGCCGAGTTTCGATGCCTGTATTGCTGCTCTTCGGCCTGCTGGACCGCCCCCAATTACCACGAAATCATAGTCAAAATCAGTCATGTCGTCCCCTTTCGTGCTATGGTTAACGGCGACAAAGAGAAACATTAAATGCCAAGCTGCAGCGGCAACGCAATTTAGTGAAATTCCCGACGTTTCGAAAAGAGGATTTGATGAACGGATAGTTCAGTGTTCATGTCCGTTTTTGGGATTCAATTCGACGTTTACTTCATCTGACAATTGCGCGGGTATTTTTTGTTGAAATTGCAACGAGTTGCAATTAATGCCTGTCGCCATAACAGAGACATCAGTCCGTACAACTACTTGAAACATGGTCGAAATTAGACTTGTTGCCCCGAGGAAAGGCACCGTCGATACATATGAGTAACAGTAATAAAATCGACATTCTCAAATTGATTGAAGAGCTCGGAGATATCCTCGCGTTATTGGACAAAACTGATCATTCAATCGCGGCCATAAAGGTTGAGGAAGCCATTGATGCACTAAAACAAGTTGCTGACGACAACAGAGGCGATTGAGAACAATATTCATTCTTTGCCATCACTGCATCTCGTAGATCATCAAGACACAATTTTTGATCATCTTTCGAACTTCAGGATCACAATCCTGCTGACTAACATCCAACAGATTTTGATCCATCTGCTTTTCCGTCTTTGAAAAATTTTCTGGCCGGATCTCAATCCGCTTATAAATTTGAGCTCTTACATAGACTGTCGCGGATGATGCTTTTTTCCGTGTATCGCTTTTTTCTGCCTTTGCCGGTGTCAAAGCAACAATTGCCAACAATCCGGCCAGGGTGAAACTGATACCCGCCGAGCGAGACAATATCCGGCTTTGCGGAAGGTGGTGCATGTCGCCGTTTCCTGATGCTAAAATGGATCAGGATTATCAACGGCATTTATCGCAGATTTTTAAGTGATGGGAGCGTGGTCATTCTCTCATGCGGTGGCATTACTGATACCGCGATTGCTCTTAGTATCGGGCACCTTCAAAGAAATTTTTGGGCGGGGGTTAATTGCCGTCTGGAAGGCCCGTAAATTGATTTGGGCACCTTAGGCGCCTCGACTGTTAAATCCTGCGTTAATCATCCCCACAATGAGCGGGAATTTTAGCATCAACTTGAAGGGAGCGATCCTGCTGGTCCTTATTGGATCGCTCCCTTCTAAAGTTCGTTCTAAATCGACTTATATTCAGGCAGCGTGCGCAGCATCAGAATCTAATTTCTCCGTCGCCCATAGCTTCAAATCCCGGATGATATTCTTCTTCGAACCGGACACGTTCGCGAAAATGGCATTCAGAGTGGCCGCCAAAAACTGTCGCAGATCGATGAGTGCATAAGGTGACTGATGTGCATCCAGACCTTCGCTTGACAGAATCTGCATCATGTCCTGATGAGACAATAGTTTCACAGTCTGGCTCCAATCATCTTCTGCCTTGAGCGACATCAGGTTGGACAGCTCGACAATCAAAAAGCATTTAAACTCTGAGCTTTCTTCGTTCTGGTCACCCAATGCAACACTGGCCACAGTTGACATAAACACATCTTCAAATTTGGTGATTTCATTCACGCTTCGATCAGGCGTGGAGCCAATTTCCAGGCAATCCAGCGCAAGGCCGATCAAGAAAAGATCCCGCCATGAATAGGCAACCATATTGCCTTTACCAGTGTTGGCACCAGCCGGGAAACCAAGACGCTGAAAATGCTGCAACCGACCACGAAACGCATTTTTCTTGTCGGGAATGATTTTGTGCTTTTCAGAAAAAATCTCTAAAATTTCAGCATATGAAAATTGCATAGAACGCCCATTTCCTGACATTTTTGACCATGATCGAAAATATGCTGAATAATAATGTTCTTGTTTGCAATTTAGCAAATGATGTTGCGCCCAAAATGGTTTTATTTAGCGCTATCTTGATCAGCCAGCTAGTTCAGAGATTACTCTCTCTTTCCTGCTTATTCACACGTTTAACAATGATAATTATTTTCTCCGACCCACTCAGCATGTTGTGAGCCAGTGGCGAAGCTACTGACCAGCCTGACGCCGCTCATCAAACCATTGCCGCAGCAGCGCAGCCCGACATCCGGACCAGCCATTGGTGCCAACAACCGAGCAACTATTGGGGCGCTCGGTGCGAGCCGCGTCTTCATGAGATGCAACGGTCGAGGACCAGCTTTGTTCGCCTGCTTTTTCCTCTTCCGCTTGCCTCAACTCCTTGGGGATCCGGTAACGCTCAGATTCCGGCCGTTTGGCGCAAACGACGATCTCATCGGGCTGCCCTTCGGGGCAAATATCATCGCCATAGGTTACGAGAACGGAAATCCGCTCCGGCGTATCTTCCGATTTCGCATCTTCGGCAGCGGCATTCGCGCTCCACAATAGGCCTGCCATCAGGATGAAACCGGTTTTCGAAATATGCACAAGGGACATGATATTACCTTTCAGCCTTTCGGCTTTTAGACGAACGTCCCAGTAACAGACACGAAATGTGATAATATTATGGATGTTGCGGCAGGCTGAATGAGCCGGATTATTTCATCACAACCGCAATCTGATCATTCCCCTGCCAGTTTCCGCCACGCCAGATCGGCAAATTCGCACAATAATGGCCGGGTTTCGCGCGGATCGATGATATCCTCAACGCTGAATTGCTCTGCCGTACGGAAAGGTGAGGTGACTTGATTGAGCTTGGCTTTGATCTCTTCCAGTCGCGCGGCTGGATCTTCGGATGCTTCGATATCCGCCTTATAGGCGACCTCCAACCCGCCAGCGATAGGCAGTGACCCCCAGTCTCCGCTAGGCCAGGCAAAGCGATATTGGAAATTCTCCGCATTGGACATCGCGCTGCCCGCAATTCCATAGGCGCGCCGCACAATGATGCTCGCCCACGGCACGGTCGCCTTATAAACCGCATTCATCGCCTGCACGCCATAGCGGATAGTGCCGGTCCGCTCGGCATCTTCACCGATCATAAAGCCGGGATTGTCGACCAGATGCACCACCGGCAGGCGAAACTGGTCCGCAAGCTTGGCAAAACGCTCAACCTTTTCCGATGACTTGGCTTCCCAGCTACCGCCCAAAAAACTGGGATCATTGGCCAGCACCGCGACCGGATAGCCATCCAGCCGCGCAAAAGCGGTGATCGCAGCCCTGCCCCAACGCTTGCCCATTTCGAAAACCGAACCTTTATCGAAAACGGAATCCATGATCTTGCGCATGGAATAAACTTGCTTGTCGCCGCGCGGAACGGTCGAGAGCAAGGCTTCGTCGCGGCGACTGGCGGGGTCGCCAGTAACCACCCGCTCGGCGCGCTGGTTGATATTGCTCGGCAGGTAGGAGAGGAATTTGCGCGCCGTGGCAAAGGCTTCCGCCTCGCTGCCGACCTCTTCATCGACCACACCGTTGCGGGCATGAATCTCGCTGCCGCCCAGTTCTTCCTTAGTCAGATTATCGCCAATGGCCGCCGCTACAGCGGGACCAGCGGCAAATAGCTGCGATAATCCGCGCACCATGATCGAATAGTGGCTGGCCACCGTGCGCGCCGCGCCCATGCCCGCTGTAGGCCCGAGCGCCAGTGCTACCACCGGCACAGTTTCCTGGTTTTTGATGATATCTTCCCAGCCAGGAACCGCAGGTACATAGGTAAAGCCCATATCCTCCAGCGATTTAACCGATCCACCGCCGCCCGTACCATCAATCATCCGAATCATTGGTATGCCCAGCGTATGGGCCATTTTTTCGCATTGCGTAAATTTGCGGTGGAGCGCGGCATCAGCGGCACCACCGCGGACGGTAAAATCATCGGCGCTGGCGACCACCGGTCGTCCTTCGATATTCGCCCGGCCAAAGATCAGGTTGCTCGGCGCAAAATCCTCGAACTCGGCCTTGTCATTATAAGTCCCACGTCCGGCAATCTTGCCGATCTCGCGAAAGCTGCCATCATCGACAATCCCGGCAATCCTCGCTCGCGCGTCAAGCTTACCCCGCCCATGCTGGCGAGAGACCTTTTCTTCCCCGCCCATTTTTTCCGCAAGGCGCTGCCGCTCGTGCAGCTCTTCAATTTCCGGTTTCCATGTCATTCTCCGGGTTTAACCGAGTGATTAAGCGAGGGGAAGCGGGAAATTGCGACCGCTCTTAAAGATGGATTTACAATAACTGTATTAGTGTTATAAATCACCAAATCAATATGCAGGAGGCAAGATATGCGGAGATTTTTTGCGGTACTATCCGGAATAGGCGCGCTGGCACTCACGACGCCAGTGGCCGCGCAAGATACGCCACCGACAGAGCCGGAAATCCCGGTCTGGGAAATTTCCTTCGGGCCGGATGGCTTGTCCGGTCCCGGCGCTGATGTCCTGCGCGAAGAGATAGCAAGATCGCAATTTGTCGCGCTGGGTGAGGATCATGGATTTGCCGACACCCCTCAACTGGGCCGCGGTCTGGCCGCCGAAATGAAGAAACATGGTCGCACTTATCATGCCGTCGAAATCGGCCCTTGGTCGAACAAGGCCGTGCAGCAAGCCCTGCGGACCGATGGCGTAACCGGTGTCGCTACGTTAGTCGCGGGCAAGCCGATTGCCATCCCCTTTGTCAGCAGTCGCGAAGATGCTCTGCTCGCCAATGATTTTGCCGAACCGGAGGGCACCGTGGATCTATGGGGTATTGATCAGGAATTTATCGGCGCACCAACGATCCTGCTGGAGGAGTTAAAAGCCATGGCCCCCAATGCCGTCGCCCGTGAGGCCGCGGATAGCTTGCTACAGAAAGATCTCGCAGCCGTGGCAGCCGCTGATCAGGGAAACCTGCTGATGTTGTCAGCACCGCCCGCGACCTTTACCGAGCTGCGTGCCAAATTTACAGGCTCGCCGGAAGCACAAGCGATTATCGACTCTCTAGCGGAAAGCGCTGTCATTTATCAGCACAATAATGCCCGCCGCTATTTCGCCAATAATGCCGACCGCATCACCCTGATGCACCGCTTGTTTTTGCAGCAATATCACGAAGCAGAAGAGCCTGCGCCGCGTGTACTGCTAAAAATGGGTGCCTATCACCTCGGGCGCGGGACGACACCGACCAAGATGTTCGATATCGGATCGCTACTCCCGGGACTTGCCGCCGCTAACCGAATGCAATCACTGCACATCGCTTTCAGCGGTCTGAGCGGTGAGCAACTGACGATGCGGCCTTCACCGGAAGGCTATACGCAAGTGAAAGCGGTGGATGACAAGATCATAACGCCCATCCTCGAAGCGGTGCAGATTGACAGCGCCCGGATCGGCGATACGGGCCATTATCTCATTCCGCTCGAGCCGATCCGGCGCAAGCTGGAAAGCAAGGGGATTAACGAACTGTCGACCTTCGGTAAATTTGTGGTGCTAGGCTTTGACTATATCGTCACGACCAAAGCGGCAAAGGCAGCGACGCCGATGGGGGAGTAGTTAGCCCCTTATTCCTCGTCCCCGTAGATCGACACGCTCATCGTGCCATCGCTGGTCGCCCGGCCGCGATACATGCCGGGGGTATTGAAACTGTAACCGGCCTGGCCCCATGGCGTGGCGAAGATAATCCCTCCGGTGCCGCCAATCTGGCCGAGTTCCGCGATAACGTCGTCGGCAATTTTCTGGACCTCTGTGGGGGGCAGAGCAAATTCGCTGGCGTGGACATAATATTCGGGCACGCCGTCTTTATCCGTGGGAACGGTCGCTTGAACTTCATCTCTTGCCGCAAGAAAACGCGTCCAGATACGGCTACATATTTCGTGAGCGACACCCAACCGGATAAAATATTCGCCAGCGCCAGTAGCTGATATCGCGCAACTGCGATTTCGCGCATAGGTTCCCGCTCCGATAACCGGACTGTCGCCGATCCGGCCCCAGCGTTTACCAGTCATACCGCCGGTGCTGGTTCCTGCTGCCATATTGCCTTTGCTGTCCATTGCCACGGCGCCCACGGTGCCGAATTTGTAATCAACATCAGTTGCGCTGACTTCCTTTGCGAGCACATCTTCAATCTGTTTGAGACGGCGCGGCGTGGCGTAATAGTCAGGTGTCGCCTGCTCCAACCCCTGTTCGCGGCTGAACTGATCCGCTCCTTTACCAGACAGCATGACATGCGGGCTATTGTCTTTGACCGCGCGGGCCAGCAAAATCGGGTTTTTCGTGGCTGTGACTCCAGCCACAGCGCCGGCAGTCAGGTCACTCCCGTCCATGATGCTGGCGTCCAGCTCGTTGGTCTTGTCCCACGTGAATACGGCGCCCTTGCCCGCGTTGAAATTCGGGTCATTTTCCAAGAGCACGATCGTGGCGGTAATCGCCTCCATCGCGCTGCCGCCGGCTTTCAGGATTTTGGACCCTTCGGCCAAAGCTGCGTTAAGAGCCGCACGAATTTCAGCGTCTTTCTCCGGTGTAATATTTTCGCGTTCGATTGTTCCCGCACCGCCGTGAATGGCGATTGACCAGCTTGCTTCTTCATCAGATTGCGCGGCTGCCGTGCTGCTGAAGGCCAATGCGGCCATAGCTAAAACCGGCGCGATGATTGCGAATTTGGACATGATGCGGCTCCTTTTCGCAAAGGTTTAGCACCAATCGCCAGAGCCGCAACCATTGTCCTGTGTCCGCGCACCATGAAGAATTACCAAGGGATTTCGCGGCCGCTATAGTCATGGAAAGCCCCGGTCTGCGAATGATCCAGATTGTCGATAACCTGCCGCATGCCGTTCACGCTTTCCTGCGGCGTCAGGTCGGCATTAGGACCGCCCATATCGGTCTGGACCCAACCAGGATGCATCATGGTTAGCGTCAGGCCTTCATCCTTCCACTGGTTCGACAGGGATTTCCAAGCCTGGTTCACGGCTGCCTTGCTTGAGCGATAATACATCATTTCGCCGCTTTCATTCTCGGCAATGCTGCCAACCTGGCTGGAGATCACGACCATTTTCTTGTCGTTCGACTGGGCAACATTGTTTTTCAGGATATTGGCAAGCTTCACTGGCGCAACGACATTAATGTTCATCAGCTCCAGCCAGCCATCGCGGTCGAACTCATGGGGACCGAAAATACCAGCATTATTGACATAGAGATCGATCGGCTGGTCGCCCAATTCCTGAGCAAAGCTCTCGATACTGGCATCATCTGTTGCATCAAGCTGCATGGTCTTCACATTGTCGATCGCGTTCAGCTCGGTCGCCTTTTCCGGTTCCCGTGCGGTGCCGATGACTTCCCAGCCATTATCCGCATATTGTTTGGCCATTTCCAGCCCGATGCCGCGATTGGCACCGGCGATCAAAACAGTTCCCATGATGTTTTCCTTTCCAATATTGTGCTTTTTTGGGTACCAGACGCAATCGCCACTCGCACCCGCGCTATGAAACCGCTATATAGCATGGTACGAGCAATATTGTGACAGGTTCCCATCATGACAGCCGACAATCCTTCCTTGCGTCCCTGGCGCGACATAGAGCGCCGCAAGAGCCGCCAGATCATGGTCGGCGACGTACCGGTGGGCGGGGATGCGCCGATTACCGTGCAGACGATGACCAATACGCTGACCAGCGATCCCAAGGCGACAATTGACCAGATCCGCCGTTGTGAAGAAGCCGGTGTCGATATCATCCGGGTGTCCTGCCCCGATGTCGAGAGTACGACCGCGCTCAAGCAAATCGTCCGCGCCAGCCGTGTGCCGATCGTGGCGGATATTCACTTTCATTATAAGCGCGGCATCGAAGCCGCCGAGGCGGGCGCGGCCTGCTTGCGGATCAATCCCGGCAATATTGGCAGCGCAGAGCGGGTCAAGGAAGTGGTCGATGCGGCCAAGGCCAATGGCTGCGCCATCCGTATCGGGGTGAATGCCGGCAGTCTGGACAAAAACCTGCTCGAAAAATATGGCGAGCCCTGTCCCGAGGCGCTGGTCGAAAGCGCGCTCGATCACATCAAGATTCTGCAGGATCATGATTTTCACGAATATAAGGTTGCGGTCAAAGCGTCTGACGTGTTTCTGGCGGTGGCGGCTTACTCGCAGCTGGCCGATGCGGTGGATTGCCCACTGCATCTCGGCATTACCGAAGCAGGTGGCCTGATCGGCGGTACGGTCAAAAGTTCCATCGGCATGGGTAATCTGCTCTGGGCCGGTATTGGCGACACGATCCGAGTCAGCCTGTCGGCTGAACCGGAAGAGGAAGTCCGCGTTGGCTATGAAATGCTCAAAGCGCTAGGTCTGCGCACTCGCGGTGTGCGTGTGGTGAGTTGTCCCAGCTGTGCGCGGCAGGGCTTTGACGTGATCCGCACCGTGCAGACCTTGGAAGAACGCCTGCAGCATATCCGCACGCCCTTGTCACTCTCAGTCCTCGGCTGTGTTGTTAACGGTCCGGGCGAAGCGCGCGAAACCGACATCGGCATTACCGGCGGCGGCGCGGGCAAACATATGGTGTACCTGTCCGGCGTGACCGACCATCATGTCGCTGATGGCGATATGGTCGACCATATCGTGAAGCTGGTCGAAGACAAGGCGGCCGAGATTGAAGCGGCGACGGAACAGGTGGAAGCGGCAGAGTAAGCGCCCACTTTTCAACATCCAGACCATCGTCATCCTGAACTTGTTTCAGGATCTCCTCGAGGTGCGTGTGCAAGTCAGATCCTGAAACAAGTTCAGGATGACGGATGTATCTCACTGACGCCTTTTCCCGCTGATCAGATAGGCCATATCCCAGGCAATCGGACTGGCTAGCTGACGCTCCTCAACAAGACGCTGTGCCAGACTATCGGGCTGGATCGTTTCCCGGTCTGCAACCCCCGCATCGATCACCCTGTCCACCATGTAACTGGCGATATCTTCAATCCCCTGTCCATCACCGGAACCCAGCATGATCGCCTCTGCCCGATAATCATCGATCCCCAGCCCAGCCTGCTTGAACAGTTTCGGAAGATCGAGACCCATGGTGATGGTGCCTTGCTCTGCCGCAATGGTGCGCCACATCCAGTCATGGGCTTGCCGATGTTGCGGTATCGGCTGCGCTGCAAAGGGCATACCGATCGCGCTATGTTCCTGAAAGATCATCAGGCCATCCGGCTTGAGCAAAGCGGCCAATCGCCGCACCGTTTCCCCTGCGTCCGGCAGGTACATTAAGATGCGGCGACCAACGATGGCATCGAACGGCTCCCAATCCGGCAGGCGTCTAGCCAGATCAACATTCTCATAAGTGATGCCAGCTTGACGCGGGTCAGCAGTCTGATCCCTAGCTTCGGCAAGCCGGTCATCACTGCTATCAACGCCATGGATATGGCCCTTCTTCCCGACCAGCTCAGCCAACTCGCGCGTTAAATGGCCGTTCGCACAGCCGATGTCCAAAACCCGAATACCTGGCTTCAAACCAGCATCGCGCAAAAATCGAGATGTTGGAACGTTGCTTGGATTGATCATAGACACCTTATCCCAATATGATATGTTATATCATACTATCAACGTATTTCTATTCAAGTGATTTTTGGCTTGCCACGGTACGGGAAGGCGTTGAAAATGACCGGCATAGGGGGGCCAATCAAACATCAAGTCTGGAACCTATGACAAACACCTTATTCGGCTTCGCCAAAATTACCCCAAAATCCGAACACCATGCCGATGCGCAGAACGCCATCCTTGCCATCGTCGAAGAAACCCGCGCGGAGCCTGGCTGCATCCAATTTACCGTCTTGGCTGATTCGGATCAGGGTCACATTTTCCTTTATGAAGAGTGGCAGGATGAAGCTGCCCTAAAAGAGCATCATGGCAAGCCCTATACCAAAGCGGTGATGGACAATTATGACAATTGGCTGGCCGAACCCTTGCGGTTCGAGACAATGGCCAAGCTTATATAATCGGTCAGGCGCTTTTCTCGCTCAGCGGTTCAGCCTCTGCATTGAGCCAGTTCATCATGGCAAGCAGATGATCCGGCTCTGAATCTTTGACAACCTGGCCTGCCAGGTCAGCCAGAGAAACTGCGGTAAGACTGTCTCGAAAGGCTTGCTCCGCTGAAGCAAAAGCGGCGGCAATCTGGCAGGGCCGTTTGCAGTCTTCGGGTTTCAGACCGCATGGTCCATTTTGGCGAATTTCGGTGCACCTAAATGCTGGTCCTTTGCCATCAACCGCCGCGGTAATATCCCATAAAGTAATCTCGTCCGCCGGTTTGGCGAGACGATATCCACCATGCGCGCCGCGTGAGGTTTTCGCGATCCCTGCCTTGCTGAGCGCTTGCAGCTGTTTCGCCATGTAGGCGGCCGGAACATCATGAAAGCGCGCCAAAGCTTCCGCTTTCAGGCCGCGACCGGGCGGCAAGCCGTTCAGCAACGCGGCGGCATGGGCCGCCCATTCAACACCCTTGGAAATCTGCATAGCTTACCTGTTTTCTCATCATATTCCGATATTTTATATCCGAATAAAGCCAGAGCGGCAATTTTCGAGCGCCCGATTGACAAAATATTTAATTCGGATATTTGTTGTCTGAATTAAATATACTGATGGAGAAACGCACATGTTGACGGGAAAACCGGATTTTCTGGATCGTCTGGCACAAGGACTTGTCCTGCTGGTCGGTATATTCGCGCTGCTGTTCGGGCTGTTCATGATCATTGCGCCACTTGATTGGTATACCGCCATTCCAACGGTGATCACGACCGGACCTCCAAACAAGCATTTCATTCGCGACATAGGAATTGCCTATGCGGCCTGTGGGATCATCTTGCTTTATGCTGGTGCCAGCCTGCATATGCGCTGGCTAGGCGCACTTGCCGGTGCGCTATGGCTGTCGCTGCATGGCGTATTGCATATCTACGAGGTGGCCGTTGGCATCTGTTCGCCGGATATTTTCTGGGCGGATGCGCCCGGTGTCCTGGGCCCGCCGCTTTTGGTACTGGCCGCCCTCACCATCTTGTTTGTCCGCCAGCGCATAGCGCCAGCTGGTATTCCCAATCGGCTGTTCCTGAACGCGGTTGATCGTATGACGCCCGGCGAAAGCGCCTATATACACGAGATAGCAAGCGCGCCCGGGCACATGCTCGAAAAATTCAAACATTTCATGCCCGCCAGCAATCATCGCCATGAAGCGGATGCTGGTCTGTTGTCCGCCGCGCGTATTGGTGCAGTGCTGGTTGAAGACTGCGGCCCCTGTGCAATTACAGCAGCACAAGGCGCATTGGCGGAAGGATTGCCGCGAGATGAGGTCAACACCATGCTCACAGGCAATCTGAACGGCGATAACAAGCTGGCTTTTGATTTTGGTCAAGCCATTGCCCGGCAGTCGGCCGAGGCGGATGATCTGGGGCTAAGCATTGAGCAGCGGTTCGGACGCGGCGTCCGGCGGGAACTGGCGATGGCCGCAGCGATGGTGAGAGCCTATCCTGCCATGAAACGCGGACTGGGGATGACAACCGCCTGCTCTCTCACCCCACTGGAAGTTTGATTGCCCTCTAGCATATAAGTCCCTAAGAAATCGGATAATCGATTGAAGGGACTTTTCTATGGCGACTGCCGAAACGGATTATCTGATTGTCGGCAGCGGTGCCGTCGGCATGGCTTTTGCTGACACGCTGCTCGAGGAAAGCGATGCGCATATCACAATTGTTGACCGGCATGGCAAACCCGGTGGGCACTGGAACGATGCCTATCCCTTTGTCGCCCTGCACCAGCCATCCGCCTTTTATGGCGTGAACTCGACCGAACTGGGCAGCGGAGAGATCGATACGACTGGCTTGAACAAAGGCTATTATGAACTTTCTACCGGAGCCGAGGTCAACAGCTATTTCGAGAAAGTGATGCACCAGCGCTTCATACCGAGCGGCCGGGTCAGCTATCACCCGATGTGTGATTATATCGGTTCCGAAAATGGTTGCGGTAAATTTGTGTCGCTACTTTCGGGTCAGGAAAGCGAAGTTAAAATCCGCAAGAAAACCGTCGATGCCACTTATTATGGCACCACGGTGCCATCGACCCACACGCCCAAATTTGAAGTCGGTGAAGGCGTCAAAATGATTCCGCCCAACGGCTTGCCGCAACTTTGGCAAGGCACCGGACCGCGGCCAAAGAAATTCGTCATCCTTGGTGCAGGCAAGACCGCGATGGATGTCGGCGTCTGGTTGCTGCGCTCGGGCGCTGACCCGGATGATATCGTCTGGATCTGCCCGCGCGACAGCTGGCTGCTCAACCGGAATCATACCCAGCCCGGTCAGGAATTTTTTCACGAAACCATCGGTGGCCAAAGAGATTTGATGGCGGCGATTGCAGCGGCGGAAACTGCCGATGATCTGTTCCTGCGCCTCGAGGCGTGCGGCGTCATGCTGCGCATCGATCCCGAAGCAACACCCAGCATGTTCCACTATGCCACCATCTCCCAGGGCGAAGTCGATATCCTGCGGCGGATTAAAAACGTCGTGCGCATGGGTCATGTCGAAACCATTAATCAGGGCGGTATGCTTCTGAAAGACGGCGACTATCCGATGCCGGCGGAGACGCTCTATATCAACTGTACCGCCACCGCTGTTGAACGCCGTCCGGTGGTGCCGCAATTTCAGGATGGTTTGATCACATTGCAGATGATCCGTGTTCCGCAGCCGGCTTTCAGCGCAGCACTCAGCGCTTTTCTTGAGGTCACTTATGATGATGACGAGGCCAAGAACCGGCTCGGCCAACCGGTGCCTTTGCCCGATGGTATCGAAACATATCCGGGCGCAACGATGGTGAATATGATGAACCAGTTTCAGTGGTCACAGGACAAGATCGTCAACAAATGGATCACCAAAAGCCGGCTCGATGGATTTGGCAAAATGATCACGGGCGTTGGCGCAGATGACAAAGAGAAAATAGCCATACTCGAAGAATTTCGCGCCAACGCAATGGCAGCTATGGGCAATCTACCCAAATTGATCGCGCAGGCGGGTGGCTGAAATGATGAAATATATCTTCTTCGCGGCTGGCTTGGCATTGGCAGCTCCAGCACTCTCGGCGCCTGATACCGACGGTTCTGCGGCAGAACATCCCGAAGCCAGGCCCTATGAAAAGGATGCCAATGCATCGCAAAATGTCGATGCTGCCCTCACCCGCGCTGTGGCAGCAGACAAGCGCGTCCTGCTCGTCATGGGGGCCAACTGGTGCCATGATAGCCGAGGGCTTGCTGGCTGGTTTGAAAAGCCACGCTTTGCCGCAATGCTGAAGTCCAAATATGAAGTCGTTTATGTCGATGTCGGGCAACGCGATCGCAATATCGATATTGCACAGCGGTTCGGCATTGAAAAGATTGTCGGCACGCCAACCGTGCTCGTACTCTCCCCGCGTGGCGCCCTGCTCAATCCGAAGTCCGCACCCACATGGCGCAATGCAGCCAGCCGAGATGAAGCAGATATTTTTGCTTATTTTGATCAGTTTACGCCTGAGCTGTAATAGGGAATCTGAAATAGATGGGAAAGCAGGTACCGCGCGCGTTGATCTATATTTTGATTATAATCGGCCTGATCATATTGGCTCTGATCTTCATGCCACTGAAGCTCGCGGTCAGTATGGCGGGATTGGAAGATTCGAAATTTTCTGCACGCGAGATTAGCGGTAGCATCTGGAGCGGCCGGATTGAACAGGCACAGATCGGCCCCCTCGCACTGGGTGATCTCAATGCGGGCGTTCAGTTTTTTCCCTTGCTAACCGGCAAAGTGAAGATGGATCTGGAGCGCCCTGCTGCCCCTGGCGACAATGGCCTGACCGCTACAATCGGGAAACAAGGCAATAGCCTTCTGGTGGAAAATGCAACCAGCACTTTAAGCGTTGGCGGACAACTGGCGCCGCTGCCCGCCTCGAATATTGAATTGGATAATGTCAGTGTCGCCTTTGCCGGTGGCCGCTGCCAGTCGGCCAGCGGAAAAGTACGCTTGTCGCTTGATGCGAATATCCCAGGACTTGATCTCAAACAGGGTCTGCTCGGCAATGCCATGTGTGAAGATGGTGTGCTTGTTCTGCCGTTGGCTAGCGGGTCGGGTATGGAAGAATTAACCATGAAACTGGAAGGCAATGGCTTTTATACTGCGCGTCTCTTCCTAAATGGGAATGATCGCGCGTGGACGCTGCTGCTACCAACGCTGGGATTTCGCAAAGTTCCAAGCGGCTATGCGATCAAGGTGGCCGGGCAGCTAGGACAAAAGAGGTAGATTATGAGCAAGCCTGTGAAATTTTCCATTCTGGACCTGTCGCCGGTACCGCAAGGCTCTGATGTCAAAACCGCTTTGGACCGTTCGCTCGCCCTGGCGCAGCATGGTGAGGCATTGGGTTTTGAACGGTTCTGGATGGCGGAGCATCATGGCATGGCGGGTATTGCCAGTGCCGCGACATCTGTCGCGCTTGCTCATATTGGTGCGGGCACGCAAACCATCCGCATCGGGGCTGGCGGCGTGATGCTGCCCAATCATGCGCCGATGGTGATTGCCGAGCAATTCGGGACGCTGGAAGCGCTGTTTCCCGGCCGGATTGATCTGGGCCTTGGCCGTGCGCCAGGTTCCGACCAGCGGGTGGCACAGGCGCTAAGGCGAAATCTTGATACGGATCCAAACCAGTTCCCGCGCGATGTGGTCGAGCTGCAGGCGCTGCTCGAAGGCGATGAGCGTCTTGGTATTCAGGCGACGCCGGGCGCCGGCGCGAAAATCCCGCTCTATATATTGGGTAGCAGCCTGTTCGGTGCGCAGCTCGCCGCGGCTCTCGGCCTGCCCTATGCCTTTGCCTCGCATTTCGCACCGCAAGCGCTCGACGAAGCGCTGGCCATTTATCGCCGCGATTTCAAACCGTCAGCGCAACTGGCGGAGCCTTATGCCATGTGCGGGTTCAATATTTTCGCAGCCGATACGGATGACGAAGCCGAGCATCTTGCCACATCAATGATGCAAAGCTTTGTGGCGCTGCGCACCGGCAATCCCGGCAAACTGCCGCCTCCGGTGGAGGGCTATCGTGAGAGCCTGCCGCCGCAGGCCCAATCCATGCTTGCACAGATCATGCAGGGCAGCGCCGTTGGTGCTCCCGATGCTGTGCTAAGCAGCGTCCGGGCCTTTCTCGACCGCACACAGGCCGACGAGCTGATCGTCTCCGGTTCGATCTTTGATCAAGCCGCGCGTGAGAAATCCTATGGTCTAGCCGCCGAAGTCCGCGACCTGATCGCCGCCTAAGGCCGACTAGAAAGCCGAGAAGGGTTTATCCTTATCGACCCGCACATCCTGCGGCAGACCCAGCACACGTTCCGCGATGATATTCTTGAGAATTTCGTCGGTGCCGCCAGCGATCCGCAGACCCGGCGCCCACATGAAGCTTTCCTGAAAAATCGCGTCGGCCGGCGCCTTGTCCTTATCGGAAATAATCCCGTAATGATCCTGCATCTCGATCGCGCTATTGCAGATATCCTGCAGGTGGTTCGCCGTGATAACCTTACCGATGGAATTTTCCGGACCCGGCGTCTCTCCTTTGGACAAAGCGGTCTGGGTACGGAATTTAGTCAATTTATATCCCTGCGCCGCGACATACCAATCGGCCAGTTTCGCACGAAACGCCTGATCACTCATCGATCCGGAGGAACGCGCATAGTCCATGATCTCGGCCCAGTCCGGTCCGGGTGAACCACCTACAGCCAGCCGCTCGTTCATCAGCGTCACCAACGCCACTTTCCAGCCCATGCCAGGTTCGCCGAGCCTGTCGCTGTCCGGAATACGGACGTCGGTGAAATAAACCTCGTTAAACTCGCTGCCACCCGATGCCTGATGGATCGGGCGCACATCAACACCTTCCTGTTTCATGTCGACGATGAACATGGTCAGGCCTTTATGCTTGGGCACATCCGGATCGGTGCGGACCAGCAAGATGCCATAGTCGGAATAATGCGCGCCAGATGTCCAGACTTTCTGGCCATTAATTACCCAGTCATCGCCATCCTTGACCGCTTTGGTCTTCAAGCCAGCGACGTCGGACCCGGCCGCTGGTTCAGAGAAAAGCTGGCACCAGATTTCCTCGCCGAACAACGCCTTTTGGACATAGCGCTTCTTATGGTCATCAGAGCCGAAGGCAATAACCGTGGGCACGCACATGCCAAGGCCAATGGCAAAGGGCCCAATCGGCGCATCAAATTTCGATTCTTCCTGATTCCAGATGACCTGCTGCATCGGCGATCCGCCGCGCCCGCCAATTTCCTTGGGCCAGGTGATCTGCGCGAACCGGTTTTCGGCTTTAACCTTCTGCCAATCCTTCGCGCGTTGCAGATAATCTTCGCGCCGGCCGGAACGGATTGCAGCCGCTTTTTTGGGCTCGAGATGCTGGCTTAAAAAAGCATTGGCTTCGGCACGAAACGCTGCTTCTTCTGTTGTATCTGTAAAATCCATTTTTTCGTCCTTCTCGGCTTTTGTCTTCTAAGCTGCGTTCTTGGTTTCTAGCGCGGAAACCAGTTTTTCTTTCCAAACGGCCGGGCTGCCCGCCTGCACCGCCAGCAATTTCGCGCGGCGATAGTAAAGGTGGCAATCCACTTCCCAGGTAAAGCCCATTCCGCCATGCGTCTGGATATTTTCCTTGCTGGCAAACCAGAAGGCTTCCGAGGCCGCAACCCTTGCTGCCGCTGCAGCTTCTGGCAGTTCGGCCGCATCGGTCGACAGTGCCCATGCGCCATAATAAGCGTTGGAACGTGCCACTTCATTCTTCACATAAATATCGGCAAGCTTATGCTTGATCGCCTGGTTACCACCAATCGGGCGGCCAAAGGCGTGGCGTTCTTTGGCATAGTCCGTCGCCATTTCCAGACAGCGAGATGCCCCGCCCAGCTGTTCGAACGCCAGCAGCACCGCGGCACGATCCATAATCTGCTCGAGCAAAACCATACCGTTACCCTCATATGGTTTTAAACCATTACCTTCCTGAGGGACCAGCCGCGTGGCGGATGCGTTGTTAAAAGTAATTTCGGCATGGCTGCGCGTCGGCTCAATGGTTTTGAGCGACGTACGCGATACCCCGTCCTGATCAAGAGCGACAACATATAGACCAGCGCCACTGCCTTCTTTGGCCAGCACAACCGCATGGGTCGCGATATCGCCATCGGTCACCGGCACTTTGGTTCCGGAAAGCACACCATCCTTGGCCGTGGTGTGTACATTAGAAGCAGATAGCGCACCTGGGCCTTCGGTTGTTGCCAAACATCCGACAATGCTGCCATCGGCCACTTTCGGCAGCCACTCTGCTTTCTGTTCGTCGGAACCGGCCAGCTTGATCGTCTCCGCAAAGAAATAGGCCGATGATCCAAACGGAACCGGGGCAAGTACTCTGCCCAATTCCTCTGCAATCACGCACAGTTCCAGCATGCCCAGGCCAAGCCCGCCATATTCTTCTGGAATGGCCGCACCCAACCAACCCATTTCGACGATCTTCTGCCAGACCTCATCATTGTGGCTCATGCCGTCATCATCCAGCACTGCGCGTACATGAGCGCTTGTGCATTGGGCTTCCAGAAATTTGCGTGCTTCGTCACGCAGGAATTTCTGATCATCGGAGAAATCAAAGTTCAATCTACCAGCTCCTAATCATCATTTTTGCAGAACGATTCATCCAACGAATCGCTTGTTCAACGTTGGGTAGGAATAGGCCCGAATGAAGTTAATCAGTCAATTAAATTCCTCGATACCGATATCGCGCTTTCCTACATATAACCAAATAGGTTATTTGTTGCCTCTCCCTCACAAATAGAAAGGTAGCGATAATGAATTTCGACAAGCTGATTGATGATGTGATCGCCATAGAAGGCGACTATTCGAACCATCCGGAAGATCGCGGCGGCCCTACCCGCTGGGGCGTCACCGAAACAGTTGCCCGGCGCAATGGTTATAAGGGTGACATGCGGCATTTCCCCTATGAGGAAGCTGTTGCCATATATAAGCGCAACTATTGGCTCCGTCCGGGCTTTGACAAAATCGCCACTCACGCACCGCGGCTGGCGGAAGAACTATTCGATACCGGCATCAATATGGGCCCAGCCATCGCTGTTGGCTTTTTGCAACGTTCACTCAACGCACTGAATCGCAACGGCCGGGATTTTGCCGATATTCAAGCAGACGGAAAAATCGGACCGCGAACGATCAACGCATTGGAACGGTTTTTAGCGAAGCGCGGATCAGGTGGCGAAACTGTTTTGCTGAAAGCCGTCGAAGCACTCCAAGGCGCGAGATATATAAAATTGGCCGAACAGCGGCCAGCCAATGAAGCTTTTCTCTATGGCTGGCTGGCCAATCGGATCGGATAAAATTGGACGAAAATTTCCCCGCAATGAACCCTGTGAATTTTGTGAACTTCGTATCCAAGCAAGATGCGCGATCGGTCATTGCAATGCCCCCTTCCCTCTCTTTTAAAAGGAACCCATTCATGTCTTTGCTTTCCACCCTCATCGGCCCCATTTCAAAAATCATCGACAAGATCATTCCTGACAAGCAGGCTCGTGATCTTGCCAAGCTGGAACTTCTGAAACTCGAAGGCAGCCAGGAATTGGAGCAAGTCCGGGTCCAAATGTCAGCAATATTGGCCGAAGCGCAGTCAGCTGATCCCTGGACCAGCCGCGCGCGCCCCAGCTTTCTCTATGTCATGTATCTTTTACTGCTCTGGTCGATACCCATGGGTTTAATTGCCGCTATCAGACCTGAGACGGCCCAGAATATCGCCAGTGGCATGAACGCTTATCTGGCTGGCATTCCCGAACCGCTCTATGCCTTATTTGGAACGGGCTATCTCGGCTATACGGTTGCACGACAGTGGGGAAAAATTCGCGGTGCGGAAAAATAGGTGGAAAATCAACAGAGAATCAGGGTGATTCACTGCCCAAATCTTGGGCAATTAACTATTTTACTGCCTAAGAAATCCACAATTTCAGCCATTTTTTGCAATAACACACAAATAGGCTTGCCATGGCTATATCTTTGAAGATAGAGGGGAAAGTCTAGTTCATTCCAAAGGGGATATTTTAATGTCTAACGAAACAAGTTTCCGCAAAATGCTGGCAGTAGCCGGTGGTCTTGCTCTGGCTGTTCCTGCTCTTTCAGCATGTGCTGAGCAAGCTGAAGATGCCGCTGCTGCTGCAGAATGTGCCGCTGAATGTGCTGCATGTGCTGCTGGCGAAGCTGCATGTGCTGCTGGTTGCGCTGCTGACGCTGCTGGTTGTGCTGCTGCATGTGCCGCTGGTTGTGCTGCTGACGCTGCTGGTTGTGCCGCTGACGCTGCTGCATGTGCTGCTGGCGATGCCGCTTGTGCTGCTGCAGATGCAGTTACCGAGTAAGCTTAAGCTTATTCAGCATTGGAAAATGCATTAGAAAAGCTGTTTGAGCTTACAGGCCAGATAGCTAAAGAGGGCGTCTCGCTAGTACCCAGAGTGGTACCGGCAGACGCCCCTTTCGTTCAATATCAACATTATCCAAAAGGCGACTGTGTTGCACCCGGCAACAAGTCTCGCTGGTTTTACCATGCGCACAAGCCTGAGGAGAGGGAAGAGGGCGAGCACGGCCATTTCCACATGTTCCTGCCGCTCGACATGTTCAAAGGCGTCGATGCGCTTTATGAACCGCCTAAGAAATTGCCCAATGGCAAACCGACCCAAGGCGTCGTCCATTTTGGCGCGCTCAGCTTTGGTCTGGACGGCATGCCGCTTAGCTGGTTCACGACCAACTATTGGGTCACCTATGAATATTTCATGCCCGCCGATGCGATTGCATCGCGGCTCAAGCTCTTTTCCATGAAAAAAGCACCGGGCGATCCCCTGGTCAACGACTGGCTCACCGCCGCTGTTGCCGTTTTCCATGATCCGATTATCGAGATGCTCGAAGATCGCGACAAGCTGCTAGCCGAGAAAAAAGCAGAATTGGGCGACGCCGTTTTCGAAAATAAATCGGTTGAGATCATGTCACGCAAAGCCTTCGACTTATAGGTCAAACGCCAAGCATTTTAGCCATTGCTCCGCCATTATACCGTTGATATCCGGCGTAGCCGCAAACGCAGCCGCTTTTCTGAGATCACGCACCAACTTATCATATTCAATATCCTGACCGGCCGCATCCGGGATTCTCAGAATATAAGAGGGATGAACGGTAACAAGCAGATGTCGGTTCGCTGCAAGCGGTAAAATAGCACCTCGCGTCCGGGAGATGGAAAGCGAGCGCCCGGTAAGGGCTCTTACCGCCGTTGCTCCCAACGCCAGTATGATTCTGGGCTTTATCAGCTTAGTCTCCTGCTCCAACCACCACCGATAATATTTAATATCGGCCGGTGACGGGGTCTGATGAATTCGTCGCTTTCCGTGCTGTACATATTTGAAACGCTTTACGGCATTTGTAAGATACAGATGCTTCCGATCGATAGCCGCATCACCAAGCGCACGATCCAGCAATTCTCCGGCCGGGCCAATAAAGGGGCGCCCTCGCCTATCTTCCTGATCGCCTGGCTGCTCTCCGACAACAACGATGCCACAGTCAGCTCGCCCCTCACCCAATACCGCTTGCACGGAGAAATTATCACCATAATCGGCTGTGCGAACCGCCATTTCTTTGTTCAACTCGCTCAGCGAATCCGGTGTCCAATGCCCTTCCTCAACGGCTTGGCCTGTCAAGGCGCTGATATCCGTTTCTCGATCCAGCATTTTTTGAACCTGACTGCCGGATTGTCGCACCAAAGACGGAATCAGCTCAGCTTCCGGTAAGTTATGCCAGTATTTCATAGGCATTTCTGATTTCATGGCCTGTGTTTTCAACCGCGCCGGGTTGAATATATTGCGATAATAGGACCGCCATTCTTCTTCGATCACATCTTCCTGCGCAAAATCCTGTTTGCAACCACCGGCACCGGAGATAAGATTTTCTCCGTCCCAGGCAATGCTGGCATCCGGCGAAGCGATGATCCAGTCCATCCCGGTAAAACGATTGCGAAAAAAGGGACCAACCGCTTCCACAATATGATGTTCAGGTTCAAACCATGCGATAAATTGCTCCCGGTTTCCTCGTGTTCCTACTTTACGAAACCGAACAAAGGCATGCATCTTGTGGATATCCCGCCGCACGGATTTCTCGTAACTCTGGAGCTTCCGAACATCGGCGTCCGCAGGATTGCGATAAAGCTTCGGTGTCTTTTGCATTCGAAAAAGCAATCGATAAGCGAGCGCGAACCGGTCTTCGTTCTTATGCAATAGCGCGGTATTGATAAGCTGCAAGAAAGCCCTATCAATCCTGATTTCCGAAGATGGGCGGTTGGCTGGCCGCGCTTGTTGATGCGTTACCTCTCCAAAGTCGAGTTCACCCATTCCAGCGCGATTCCTCACTGACCAAACCAGCTGACCGGGTTCTGTTCCGCGTTGAATCATCGCACGCGCTTGATCGCGCCAACCTTGGATATCGGTCTCGCTTTCCAAAACGATGCGATGCGTATCAGTCAGTGGCTGCATATTCCGCATATCAGACGGCAAACAGATTCAGTTGCTCTGCCGGCGGTTTCAAACGATCATATAAATTGAGCGAGTCCAATTGTTTGCCCGGATGCCAGTCCGTCGCCACGACAAATGGCAGGATTTTCTTCACAGACTGACAGATGCGTTCCAAATCCTGCAACCGCAGTGCAGAGAACCGCCGCGCGCGCAAAATCTTGCCCACCCCCGTGGTACCAAGCCCAGGGACCCGCAACAGGCTCTCCTTATCTGCCAAGTTGACATTGACCGGAAATTTATCGCGATTTTGTAGAGCCCAGGCCAGTTTGGGATCTATTGTAAGATCCAGATGTCCGTGGTTCGCTCCGGTCATAATATCGGCAACCGAAAAGCCGTAGAAACGCAACAGCCAGTCCGCCTGATAGAGCCGGTGCTCACGCAGCAATGGCGGCGACTTTAGGGGCAGTCCACCGCTTGCATCGGGTATCGGGCTGAATGCAGAATAATAGACCCGCTTCAGACCGTAACGACCATAGAGACCGCTGCTTGTCGTCAATATCTTCCCATCATCAGAAGGGTCCGCGCCAATGATCATCTGTGTGCTGTGCCCGCCAGGCGAAAAAACAGGCGCCTTTCGAGACGTCTTACGCTCTGCCTTCGCTTCGCCTATCCGCTTGCCCAATCCGGCCATGGTTTTGCGGATCAATGTTCCGCTTTTTTCCGGAGCCAATCGCGCGATGGATTTGTCATCCGGCAATTCGATATTGATTGATAGCCGATCTGCATAGCGACCAGCCTCTTTCAGCAGTTCAGAATCCGCTTCCGGAATTGTCTTGAGATGTATATAGCCGCCAAAACGATGCACCTTGCGCAGGCGCCGCGCCACCTCGACCAATTGCTCCATCGTGTAGTCAGGGCTGCGAATAATCCCCGATGATAGGAACAAGCCTTCAATATAATTGCGCTTGTAAAAATCGAGTGTCAGATCGACCACGTCCTGAACGGTGAAAGCAGCCCTTCGAACGTTGCTGGATGACCTGTTGACGCAATAGAGGCAATCAAACATGCAATAGTTGGTCAACAATATTTTGAGCAAGGATATGCAGCGGCCATCTGGCGCATAGCTGTGACAGATGCCCATACCGCCCGTAGAACCGATACCTCCCGTTTTTCGTGAATTACGCTTGGTGGATCCACTGGATGCGCAAGAGGCATCATATTTCGCGGCGTCGGCCAATATGGCGAGTTTTTGCGTTCTAGAGAGCTTTGACATGATCTACTCATATCAAATGTTCTATTTTTGTTCTATATTAATTTGCAATCATTTGCACATTTTGTGGCCGATACCCTCGCTCAAACCGGTTAACAACGCAGCTATTCCGCCTCGGTGCTGAGGCCCAGCTGCGGAATACCAATTGACCGTCTTCCGCCAAAGTCTGCACGGACCACGACAGCACCTTGCTTTTCCATATATTCGATCAACCTGCGGACGCGGCCTGGAGAACGCGTACCATACGCTCGGCCTAGCGCTTCGTCATCTGGACAAGGACTGCCTTCCATGGCAGCGCGCGCGATTTGCAAGAATGGCGCGGCCATATCCTCGGGCAAATGTTCAGCGGCTTTCAGGATTTCAGCCCAACGTGGTTCGGTAGGATCGACTATTCCTCCTTTTGCCAGAGCAAAGCGACGCCGAAACTCAGCCAGTTCCAATGGCACTTTGGCAAGCTGTTGCATGCGGCATCGAACCGAGAAATCCTGATAAAGCAAAGCATCGGGCTGATAGGCGCTGTTAGTATCAGCCAGCATTTCCTGCAAAACATCAGCAATAATTGCTTCAACATCAGGTCTGTCAGACGCTTCTACATCACCCTCATCATCTATTGCCGTTGCGGCTTCGATGGCGGGCTCAGGCGAAGCAATCTGGCGCATCAACTCCTCTGCGGCCACTGGCTCCGGCTCCGGTTCATACTGCACGGGTGCCGGATCCGTTTCCATTTCTGCAAAAAGCATGGACCGCAAATTCTCCGGCTCAGCCTCGGGCATCGGCAAAAGACTGTGCGTTCCCATACGCGCACTCGTTTTCGTTGGGCCGATTTTCATGGAAATTGGCCGCCGCGATATGGCAGGACCGAGGCCTAGAAAACATCCGCGCTCCAAATCCCTGATCCGCTCGGCTTGCCGGCGTTCCATACCCAATAAATCAGCGGCACGGGCCATATCGATATCCAGAAACGTGCGTCCCATCAGGAAGTTGCTGGCCTCTGCGGCGACATTTTTTGCTAATTTCGCAAGTCTTTGAGTCGCGATGGCACCGGCAAGACCCCGTTTACGTCCGCGGCACATTAAATTGGTCATGGCGCCAAGACTGGCTCGGCGCACGGCATCCGGCACATCACCGGACACCGCAGGAGCAAACATTTGCGCTTCATCGACCACAACCAACGCAGGATACCAATGGTCGCGCGGCGCATCGAACATCGCATTTAAGAAAGTCGCTGCGCAAGTCATTTGCGCCTCAAGCTCCAGGACCTCCAAATTCAATATGATCGAAGCACGATGCTCTCTTATGCGCGCGCCCATTGTTTCAATTTCGCGTTCATTATAGTCTCCGGCATCGATAACGACATGATTATAGGCATCAGCCAAAGTGGCGAAATCACCTTCGGGATCGATGATGACCTGCTGAACAAGATGCGCGCTTTCTTCAAGCAAACGGCGTAGAAGGTGGGATTTTCCGGACCCCGAATTGCCTTGCACCAGAAGCCGCGTCGCCAGCAGCTCTTCGATGTTAATATGCACGGATTGCCCCGTGTCATCTCTTCCAATTTCTATACCGGCGTTCACGTGCTCGCCCTACCGAGAAGGGTCTGGCCTTGCAACCGATGGAACAGACCCAGCCAAATAAATTGCGACTTTGTTGCGAATAAACTGGGGATAGATTAGGGCAAGCCCGATGGACTTTGATGATCAATTGCAGCGCTATTTCGGCACCACAGACCTCTCCACCGTACAAGCAGAGGCCTTGAATGCCGGGCTTGAACGGATGCGCGTTGATTTGGGATTGGAAACCGACCGTGGTCGGCGCTTCGCTTTATGGGCTGTCCTGTACATGCTTGGATCTGCACCAGATCTCGACAGCAGTTTCGAGGACGAGGCCGATCGCAACACGGCGCGTGACTTCATGGATTTAATGGACCGCGCCCAGGAAAACTGATTGCCCCGGTGCCAGTAGACACAGTCAGACCGATCAACTTCGACATAAATAGGGATCATTACGGATAACCGAACTGAGTGCCAGGGACCATATTTGCGGGATCACTCCTTCCCCACAACTTGATCCAGAGGAAATCCGCTATGTCAGTTTCGATAAAAGACGCAACAACAACACATTATGATGGAAGCCATGATCTAATCCTGAGCGAAAATGTCCCGCTTACCACCAATAGCGGCTTTGAATTTCATGTGCGCCCGGTTCATCCTGACGACAAAGAAGCCCTGAAGGAATTTTTCGCCAAGGTTTCCAAGGAAGACCTACGCTTTCGCTTTTTGTCAGCAATGCCAAAAGTCAGTGATTCAATTCTCGACGATATGATCAATGTCGATCATGATCATAAGGAGGACTATATCGCCCTCGACATTGATGACAAAACCATCATCGCCAGTGCCATGATTGGAGCCAATACCGATCGCTCAGAGGCAGAAGTCGCGATTGTCACACGCTCTGATTATAAACATCGCGGTATGAGTTGGACGTTCCTGGAATATGTTACCAACGAAGCAAGGCGAAGCGGTATCAAGAAGCTGCAATCTATAGAAAGCCGGGATAATCACGAGGCCATCGAACTGGAACGCGAAATGGGCTTTACGGCCAAAAGCTATCCTGGTGATGCGACGCTGATGTTGCTGGAATTCGATCTTACCACCAGCAAGACGGACGCCTGAACACAGGCAATCACCGACAATGCCATCGGGGCTTGTCCAAAAGCACGTCCCGATGGCTTCTATTCAAGCATGTTATGCGTCGTGCTTTTCTAGCATCTTGGCCAAGGGTTCTGCCTCATGTGGGCCAAAAGCTTTGGCAATTTCGGCGAGTAACTTCTTGCTGGTATCGGATCGAAGATTTTGACGGATCACCCCCAACGCTCGTGGCGCGGCAACCAGCACAAGACCCACTTTGGAATCCCGCGCAATCTGGTCGATGCGCTCAGCAGCCTCCCGCGAGAAACGATCTTCGGCCTGTTGATGCAGATCGGTCTGTTCATAAGCCCCTTTGCGCGGACTGGTACTTTGTGAGCTCCGACCAGGTCGGTCCGTGCCTAATTCGGACGATCGAGGTGATGGGTTTTGCTGCTCTTCAACAAGTTCCAGCACCGGTTTAAATGCTTCTCCAACATTGCGAAAAATAGACATTCTTGATCCATCGACAGCGACGATCAAACTACCATTGCGTATTAGCACATTTTATTCCTGTATTTGGGTTCGGCTATATTTGCGTTTGTAAGCTTTACCATCAAATTCTACACACAGATACAGCCTGTTACAAATTCTATTGCTATCACATCAAATTACGATGACTGGGGTCGTTGCTGCGATAGGTATTGTTACGGATAATGAACTAAATGTGCCCGATATCGAGGCCAAACAGACCCAAAAGCCGTCCTCTCCGAACAAATACGTAAGGACACTGTGCATCGGTCATGGAAATGAGATTGTCTGGTTTTGGCCGGTTTTCAAACTCGCCATCCGCAGACTTACGTAAGTCAGTGCTGCACAGGCTTGGCAATGGCTGTTTCGCCAGCTTCGGCGGCAAATCCGATCCGTAGGGCTTCGGCGAGACTGCGGACCCGCAATTTTTCCATCATGTTGGCACGATATATTTCCACGGTGCGCGGCGAAATACCGAGATCATAAGCAATCGTCTTGTTGGGATAGCCAGTCATCAAGCCGTCCAGTACATCACGCTCCCGCCCCGTCAGGCATGCGAGACGAACCTTTGCTTCAGACGAGGCCATTTCTTTAAGTTCGCTATTTTCGATACGCTCAAACGCTTCGTCCATCGCCGCTAGCAATGCTTCTTTTTCATATGGTTTTTCGAGGAAATTGATCGCCCCGGCGCGCATCGCCTGTACAGCGATTTCCACATCGCCATGGCCCGTCAGGATGACCACTGGCATATCAATGCCTTCAGCAACCATGCGCTGCTGCACCTCAAGCCCATTCATTTCCGGCATGCGCACATCCAGCAATACACAGCCACGTTCAGCATTTTTCGCAAGCTTCAGGAAGGCAACGCCGGATTCCACCGGACGAACCTGAAATCCGGCATGGCGCAACATGAAAGCAGCAGAGCGGCGCACAGCGTCGTCGTCATCAACAATATAAACCAGGCGTTCTTCAAGCATCTGGTTGCTCCTCTTTCGCTTTTAACAAAGTGATCCGAAAAATGGTGCCGCCCAAGGGATTGGGCTCAGCGGTTATTGTACCTTCATGCGCTTCGATAATAGTGCGGCAGATGGAAAGACCGAGACCCATTCCGGTGCCTTTGGTACTCGTGAAGGGATCAAAAATCTTGCCGGCAATTTCAGGATCAATGCCATTACCTGTATCGGATATAGAAATCTCAACCATATCATCCGGAATGGAATGAACCGAGATATTGAGATGCTTGACCGGACTATCGACCATGGCTTCAATGGCATTGCGCATCAGGTTAATCATCACCTGCTGGATCTGCACACGGTCGGCAAGAATATGGTTGGTATCCGGATCGCAGTTGATCGAGCATTCCACACCCTTGTCATAAGCGCCGACCAGACCCAGAGTTGTGGCATCTTCAACCAGCTGCGCGATGGACAGAATCTCGCGCTTCATTTCACCCTTAGCAACAAACTCTCTGAGCCGCCGGACAATGGTCCCCGCGCGCAAACATTCCGAAACGCTTTCTTGTAAGGCTTCGTAGAGCTGTTCTTTACTATCCTCGAGGTCACTATCGAGCATGTCACGGGCTGCCGACAAGTAGTTGGTAACAGCAGAAAGCGGCTGGTTAATCTCATGGGCCAAAGCCGACGCCAATGTTCCAACGGCACTCAGGCGCGAAGCATGGGCCAGATCTGTCTGCAGCGCCTGCAACTCCGCTTCGGTCTCATGGGCTTCAGTCAGGTCTATTATAAAGCCGGTAAATAGATGATCATCACCCGCCTTGGCCTCGCCAATGGCAAGGCGAATTGGAAACACCGTGCCGTCGCGCTTTTTCCCTTCAACGGTTCGACTAAGACCGATGATCCGTTTCTCCCCGGTTCGAAGATAGCGCTCGACAAAACTATCATGTTTCTCGTGATAAGGGGCTGGCATTAGAATGTTGACATTCTGGCCCAACACTTCGCTTTCTTTATAGCCGAAGAGATTTTCTGCCGCTGTACTGAAAGATGTTATCCGACATTTTTCATCCACAACGACCATGGGATCGGGGATGGTCGCCAAAATGGATTCCAGCACAGCGCTTGATTTCTCTACTGCGGTTAGTGTGTTGCGCAGCTCAGAGATATCGCGCGCGGTAATTACTACCGCACTGATCTCCTCCTCTGGCGTGCGCATCGGTGCGAACCGCAGCTCCTGAAGATGCAGCCTGCCATCGAGTGACCGTACCTCAACCTGAATCGAGTTTTCAACCGAAGGATCCTTACCGTGCATGACGGCATTGAAGGCTTTGGTAAACCCGGCACGATAGGGCTCGGAAATCAGCGCCAAGGGATCAGTGCTCGGCAGATCTTGAAGTTGCTTTACGCCAAGCAGGTCAAGACCAGCCTGATTGACATCCATCATTTGCATATCGGGACCAATAACCACGATATATTCCGGCAGCGTGGATAGCACGGCTTCCAGATATGCTGACCGCTCTAGCCGATCCAATCCTAATGCGCGCAACAAAAGCTCCTCCGATCTTTGGAGCATCAGATATAATATGAAAGTCGCGTCATATCAAAATGCACACCCCGCAATCTTAAAGCATGAAGACGGCAAAAGTACGAAATACGTAAAACTACGTAGGGAACACCACTGATTTAGCCCAGTGCTCAAAAATAATAATTCATCTCTTCAAGGGGAGAGGAAATTCTCCAGACTGAACGAGGAATTGAGCATGACCAAGAAAAAAGCCAAATTACCGGCCGAAACCGGAAGCTCCCGGCGCCTGAACGTTCCGGTCCAGGCAGCCAGTGTTTGGGAACCGCTGAACCGATTGCGCGACGAGTTTGATCGCATGTTCGATGAAACGCCTGGCAATGCTTTTGGCTCCAGAATGCTGCAGAAATTCTATGACAATGCCGATCCGGCGGTCGAAATGCGCGACAAGAAGGATGAATATGAGCTAGTCGCCGAAGTACCGGGTATGAGCAGTGAAGATATTGACATCAAGCTGTCCGACGGGATGCTTCGTCTATCCGGCGAAAAATCAGAAAGCCATGAGGAGAAAGGCGAAAGCTTCCTCTTTTCCGAGCGGCATTATGGAATGTTTGAGCGGGCGATAAAACTGCCCACCGGTATTGATCACCAAAAAATTAGCGCCGAAGCCAAGGATGGTTTGCTGACAATCCGTCTTCCCAAAAGTGCAGAGGCACTTGAAAAAGAACGAAAGATCCCGATCAGCGCCGCTTAGCTAGCGGGCTGAGGAGGTACGCAGGTCGTCTTCCCATCTGACCTAACGCCCCTTCCCCCCCACCCCCCCTGCGGGCGTAATTGGAAGGATGGAAGGCGGCCTGCACCATTTTGAGTTCTAGATAGAGGGGATCAGTTTCCACCAATGACCGACATGAAGATGACAAATAAGCCTATCCTGCTTGCAACGGATATGACGGCGCGCTGCGATCGCGCTTTTGACCGCGCATTAATGCTTGCAAAAACGTGGGATACACGCCTGATCGTAGTTCATGTGCTCGACCCAAAGCAGGCGAAGAAAAAGGGGTTGGTGCCGAAAGAGGCACGTGTCCAACTGGAGGACGAACTACCGGAGACCGATGTGGATGTGCAGTTCATCATCGAAATGGGCAATGTCGGCGAGTTGGTAATTGAGACCGCCAAACGAGAGCGCTGCGGACTGATTGTCACGGGCGTGGCCCATTATGATGGGTTTAGCGATATCTTCCTTGGGTCGCCCGTTGACCATATCGTCCGCCACGCGGATGTCCCGGTATTGATCATCAAGCGCAAACCGGTGAAACCCTATCGCAGCATAATGATTGCAACGGATTTTTCGGATTGCTCAATGACTGCGTTGAACACAGCGGCAGACATGTTCCCCGAAGTCCCGCTCCACCTCGTTCATGCTTACAACGTACCCTATAGCGGCTGGCTCAAATCTGATCAGGTGGCGCAAGATATCGGCTCGGAAGAAGCCAAGTCGATGGAACGGTTTTTAGCCCAGACAACCATCGACAATGCTACCTTCAAAAGGCTGGAGGCTTCCAATGAAAAGGGCGAGCTTGGTGTCGTCCTGTTCAAGAAGATCAAAGAAGTAAGCTCGGATTTGGTTGTGCTTGGTACCCATGGCAAAAGTGGCTTCATGCGCGCCAGCATGGGCAATAATGCCCGTGTGTTATTGGGTTGGCTCAAGCAGGATGTAATGATGGTGCGAGATCCACAGTGATCAGTTCAAGATATTCATCATTGTAATTTTTCATGCTGGTAGCTTTCCAGCGCTCTTTCCAATGCCTTGAGCATTTTATCGCGATCCTGATCCGATGGCAGAGCACGGACCTTTTGTTGTACCGAAGCGCGCAAGGCAGCCAGTCGCGATGTCCAGTCCTCGGCTGCAACCAGCTGATCGACATCACTGCGAGCGGCAACTTGCAATAGGGCTGGCCCACCCGGTGATAGTTGCCATTGCTGCCCAAGTGACGGGATGATCGGATCATTATATCGCTTGGTCGCTACCAGATCATCGGCCAGAATATGCAGTCCTTGTTGCTCCCCATGAACGAGAAATATTGATCCGGAAACCGGGCTATGATCTGCTAGCCACTGCGCCAGCTCTTTGCGATCAGCATGGTTGGAATAGCCGTCTAATATGGCGATATCCGCATTGACGATGACGTCATTGCCTGAGATGCGGACCAATGTGGCTCCGCCGGTCAGGACCGATCCCAATGTCCCGGCAACCTGGAAGCCGGTAAACAAGACGCGGGACTTGCGCTTTGGCAGGTTGCGGATCAGATGGTGCCGAATTCGTCCGCCTTCACACATGCCCGAGCCAGCGATTATCACAGCACCGGTGATGTGATTCAGCTTTTTCGATTCAGCAACCGATTGGGTAAAGCGGATATTCGCTCTTTTGAGCAGATCCGCCCCATTATTCCGGTATTTCAACATTGCCAGTGTGATTTTTTGGGCAAGCGGAGCGTCGAGAAATATATTGACCAGCGGCAGTCTGCCAGCATCAAACAGAGCGACAAAATCTTCCAATATGACTTGCGTTCGTTCCACAGCGAAAGCGGGAATAAGCAAATTTCCTCCGGCTTTGAGCGTATCCTCAACATATTGGGCCAACGCTTCGCGGCGATCGCTGATCAACCTATCTTCCCTGTCTCTCCCCCCATAGGTGGTCTCGCAAATGATATGATCATAACCACCCATTTCCAGGCCAGCGCATTGTATCGCTGTGCCGGAACCAACATCGCCGGATATCATCAATCGTTGACCAGCAATGTTAATTTCAACGGAGGCAGAACCAACAATGTGCCGCGCATTCCACAAACGAAAGGAGACACCATTGCCCAAGTCGACTTGTTCACAATAGTCAGCAGTGGTGATGTTCTGAATAAGCTTTGTGACATCGGGCCCCGAATAAAGCGGAACAAATGGTGCCAAACCCGCACGATCGGCACGGCGGTTTCGGCGCTCTGCGGATGCCGCTTGCAGTTTTGCGGAATCAAGTAACAACGGCCGCAATATGTCGGCGGTGGGGGCTGTACAAAAGGTTTTGGCCCTACATCCGTTTGTATAAAGACAGGGCAACCGACCGCTATGATCAAGATGGGCATGAGTCAGGATGACCGCGTCAATGGCTCCAGGGTCGAAAGGAAGGCTCTCATAATTCAGCCGCTCAAGCGATCTGGTACCTTGAAAAAGCCCACAATCGACAAGGATCGTCTTTCCGGCACCGCTGATTTCAAAGCAGGAACCGGTTACCGTGCCGGCCGCTCCGTGAAATTTGATGATTGTGGTTTCGGCCATTACGCAACTCCCGAAAACCTAGCGAGCAACAATAAGCGGTATGGAGCATTCCCTGAAAAGACTTCGCGTAACACCGCCAAATAGAAATTCGCGCGCTCGGCTATGACCATAGGCGCCCATCACCATATAGCTGGCATGGAGGGCTTTGGCCGAAGATTCGAGCACAGCTTCAACCGAAGGCTTTTTCGCTGACATGCTATGGATTTCGGAGGTAATCCCGTGACGTGAAAGATATTCCGATGCGCTCAGCGGAGGGAGATCGTGATCCTTATCTTCATCAACCGTGAGGATGTGAACAGCACTGGCCAGATGCAGCATGGGAACAGCGGCGCGCAGAGCATTGCCGGCCTCAAAGCTGCCGTTCCAAGCAACCACCGCAGCACCGGTGGCATCAAATTTTTTGGTATCGTCAGGCTGGACCAGCGCCGGAACATGGGTGTTGAAAAGGACGTCGCCCAATATGCCCATTGGTAGAACATTGTCCTTGTCACCACTGGCAGAGCTTAAAACCATGATGTCGGCCAGAGCCGAGTTGCGGGCAAGCCCTCGGGCCGGACTGGCATTGACCTCTTCATAATGCCACGGCACATCTTCATCCGCCAATCGGCTTTCAATCTCGTTGCGTAGCCTTTGATCAGCCTCCCGTGTGAGCTTTGCGACATCATAGACCACTGACATGCCTGTTACCCCATCAAAGGCCATTTGGGGATTATAGGGATTGGCGCGCAGACAATGGAGGTGACCATTTGTTGCGCGGGTTACATCCAGCGCTGCCTGCAGCCTCGCCTCCAAACCAGTGTCATCATTGACGTAGAGCAGCACGGATTTCATGAATTTTCTCCTATTTTTGATGAACTTCCGTATCGAAAGCATCACTAGGAGAAGTCTACGCCCATCACTTTTGGCTCTGTATAAGGGATGTTACGGAGTCACATTCGTCTGGTTCAATCACCATTGGCGCCATGGTCGCTTATCTTTTGCAGCCAGCGCTTGCGATGTTTAGGGCTGCCATCGACATTGCCGACAAGCGAAGTTGCAACTGGATCAATTCCGGACAATGCCAATATGTTTCGCTTAAAACTGCGCACGCTATGTGCGGCAAAATAGGCGCGATAAAATAGGGCAGGCATCCCCATGGTTACAATCAAACGTGCCGTGCGGCCACCGAGCAACTTCTTGGGCGCGCGCTTGCCTTCTTCGTAGCTTAGCGCAAACCCAGGACGGAACGCGTGCTCGATAAAGGCTTTTAAAAGAGCCGGCATGTCACCCATCCATAGAGGATAGAGAATGACGACATGCTGCGCCCATTTTATTGCTTCCTGCCCTGGCTTAACGTCGTCCGGTACAGGATGCTCCATCCATTGAGTCCGACTTTCCAATATCGGAATGTCTTTCCCTGCCAGTCGAATTTCTCGGACTTCATGACCAGCTTTTTTGGCGGCCTCAGCATAAGCGGAAACCAAGGCGTGTCCGAAACGTGCGGGATCCGGATCAGGATGTGCATCAATAATCGCGATACGTTTCATCTTGTCATCCTGTCATTCTTGGTTCCCGTCGTTGTTTGATTCTGGGCTTTGCCATTGGAAAGCAGCGACCAACTCCATCAGGGCCTCTTGTGCAGGTACATCAAGCTCGTGCGCATAAGATGCGATCAAGCGGGCATCCCAATATCCATAGTCAATGGCGGTCAGGCTGACGTGCCACGGCACATTGTCTTTCTGCCCATCAAATATGCCTTGATAAGCAGAGAGATCATCTCGTCCCGAAATGAAATAATCGCCTTCTGATTCAACGGAAGCACTGGCATAATGCGACATGACCGAGGGCTTGATAATCCGATAATGATCACGAGCGGTCAGGTCCTCAAGATGGACCACTGTAATGTCCACCGCAATTAACTGGTCTCCAATGGTGCGTTCATAACGAATTTGAAAATTGTCACCGGAAAAGTCAGTGGTCATCTCGCACAAGCGTCTGAACCCGGCCACTTCGGCTGGAAAAACGAAACCGCTATCTTTGTGCACTATGGCTGAGCCACCCTTATAGGGCGCGAAGGGATCGAAAAGTGGTTCAGAGCCGATTACACATTCCGCTGCAGCCGGACCGCTGGTGAAGCATAGCAGTCCGGCACCAATCAAAAGGGCGCGCGACAATTTGGATGGAGAAAGCATCGGGATTTCCTTTCATTCCTGACAGCGGATCACCCTGAACGGTAGCTCGCTGCCATCAGCTTCGGTGATCGTCAGATACTCACCGGCCTTTATCGGATGACTTTGCAATCCGAATATTACCTCGTCATCGTCATCGCCGACTTTGTAGGAGAAGGCCCAGCCTTTTTCGGTGGTAATCACCACGCCATTCTGGTCGGGTTCTCCGGGCCAGAAACGTCGCACTACCGGACGCTTTTCCGCTTCACGGAGCGCTTTCGGTTCAATGAAGCCGGCATCATCCAGGGGAACGCGAAAGACATAAGCATGAGCTGATGATCCATTGGGATGCTCAGCGGTTCGGGCCAATTCAAGGCGTATTGTTTTCCAAGTCATTCCCAATATTTGGCTTCAGAAACGGGACGGCGCGATACGCAATATTGCGTAGGTGGAAAGTGTCGATGTGGGTATGCCGGCCTCGCCAGAATGAAATCAACAAAGGTGATTTCACTATGTTGTCGATTGCCAGCGGGTAGATGGAATTGGGGGAATTGCAACGCACATCTCATCGCCTGTTGTGCAGTCGGTGCTTGCCATTTTCGATGCAGTGGACAGCTTGGCGTCGTTGATGATATCTTAATCGGAAGAAAAACTGCAAAATCAAAACATCTACTCATCGGGGGAGGAGCTTTTGCATTCAAGGCGGTCCTATCTATTCTTTGCGATGATGGGAGTGCTGTTTCTGGCGGTCGCTGTGGTTGGATTTGCCCCATCATTCCTCTTTCCGATCCTGAGCGGCAATTTCGATTTTCCACTTGCCGTTTTTATCCATGCCGCGATCATGTTCAGTTGGCTTGGACTGTTCATCTTGCAGGCCGTGCTAGCGAGCAGAGGCCCCAGCCGAATACACAAATATCTGGGAACAGCATCGCTCTTTTTATTCATATTGATCATGATTTCCGGCTTTACGCTGTCCGTTGCAAACTTCTTGCAAGACTTGCCGCAACCGGTCGAGGCGCGACTGGACAGCATCTTTTTTCTGCAACTCTGGACGGTCGTGTTGATACCTCTATTCTATTGGCTTGGATATCGAAAGCGGCGCCAGTCACCCGATGAACATATGCGTTACATGTTGCTGCTAACGTTCTTTTTAATTGAAGCGGCGGCCAGCCGGATAACCTTTCTGCCGGGAATGTTGGATGATGCGACGTTCATCTACGCACAATATATTTATCTCGATCTGATGTTGGTCCCGCTTTTCATTTTTGACTGGCAACAATTGGGTCGCTTGTCCAAAGCAACAATCATCGGGTGCAGCATTTTGCTCTTCTATCAATGCACCGCCTTGGTAATGTGGGACAATGAGCTGTGGCTCAAAACGACCGATATTCTCGACAACTGGTTTCGGACATACTGGCCAATATAGCCTTGCCACGGCCTGCTCACGCGTATTCATTTTTCACAGAGGTAATAAACGAAGATCGCTGACTTCAGCGAGGCTTTTGCCCCCCGATAATCTTTACCTTCCTCGCGAAGAGACTGTTTCAGGGTTTTGCCGGGTGCTGTGTGAGATGGAAAGTGTCTGAGTGCATATGTCGATACGCACAACTCTTACAGTTCAGCAGCCACATCGCTCATCGCCACCGCAGCCCGATCAATAGCCTCGTCAATCAGAGCCTCGTCCATGATGGTTGACATGGCCATAAGGCCGCGGCCTGCAATGAATAAGCCTTGATTAAGCGCCGCAATATGGAAACGGCTCATGGCAGCCTGGTCTTCTCTCATAAGGGCTGCTTGGGGTATTTCGTTTGAAAAAAAGACGTTCATTAACGATCCAACATGACTAACACAAAATGGTAGATTTACCTTTTGTGCAGCTGCGGCCAGGCCATTTTTTAAGCGTTCGGCAAGCTTTTCCATCTCATCAATTGACTTTTGAGTCAGATCGCGAACAGCTACTACACCTGCAGCCGTAGTAACCGGATTTCCATTGAATGTCCCTGAATGATAGGTCCGCAAGTCTGATGATTGGAACACGTCCATCAAATCGTCCGGACCACCTACTGCACCAACCGGAAATCCTCCACCAATCAATTTACCAAGCATTGTAAGATCTGCTTCGATACCCAATGCTTTTTGACGGCCTCCTTCATGCAAGCGAAACGTAACAACTTCGTCCAAGATGAATAAAGCGCCAGCCTTATGTGCTGCCTCTTTTACTCGCAGCAAAAACTCTCGATCAGCAGCGATGATGCCAGCCGAGCCCAAAACGGGCTCCAGGAAAACAGCGGCAATTTCTTCGCCATGATGTTCTAGAATATTTTCAAAACTCTCGGCATTGTTGTATTCTCCAAGATAGGTTGTCGCCGGATAGTCATGATTGAAAGAGCCGGTTTCAGTCTCGGTCAGACTGCCGTGATAGCCAAATCTGGACATCAATATCTTGTGGCGCTTGGTTACGGCACGGGCGATGGACAAGGCAAGATTGCTGGCCTCCGTACCCGAGTTTGTAAACCGCACTTTATCAATGGCAGGTATCCGCTCAACCAATAGCTCAGCAAGGTCAATTTGATGCTCATTTTGGGCGGACCAAACAGTACCGTTTTTAATCTGACGATCCACTGTTTCCAAAATAGGGGGATAGGCATGGCCGTGAACCAATGAAGTGTAATTGTTGGTAAAATCGATATATCGACGACCATCAACATCTGTGAGATGAGCACCATCAGCACTGGCTATCGCGATTGGATGAGGAGACCAATATGATACTTGTCTCGAGTTGCCACCAGCCAGGGCTTGCTCGGCCCGCAAATGCAGCACTTCGCTGCCTTGCGTAGACTGCCTATATGCATCAACAATGGGGCTACGCGGAATGGTAAGGTCGAATCCCGAGCCTTTTTCGGGGCGTGGGTAGGTCAGTTGTTGAACAGACATAGCGAGTCTCCTGGAAGGTGATTGAAAGCGGGTTAGAAATTGGCTTCTAACTGGACCACAAAAGTACGCGGCGGATTGACAAATGCTCCGTGCGTTCCGCTAAAAACCGGCACATCAAAACTATAGATTTTAGCGCGCTTGTTGCCGAGGTTTTTGGCAATGACCGATAGTTCCAAACCACCGTCCATGAATGTGGCCCCAGCCCTCAGATCCACAATCGAATAACTGCTCTGACGGTCGGCCGGGTCCAAATCGAGTTGATAAAATTGCGCTCCGGTAAAAGTCGCTTCCAGACGCGTGAAGAGTTCAACATCACCGATGGGCTTGTTCAATCCCAGAAATATGTTTCCGCTCCACTTTGGCGCAAATAGCGTTGGGCGCCCAGAAAGATCTTGCACTCCATCGGTCCCGGCGATTGTTGGCGCATTTTCGAATGAACGGAATTTGGAGTCGAGATAGGCAACCGCGCCACCAATCTCGAACAGTTCAGAGGGTGACCAGACACCATCGAGCTCTATGCCCTGAGCCCGCGACTCCGCTGCATTGCCGACATCAAAAGTCAATCCATTAAATGCCGTGACTTGCAGGTTATTGTAGTCGGTTCGAAATGCAGCTGCATTCAAACGTAATGTATCGTTGAACAGTGATAATTTGGTGCCAACTTCGTAGGTCAGCGCTGTTTCATTATCGAAACTGAAAACGGAGTTGGGGCTGGTAATCTGTTCGCTGAATCCACCAGATTTGAACCCGCGTGCAATACTGGCGTAAACGAGACCGTCATCCAAAACATCGACTTCGATCGATAGACTTGGTGACAGGTCTGAATAGCTATCATTTTCGGCTTTCTGAGGTGTAGGAACAAGCCCTAATGCAGTGGAAGTTTGCACTTCCGGAGTCGCTGCCCCCAATGCATCAGCTGCAGATTGAGATAGAAACGGTAAGATATCGTAACGTACCCGCGCATCCTTTTCTTCGTAAGAATAACGTAACCCAGCTCGCAATCGAGCCGACGGAGAAACCGACCATATCAATTGCCCAAAAGCCGCGAATGCGCGGACATCTTGGCTGAACGTGCGAAATGTTGAAAAATCAGTAAATCCCAACAAAGAGCCAGCCACATGCTCATTCCTTGTAATTTCGAAACTCTGATTTTGCGCGTATAGGCCAGCAAGATATTCGACCGTATCGTTTCCTTCTGAAGCAACGCGTAATTCCTGGCTTATCTGCGAGAATTCTCCGCCTGGCGTGTCTACAACGATAAGAGGCAAGGGCCCATAATCGGAATCAAATACCCGATCCATGTCGAACGAAGAATAGCTTGTAACCGAGGTAATTGTGGCTTCATCAAGCTCATAGTCTATTGAGACAACCGCGTTAAACGTCTCTGTGTTGTCGCGTTCATCATTATAACGCGCAGGTGCTACCGGCAATCCGAAGGCTGCATTATTCCGAAATGTCAGCAGACTGCGTTGACTGTCGATACCGCCACCAAACGACGGATCGTTCCGGGTCGGTGTCAGTGCGCCTAGTGTCTCAGCGCCTGGCCCAAGAATACTGATCTGGCTGTTTACGCCAGATTGATCAAAAGCCCCACCTTCAATCTTGAGGTAGACTGTGGTTCTGTCTGTGGCATCCCATTCTAAACTTCCGCGCAATAACCAAAGGTCCGTCGACACCTCCTCCTCATTGGATGCCGAGTTCGTAAAAAAGCCGTCTGACCAGCCCACTTTGCCGGTTAAACGCACTCGCACATTGTCGCCGACCGGTCCCGACACCGCGCCTTCAAAGGATCGCAACTCGGTCTCACTTTCATATCTTGCGAGGGCAAAGCCTTCAAAGTTGTAGCTAGGTCTAGTGCTTGTAATGTTAATTGCACCCGCTGTTGTATTTTTGCCAAGCACAACACCTTGTGGTCCTTTTAACACCTCCACATTCTCAATATCTAAAAACGGCGCAAGGAACTGTCTGCTTCGGCCGAGATAAACACCATCGACAAAGAGGCCGACAGACTGTTCAAACCCCTCGTTAACGCCGGAACCAGCGCCGCGCATAAAAATAAAATTATTTTCAGCACCTTGTTGAATGGTAACGTTCGGCAGTCGCTTGCTCAGTTCATCAAGGCTAGCGATCGCGCCTTCATTGAGGGCCTCTCCCGAAACCACAGAGATTGAAGCTGGAATATCCTCAAGTGTTTCGGCGCGTTTAAATGCGGTGACAACAATTTCATTGCTGCGTTGAGATTCATCAACAGCCTGCTGATCATCGATATCTTGAGCCTGCGCCGCTGCCCCGAGCAGAGCACCGCTTAAACAAACCGCAAAATATGTTCCGCCCATCAAAAATGTTTTGAATTTTCGGTATCCCTTGGCGTGCACAGAATTTCTCCCCTCAAAATTATTTTCGGTGGCTTAGCTGCCATCTCATAAAGGTACATATGTTCTTTTTTATGCTTGCGTCAATCCTATAAATGTACTTTAATCGCGCTATAAACCAAAATTTCCAGACTTTTCTGCATTTATTAGTATTTACGTACCTAAAAGGAGAATCCTATGAAGAACATTTTGCTGATTGGCGGCCACGGCATGCTTGGCCTACCCGTAGCGCGCCAACTGAAACATGACGGCTTTTCAGTGAGCTTGCTCGCACGATCGCCAGACGCTGTGCGTTCAAAACTCGGAGATGAATTTGACGTTCTAAAAGGGGATGTGGAAGATAAGGGTTCACTAGAGTCCATCTTCCCTGGGTTCGACGGCGTACATGTCAATCTCTCTGGAGGCCCTCTGCCCGAAGATTACGACCGAATCGAACATCTTGGCACAGCGAACGTTGCGGCAGCTGCCAAGCCGTCAGGCATACAACGAATTACCTATCTCACTGGTACGTCATCAGGCCCTGATCATTCCTACTTCTACGCGACCGCAGCAAAATGGGCTGGCGAACAAGCTGTCCATCGTGCCGGGATTCCCTACACGATATTTCGCGCATCATGGTTTATGGAATCTCTGCCGCTTTTCGCTACCGAGGACGGCGTCAATCTAGTGGGTGATCATATCAACCCGATACATTGGCTAAGCGCCAGCGACTATGCAGCAATGGTTTCAAAAGCCTATCAAAGCAAAGCTGCGGAGAACCAGACATATTATATATACGGCCCCAAAGGAATCTCGATTTCGGACGCGATCAAACGGTATCAGGCAGAAAACAGACCTGAACTTCCACTTGTTCGAACCTCAGCTTCGGATATGATTTCCTACGCTCAAAGCGTCAACGATCATGCCACGGAAGACTTTGCCCGGCTGATGAACTTTTTTGAGACATTTATTGAGGACAAGGATCCTGAACCTGCGAACATGCTCCTAGGGGCACCTACCGTTACTCTTGACCAATGGCTCAATGAACGCCAATCAACTGAGTGATGAACAGAGCGTTCGGCACAAGCCATAGCGCTCAGGCTCAAAAGCAGGTCAACAGGCGCTATGGAAGCTCGACAGTCCAGATCAAAAAATACGGTAGAACGCATATTGGCTTCCGTATTGGTTATCTATGCCGAGAAAGGTTTGAAAGCGGTCACCCATCGCGCTGTGGCAGAACATGCAGGGGTTTCAGTATCGTCCACAACACGGTTTTTTAAATCAAAACCCGATCTCATCAGCAAAGCCTACCAATGGGGTGTCGAGAAAGCCAGGGCACGCTATGCATCGACGGCAGAGGAAATGGATTTCGGTGACAAAGCTGAGCTTGTTCAATATTGCAGAAGCGTTCTTGGCGCGGATTTGAACGATCACGCTGTTTCAAATCTGGCGTGGTATCATTTTTTAATTGAATCAACTCGCGATCCTTCACTTCGCCCTATAACTGTTCAGAGCTTTTCGGATATGAGCCTCTTTTGGCGCGACCTTGCAAGACGTTCGGGAATTGAAGATGAAACCAGCATTCAAACGCTTCTCGATTATCTGATCGGTGAATATTATTTGGTTTTCGCTGCATCTGGATCTCGATCGGACGAAGTTGGACGGGCTCAACGACGAGTTCGTCGTGTGGCTCAATCCATTCAAGCATCAACTTCATGACCAAGAAAGCTACCACTCAACAAAATAGGGGTATTGCGACACGTGAAGCGATAATAGCCGGTGCACTGGAGTTGATCGGAAGCGTCGGTCTGGCGGAGTTAAATCATCGATCTGTGGCGAAAACAGCCAAAGTCAGCTTGGCGCGCACGACCTACTATTTTGAGTCGCGCGATGATATTATTGTCGCCGCCCAATCACGCCTGGCTGAACTGGATGCCAAGCGCTTCGCTGCAGCGGTTGACAAAATAGGTGTTAGAACGGCGACTAGAGAAGGCGTCATTCGCGCCGCTATGGAAGTTTTGCTAGCAGACCTCGGAGCGCATCGCCCGCAAACAACGGCATATCTCGAACTCGGCCTTGAGGCAGCGCGCTCTTCTGCTGCGCAACAATTATTTGATACGATGTTTTCCCATCGCCTCGACTACTTTAGGCGACTTTTTGAATGCGCAGGCATAAGTGATCCTGAAGAACGGGCACGAATTTATCTCAGCTGCTATCTCGGACTCGTGTTACAAGAGCTGTCCTGCTCCAATAAGATCCCTGATGTCAGTTCCACCGAACATCGCATGGCCGCCTATTTGGACATGGCTTTGCGCCTCGACTGAGTTTCATCATTTAAAACAATGCGTCGTGATCGATTTTGGTAAAATTGCTCGCTTGACTTCGCTATTATAGGTACTAATGTACCTATAATAGCGAAGGGAGTGTCCTGTGATTGAGAATATTATTCTACCCTTGGGGATATTTTTCCTCATGTTCGGATTGGGCCTCTCTTTACGTTGGGAAGATTTTTCGCAGATCGCAAAATTTCCTGGCGGTTATATTGCAGGGCTGTTTGGCATGTTAATCGCGGTTCCAGCATTTGGTTTACTGCTGGTAATCGCATTCGATGTCCCGCCCGTTTTGGCCATGGGCGTGATGCTTATTGCCACGGCACCAGGCGGGCTGTTCTCAAATCTGATTACCCATATGGGTGGCGGAAATCTTGCACTATCCATTGCACTGACCACGACGCTAAGTATCATCTATATTGGCGCCATCCCGTTTGTTGCGGGTCTGCTCTACATGTATTTTATCGGTGAAACAGCTGCTATCGAAGCCCCTGTTTCAGCAATTGCGTTGCCACTTTTCTTCATCACTTTGCTACCCCTGACATTGGGTATGTTTGTCACACGTTTTGCTGAGAATTTTGCGAAAAGGATCCAAAACTGGCTTCGCAAAGCTTCTGCGATCTTTATCTTCGCTGCGTTTCTGGCTCTGGCATTTGATCAGCGTGACAGCCTGATTACCTCTCTCCAAACTGTTCTACTGCCGGTGCTTTTACTCAATTTAGGGGCTATCACTATTGGTTTTCTAGTGACACGGTTATCGCGGTTGAACCGCGCTGATACGATAGCGGTAACGATCGAGCACTCCGTGCGCCAAGAAGGAACAGCAATCTACATTGCAGCAACCGTATTAGGGTCTGCCCAGATGGCCCTACCCCTCATCTTAAATGGCTGCTTCGCATTATCGCTGTCATTTTTATTCACCTATTGGATCAATAAACGCTCGGCCAAAAGAATAGCCGTACAGCAAGGAGTTTAACCATGAAATCGATATTGACGACCACCGCCATACTGCTGGCTGCCATGTCGGCAGGCCAGGCCAAGGGAAAAGAATTTTCCGGAACAATTGGTCTTCAAGCAACCGTTTCAGAAACAATCAAGATGCCAAGTAATCGCGGGCGATTCAATACGCGGTTTCTTGGGGCAGGCGGATTGTCATTCGCTGACGAGACTGATCTGAAGCTGTTCACATTTTCTTGCATAGGACAAGACACCACGCAAGACGGTTCAGTTGTTGAACTAAAGGCGGACTGTGAGCTGCGATCAAACGAAACCTCAGCCATCTTCGCGAGTTTCGATCCGGCATTGTCCCGATTCATTGTTACCGGCGGCGAAGGTGACTGGGCCGGTGCAGCGGGCTTTTTCACAGCCGAATACAAAGCCACCCCGCCTTCGTCCGACGGCCATCTGATGTTTTTTTCGACGCTTAAGGGTGAAATCACACAGCCTTAATTGGTGCATTAGTACCCTATCGGAGTTATGTATGTATTTGATTACCGGTGCCACAGGAAACGTTGGCAGTATGATTGTTCATCAAATGATCCAAAAGGACCAAAAGGTGCGCGCGTTCGTCCGTGATCCATCAAAAGCAAGAGCAGAGTTGGGCAACAAAGTTGAATTGTTCAGCGGAAACTTTGAAGATATCGAAACATTCAGGGCGGCGGCTTTGGGTATTGAGGGTTTGTTTCTTGTTACAACGGAAAGCGACAGCTTTCTCGAAGCACTCCCTGGCCTGCTCCAAACTGCGAACGACACAGGAGTTACTAACATCGTGGCGCTTTCAGCCACAGCCGATGCAGATTCTCCAGCGTTCTTCCTGCGCCGCCACGCGGCGATTGATGCCATTATTCGACACTATACACCTCATGCGACAATCTTGCATCCGGATTGGTTCATGCAAAATTTTCTCGCTTGGATGACATCGAGAAATATGGTTTTTCCGGCCGGAAGGGGAAAAACAAGCTTTGTTGATGTGCATGATGTAGCTGAGATAGCGATCACCTGTCTCAAGGATGCAAGACATGCGGGCTATTTATATCGTCCCACCGGTCCAGAAGCCATGTCTTTTGAGAATGTAGCAAGCCGAATCAGCCAAACGCTTGGTCGGTCATTCTTGTATCATGACATAAGCCCGACCGTGTTCGCTGAACAACTGCAAGCAACGGGCATGGAAAAATGGCGCGCGGATATGCAGGCCGAAATGACCTTTGCGTTGAGAGCAGGTGTAATCTCACCACCGACAAATGATGTAATGTTTGTTCTTGGCCGCGAACCTAGATCATTGGATGATTTTCTCTCGTCTAACACCGAAGCTTGACACAAGAGACAGCCTTTTCTTCTTTCGGAAGAAATGCCTTTCCTACACTATCGCTGCCATGCCATATTTCATGCTGACTCACTCGTCCTGGATTCAGCAACTTTAGAGTTTTGTTTCAGAGATCGGCAATTTTTTAAGATCGATTCTGTGTCGAACCTGTATAATCTTTATCAAACAGCAGCCGAATATGAACGAATCACGCAGCTAAGACACTTGCGCTGATCGTCGCATTTTCAACCGCACTTATCCAGCGGCCGGCCAAGTTTTGAACAGATTGAAGCCTTATGCTCAGGCGTCAGCAAGGCTCTTGAGCTGATAGTCCTTATACTCGTCGCGAAGAGCCCGTTTCAGGATCTTGCCGGTTGCTGTGTGCGGCAGTTCATCAATGAACTTCACTTCATCGGGCAGCCACCATTTGGCCACTTTGTCAGTCAGATAGGCCAGCACTTCTTCTTGGGTCACATCCGCGTCCGGTTTCTTTACGATCAATAGCAAAGGCCGCTCGTCCCATTTCGGATGATAGACGCCAACAGCCGCTGCTTCGGCGACACCGGGACAGCCAACTGCTGCATTTTCCAGCTCGATCGAGCTGATCCATTCACCGCCCGACTTGATGACATCCTTTGCCCGATCGGTAATCTGCATTGTGCCATCCGGATGAAGGACCGCAACATCTCCGGTATCGAACCACAGATCATCTTCGACCGCTTCTTCATCGGCCCGGTAATAACGCTGGATAATCCAGGGGCCTCGGATCTCAAGCGTACCGCTGGATTCACCATCGCGGGGCAGTACATTACCTTCGTCATCCACGACGCGCAATTCAACGCCAAAGGGCGGCCGGCCCTGCTTGCAAATCACATCGACCTGCTCGTCAAAGCTCAGATCATCCCAATTGGCTGGAAGCGAGCCAGCCGTACCGATGGGCGAGGTTTCCGTCATGCCCCACGCATGTGCCACCCGCATGCCGTTTTTCATCAACCGCTCGATCATCGAACGCGGACAGGCCGAACCACCAATAGTGATCACCTGCAACTTGCCATAGTCGCCGCCATTGGCGTCCATGTCAGCAAACATTGACAGCCAGACCGTCGGCACACCGGCGCTATGGGTCACGCCTTCTTCGCGGATCAGTTTCCACAAAACCGGTGCCTCGTTGCTAGCCGAAAAGACCATTTTTGCGCCGACCGCCGCACAAGCAAAGGGCAGCCCCCAGGCATTGGCGTGGAACATCGGCACGATAGGTAACATCACGGATCGGGTGGCAAGATCCATAATGTCCGGCTGCACTTCGGTCAGGGCATGCAGAACATTGGAGCGATGCTCATAAAGCACACCCTTGGGATTGCCAGTGGTGCCGCTGGTATAACATAGACCGCAAGGATCATTCTCATCCACATCAACCCAGTCAAAATCACCATCTTCGGCATCGACCAGTTCTCGGAAAGTCGGATAGTCGCCTTTCTCTCCATCAAACTGGATATAATGCTCGACTGTCTTCAACTGAGGCTTCAGCATTTCGATGATTGGCGTGAACATCTTGTCGAACAGGAGGACACGGTCTTCGGCATGATTGATGATGTAAACCAGCTGCTCTTCAAACAGGCGCGGGTTCACGGTGTGGAGAATTCCCCCAATGCCAGCCGAACCGTACCAGCTGATCAGATGGTGCGCGTGATTCATGGCAATCGTTGCAATCCGGTCGCCCTTTTTCATGCCGAGCCGTTGCAGCGCTTGCGAGAATTTTCGCGCATCCTGGCCAATCTCACCCCAATTGGTGCGGGTTAGCGAACCATCGGCCCAATAGCTTACGATCTCGCGCGATGTATGCTCGCGCGCAGCATGATCAATCAAGTTGGTGATTTTGAGCGCACTGCCCTGCATAGCTCCAGCCATTAGTCTCTCCGTGTCATTATCTTGTTGTTTTTTGACCGAAACGGCTCAGCTTACAAGCCTTAAATTAGGCCTTAAATTGGAATTGCGATGGCGCACAGGCCGAGAGCCGGTAGCGGGGCCCAGACGGATATTCTCAAGCCCTGCGATATGGCCAAGCGTCTCGGCGGCTTGCGCGTCTAATTGAAAGGAACGCCCCAGACACAGATGCGCCACTTCACCGTCAAAGCTCGGGACACTCGCGATGATTTCGCTCTTACCTCCGGACAATGGAGCGAGAAAATTCTTCAACTCTTGAAGTCCGTCTTGAGTAACTACGTCCAGTTCCAATCGCGTACGGGTCGTTTTCTCCAAGCCATCCATCGGCTGCGCACGCCGAATGGCAACGCGGGGGCTTTCATCATCAGAGCGCTGGTCGAGCTCAACATTAAGCAGAGCGCAACTGCCTTCCTTGGCCATTTCTGCCAATAGCTCACATTGCTCTTCTTCAAAGCAACTGCCGGAAAACTGACCGCTGCTGTCCGACAAATCAACCAATACGAACCGTTTGCCGCGTTTGCTCTCTCGCCAGCGCACACCCTCAATCAAGGCCGCCATTACCGCTGGTTTGCGTTGGCCTTCTGCAATCGGCCCTTCTTCACATAAGGCAGCGTAGGTCAGCGCTCCATGAGAGGAAGTGACGGCCTGAAACTGCGTGACCGGATGAGAGGCAAAGTAAAAGCCATAAGCATCCCGTTCCCGGGCCATGATCTCACTCAAGTTCCAGTTGCTATTTGCGGGCAATCGGATCGCCTGCATATCACCGCCAGTGCCTTCACCAAATAGGCCGCCCTGCCCGCTATTCCTCGCCTCTGCGGCGCTGTTGGCAACAGACAAGAGCATATCGGCGCCCTCATAAACCGCCGCGCGATTGGGTTCCATCTCATCAAATGCACCGGCAGCAGCCAGACTCTCAATCTGTCGCTTGTTCATACCGGAAGGATCAACCCGGTTGGCAAAGTCATCCATGGATTTGAACGACCCGCTCTCTGCCCGCTCAGCGACGAGCGATTGCATGGCTTTTTCGCCAACATTTTTCAGTCCGGCCAAAGCATAGCGCACCGCAAGCAGAGAGCCCTCCTGCTCTTCCACAGCAAAATAGGGGCGGCTTTTGTTAATTGACGGCGGCAATATCGTCACGCCCAACCGCTTCATGTCATCAACAAAAATACTGAGCTTGTCACTCTGATGCATATCGAAACACATAGAGGCTGCGTAGAATTCATGCGGGTAATGCGCTTTGAGCCAAGCGGTCTGATAGGCCAGCAAGGCGTAGGCCGCCGCATGGCTTTTGTTAAAGCCGTAGCCCGCAAATTTATCGATCAGGTCGAACAATTCATTGGCCTGCTGATTCTCAACACCGTTTTTGGCGGCGCCCTCAACAAACACGCTGCGCTGTTTATCCATTTCTGACTGGATCTTCTTACCCATCGCGCGGCGCAGCATGTCCGCTTCTCCGAGGGAATAGCCAGCGATGACCTGCGCCGCTTGCATCACCTGTTCCTGATAAACGATGATGCCGTAAGTTTCTTTTAATATGTCCTCAAGCAGTGGGTGAGGATAGGCCAGCTCCGCCCGACCGTTTTTACGATCGCCAAATAGCGGAATATTGTCCATCGGACCGGGGCGATAGAGCGATACCAGTGCAATGATATCGCCGAAATTCGTAGGCTTCACGGCTGCCAGTGTCCGGCGCATTCCTTCCGATTCAAGCTGAAATACACCGACTGTATCACCGCGCTGCAGCAACTCGAACACCTTGGGATCGTCCCAGGCAAGCGTAGAAAGATCGACTTCAATATTACGCTCAGCGAGCAGTTCTACGGCCTTTTTCAAGACGGAAAGCGTTTTCAAACCCAGAAAGTCAAACTTCACCAGACCCGCTTGCTCTACAAACTTCATGTCAAACTGCGTCACTGGCAGGTCTGACCGGGGATCACGATAAAGCGGAACGAGCTGGTCCAGTGGTCTATCGCCAATAACCACTCCAGCCGCGTGGGTTGAACTGTGACGCGGTAAGCCTTCCAATTTCATGGCGAGATCAAACAGACGCTTCACATCAGCCTGCTTATAGTCTTGCGCTAACTCCGAGATGCCGTTCAACGCCCTCTGCAGATCCCAAGGATCAGTCGGATGGTTGGGCACCAATTTGGTCAAGCGATCAACCTGGCCATAAGGCATTTGCAGAACGCGACCGACGTCTCGCAGAACCGCGCGTGCCTTCAGTTTACCAAAGGTAATGATCTGGGCGACCTGCCCCGTTCCATATTTTTCCTGCACATAGCGGATCACTTCACCACGGCGGGTTTCGCAGAAATCGATATCGAAGTCTGGCATTGAGACACGTTCTGGGTTCAAGAAACGCTCAAACAATAGGCCCAGTTTAATCGGATCGAGATCGGTAATTGTAAGTGCCCACGCAACCACCGAACCGGCGCCGGAACCACGCCCAGGTCCCACGGGAATGTCGTGATCTTTTGCCCATTTTATAAAGTCGGCGACGATCAAGAAATAGCCGGGAAAGCCCATATTGACGATCACATCAATTTCGAAATCTAGCCGATCAAAATATGCCTGCCGCTCTGCCCCTTCGATGCCGCCAATATGAGCAAGGCGAGCCTCAAGGCCTGCCGTTGCATCGCGGCGCAACTGTTCTGCCTCGCCTGCCAGATCACCGGCCAGACTTGGCAAGATCGGATCGCGGTGTGGCGGAGAATAAGCGCAGCGTTTTGCCACAACCAAAGTATTTTCCAGTGCTTCTGGCAGATCAGAGAACAAATCCTGCATTACCAGGTCGCTTTTTATCCAAAGATGCGGCGACGGTTTATCGCGATCGTCATTTTCAACATAAGCCGATCCTGCAATGCATTTCATCGCATCATGCGCCTCATGGAAATCTGGTTCCGCAAAACAGCTGGGATTGGTGGCAACCAAGGGAATGTTGCGGTCCATCGCCAATGCTATCAATCCGGCTTCGGCAGCCGTTTCGACAGGGTCATCCCGCCGGGACAATTCGATATAGAGGCGATCCGGGAAATATTGCTGAAGCCTTGAAAGATAGGCTTCCGCTTCGGATTGCTGTTCTTCAGCCAGCAATCGCGCTACGGCGCCTTCGCCGCCTCCGGTAAGCGCCAAGAGTCCCGTGTTGTGTTGCTCAAGCATCTCGAGCGGAATATGCGCATCCAGCTCAGCCGGCCGTTCCAAATGAGAAGCCGAAACCAATCGGCAGAGATTTTCATAGCCGTCTTCATCTTGGGCATATAGCGCGACCCAATCCAGCACCGGCTTGTCGCTTCCGCTGCTGCCGGGTCGCGCAACCCTCAAGAAACAGCCGGTTATCGGTTGCACGCCGTTCGCACGGCAGCCATCATCAAATGCCATTGATGCGAACAGGCCTATACGATCCGTCAGCGCGATCGCTGGAAAACCACGCTCTTTCGCGACGGCACCAATCGCCTTTGGCTCCATCGCACCGTCCAAAATAGTATAGGCCGAAAAAGCACGCAGATGGACGAACGGTGTCTGTGACATGCCTAAACTCTAGCGCAGGAAAATAGCTTTGACCACGGCCAGATCATAGCGATGCGAGCTATCGACCGGTTTTCCACAACTAGTTGAGAATTTTGCTAGAGCAGCGCTTCGATCTCGCTCCTCAGCTGCTCGGGCTTGACCGCCGGGCCATGCCGCGCAACCACATTTCCGTCACGATCGACAATGAATTTAGTGAAATTCCATTTGATTCGTGATCCCAGCAGACCAGATTTTTCGGATTTCAAATGCTCCCACAAGGGATCCGCATCTTTGCCGTTTACATCAATCTTTCCCATCAAGGGAAAGCTCACATCATAGTTTAAGGTACAGAAATTCTTTATTTCTTCTGCGTCACCTGGTTCTTGATGGCCAAATTGATTGCAGGGAAAAGCCAATATTTCCAAACCCTTGTCGGCATATTTCTTATACAGGCTTTCCAGCCCTTCATATTGCGGCGTAAAACCGCATTTCGAGGCTGTGTTTACGATGAGTAGAACCTTGCCCTTATATTTGGACAAGTCCGACATCGAACCATCTGCCTGCTTAACTTCAAACTCTGTGATTTGCATAGATTCGCCCCGTTCTTTGCAATTTTGTCCCCATAATGGATATCAGATTGATAGTCGCCCGCTAAATGTCAAAGTCTATCTTGTTTCACTTTGAAAACGCTAGCTTAATAATCCGTCATGAAGCCTGACAACCCGGTCCATCTTCGCAGCCAAACGCTCATTATGGGTTGCGATAAGTGCAGCGCTACCTTCTTCGCGAACCAGCGCCATCAGTTCGGCCAGCACAATATCTGCCGTTGTTTCATCAAGATTGCCCGTGGGTTCATCGGCCAGCACCAGCTTGGGCGCATTGGCCAGCGCTCGCGCCACCGCTACGCGTTGCTGCTCACCGCCTGACAATTTGCTGGGTTTGTGATCCAGTCGCTCACCAAGTCCCAAACTACGAAGCAGGGATTCTGCCCGCTCTTCAGCGGCTGCTTGCGATGTCCCGGCAATGAGTTGCGGCATAACCACATTTTCTTCTGCTGAAAAATCAGGGAGCAAATGGTGAAACTGATAGACGAAGCCGAGCAATTCCCGTCGAATTCGCGTGTGTCCACTTGCCGACATTTGAGCCGTTTCCTCACCATCAAGCTTGATGGATCCCTCAAAACCGCCCTCAAGCAAGCCAACAGCTTGCAACAATGTCGACTTTCCCGAACCAGACGGTCCCAACAGCGCAACAATTTCATTGGATCGGATATCCAGATTAACGCCTCGAAGCACGTCGATCTGCACATCTCCTTGCTTAAAACTGCGCTTTACGTCGCGCAGTTCAACAACTTTATTTCCCAGATCATTCATAGCGCAGCACCTGAACCGGATCTGTGCTCGCGGCCTTATAGGCGGGATAGAGGGTCGCAAGGAAACTGAATAAAAGTGCCAGCATCGCTATGCCCAATACCTCCATCGGATCTGTTCTTGCGGGCAATTCGGTTAAAAAGCGGATGGATGGGTCCCACAGATTTTGCCCAGTGATCAATTGCACAAAATTCACAACATTCTGCCGGAAATGGATAGCAATCAGCCCCAAGACGATGCCAGCGGCGATGCCTAATGCACCAATTGATGTCCCGACAGTGACAAAAATTCTGGTCAGCGATGCGCGTGATGCCCCCATGGTTCGTAATATCGCGATATCCCGGGTTTTGGCGCGAACCAGCATGATCAGCGATGACAGGATGTTAAACACCGCCACCAATATGATAATTGAGAGGATCACAAACATCACCACGCGCTCAATTTGCAGCGTTTCGAACAGCGACGCATTCATTGATTTCCAGTCGGTGATGACCGCTCGATCCACGACTTTGGGATAGAGTGGTGCGATGATTTCCGCGACATTATCGGCGTCATTGGTCTTGATCTCAATCATTCCGATTTGATCACCCAAAAGCATAAGTGTCTGCGCATCTTCCATCGGCATGACTACAAATGCTTTGTCGTAATCATATACACCAACTTCAAATATCGCGGTTACTTCATAAGAAATTTCGCGCGGCACGGTTCCAAAAGGTGTCGTGCGGCCTTGCGGGTTGATCACTGTGATCTGGCTACCAAGTTGAGCCCCCAATGTGGTGGCCAATCGGCTACCGATCGCAACACGGCCGGAATCCGGCTCCAATCGGGCCAAATCACCCGCTACGGTCTTTCCTTCAAGTGTCTCGTTCTCGAGAATATCGGGAACAAGCATGCCCCGGACCAAAATGGCTTCTACGCGCCCATTGAAGGTTGTTAATAGTGGCTGCTCTATCAAAGGAGAAGCCGACACTACACCGTCCGTTTCCCTCACATCTTCAAGCAAATCACGCCAATCAGGCAACCGCCCACCATAGCCCTGAATCACGGCGTGGCCATTCAGCCCGACAATTTTGTCGAATAGTTCGGCTCGAAAGCCGTTCATTACGCTCATCACAACGATCAGTGCAGCAACGCCAAGCATGACCGCGACCAGACTGATGCTGGCCACGAGAAAAATAAAGCCCTCACCTTTGCCAGGCAGAAGATAACGTTTTGCGATGACCCATTCATAACGGGATAGGAGCATAGGAGTTTGATCTTCCTCAAAAACTATTGTGGCTTTACGGTCGCGAAGCGCCACAGGCAAGAGCGATACTGGTTAAAATGCTGTTGCTATTATGACACAAGCCTGAACCAATATTGCACATTTGTGAAAAATTGCATGACAATAGCGGTCATCGCGATCACAGATAGTGACAGAATCAATCACCGCGTAAAGGTCATGGTTCAGGGATCCTTTCTGGTTCCGCCGAATGTTGGGGGACAAACGGCGTCGAATAAGACAGGAAAACAGGGGGACGATATTATCGTCACCATTTTCGCCCGGAGTCAGAAATGGCTCCGGGCGTTTTTGTTTCAACCGCTTTTCTCGATATTTTGAACCTCTTGAAATCGTAAATTCTGATAATATCTTGATGGAGCGAGACGCCTTTCTTGGGTTTCGCATCACAAAACCGGACGCCGCAAGGGTCCAACATTTTAATTGCTCAACTGAGGATAAAGATATGAACCGTTTTGATTTTACCCCCTATCGCCGCTCAACTGTTGGTTTTGACCGGCTTTTTGATTTGCTCGAGAATAATAGCCGAGCACAGCAATCTGAAAATTATCCCCCTTTTAACATCGAACGCAGCGGCGAAGACCATTACCGGATCACACTGGCCGTCGCTGGTTTTAAAGATGATGAAATAGAAATTACGGCACAGCAAAATTTACTGCTCGTGGCCGGTAACAAAGGCTCTGATGAAAATGAGGGAAAGCAGTTCCTCCATATGGGAATAGCGAATCGCAATTTTGAACGACGCTTTGAGCTTGCTGATTTCGTCCGCGTAGACAATGCGGCATTGAGCGATGGTCTGCTTGTCATCGATTTGGTGCGCGAAATTCCCGATGCGATGAAGCCTCAGAAAATCGCTATCAACGCTGGCGACAATGTCACACAGATCGACCATAAATCTGACAAATCGAGTGACAAAGCCGCTTAAGCGCCGATCATTCGAGTAACGGAAGGCAGCCAATTCGCTTTGGCTGCCTTTTTTGATTCTCAGCTTTGGAGAAAAAATGGGGCAGCCAGATGAGGATCCGACTGCCCCTGACACCCGCGTGGTGTCACTCTTGACGAAATTAGCCCGGGTCGCAAATGGCCAACTTCATTCAAGAATCCGCATTGGCAATATTGGAAAGGACAGCGTGATTCAAAATCCGTACTTTCCCACTTTCAACCGAAACAATGCCATCTTCTGACCAGGTTGAAAGTTGCCTGTTAATATGTTCCCGCGACATCCCGGCAAAGTTGCCAAGCTCGCTTTGACTCAAATCCAGCTTTAATCGCCCCTCTTCTGCGCCGACGACAGATAGTCTCAAAAGATAGCGCGCTAGCCTGGGCCCAGATGTATAGGCCCTGTCTCCCTCAATCATGGTATTTGCCGTTCTAATGCGGTTTGCCATGACCTTAAGTAGCCGTAATGCCATATTTTTGTGCTTTTTCAAAATTTCTTCGAAAGCAGCACGTGTAATCGTCAAAGCTGTGGTCGGCTCAATCGCCGTCACACTGGCCGTTCGCTCACCACCATCAAGCAGCGCAATCTCGCCCAAAACCTGGCCTGGCTCGGCATAATCCAGAACAATTTCATGGCCATTGCTGGCGATCAAACTGGTTCGCGCATTGCCCGATAATAATATCAGTAATGAGTCGCCAGGATCGCCCTGCATGATCAAATCATCCCCTTTGTCATATTGCACGAAATGTCCGCGCAATATCAAATCTGCCAATTCGGCTTCGTCACAATCCGAGAACAGACTGTGCTCGGCCAATATGCCTGCAAGTTCTTCGGCTTTCACTAAACTCGTCCCATCCCCAATCGCTTGCATCGGTTAACTGATTGATAACCAGTTTTCATTGCTTGGATGTGACAATAGTCACTTGGTGTAAAAAGGATTGGATAAATTAGACAAGTCGGCTTTGTTTTACCGCTGCAGCGATAAACGAAGCAAAAAGTGGATGCGGATCAAAGGGTTTGCTCTTGAGCTCCGGATGATATTGTACGCCAACAAACCAGCTATGGTCAGGGCGCTCGACAATCTCCGGCAACTCACCATCTGGCGACATTCCAGAGAATATCAGCCCGGTCTTCTCAAGCCGTTCCACATAGCCCTTGTTGACCTCATAGCGGTGGCGATGGCGTTCGCTGATCGTGTCGGAACCATAGATTTCGCTGACTTTCGAGCCTTGCTGCAAACGCGCTTCGTAAGCGCCAAGTCGCATGGTTCCGCCTAGATCACCACCCGACTCGCGCTTTTGCAGGCCTTCCTCAGTCATCCACTCGGTGATTAAACCAACAATAGGTTCGGCTGTTTCACCAAATTCAGTGGTCGAGGCAGCATCGATTCCCGCCAAATTGCGCGCCGCTTCAACACATGCCATTTGCATACCCAGACAGATGCCAAAAAACGGAACATCATGTTCTCGTGCGAATCGCACGGATCCGATCTTGCCTTCACTTCCCCGCTCGCCAAAGCCGCCAGGAACGAGAATCGCATGCAGCGGTTCGAGATTCGCCGCCAAATCGCTTTCATCCTCAAAAAGCTCAGCATCCAGCCAGCGCACCTGTACTTTCACCCGATTTGCGAGGCCGCCATGGAAAAGTGCTTCTTGCAGCGACTTATAAGCATCCTGCAAACCAACATATTTTCCGACAACCCCAACAATCACCTCTCCTTCAGGATTATCAATCCGCTCCATCACATCCGTCCATCGCGACAGATCGGGATCCGGGGCGTTGATAATTCCGAAAGCGTTCAGGACTTCGCTATCAAGGCCCTGCTCATGATATTGTAGCGGCACGTTATAAATGCTGCTCGCGTCCAGAGCGGGGATCACGGCCTCTTTCCGAACATTACAGAATTGCGCGATTTTGGCGCGTTCTCCATCCGGCAAATCATGTTCGCAGCGACAGAGTAATATATCGGGTTGAATTCCCAAAGACGTCAGTTCCCTCACGCTGTGCTGAGTCGGTTTTGTCTTCAGCTCGCCAGCAGCCGCAATATAGGGCACCAGCGTCACATGTACGGAGATCGCATTGGCGCGGCCAACTTTGTTTCGCAGCTGCCGAATCGCCTCGATAAATGGCAGGCTTTCGATATCGCCGACCGTCCCACCAATTTCGCAAAGCACAAAGTCAATGCCATCGAGTTGGTCTTGCGCAAATTCCTGTATCGCGTCCGTCACATGGGGAATCACCTGAACTGTAGCACCGAGATAGTCACCACGGCGTTCCTTGTTGATGATCGACTGATATATCCGCCCTGACGTAACATTGTCCGACTGAAGGGAAGGAACACCGGTAAATCGCTCATAATGGCCCAAGTCCAGATCTGTCTCTGCGCCGTCGTCCGTCACATAGACTTCACCATGCTGGTAAGGAGACATCGTCCCGGGATCGACATTCAAATATGGGTCCAGTTTGCGGATCCGTACCGAATATCCACGAGCTTGCAGAAGCGCGCCGAGGCTCGCTGCCATGAGACCTTTGCCAAGTGAGGAAACCACACCGCCGGTAATAAAAATATATCGCGCCATGGGAGGAAAGGCTTAAGGCTAGTCGAACCGAATTGGCAAGCGTGCGAATCCGAAAAAGCGAAATTTATTTTCAATCGGTACCAAATTTTACGCGCAATTGCGCATAGCCATCGAAAAGGATGGATTATTGATCGAGCGGAACCGCACTATCCGTTGCAGCTGGCGCTTCATCTTCCGCGCCTTCGGCTTGCGCCGCAGCGGCCGCCAACGGATCATCACCGACCAATGGAACAGCATCAGCAGGCGCAGCGGGCGCCGCAGGAATGCTGGTATCACGCTCTAGTGATTGATCAATTGTAGAAGGCTGGCCTTCGGAGGCCGCCAAAAAGGCCAGCGAAATCGACAATGCCACAAACAGCACCGCCAGTACCGTCGTCGTCCGGGTGAGCAGATCAGCCGCGCCGCGCGCCGACATCATACCTGATGGGCTGCCACCTACACCAAGGCCGCCGCCTTCTGACCGCTGCATCAATATAACGCCGACAAGAGCGGCTGCGACAATCGCTTGAACAACGGTGAGAAACAGAAACATATCTAAATCCGAACATAATCGATTAATAATGAGCAGCGCACATAGCGATTGGTCAGTACAAGTTCAAGCGGTGATGCAACGCGCGCTTCCCGCTCCCAATCAGAAAAATGGCTGGCGAAACGCCGCTTCAAATATCCATTTTGACAGATGCCACCGATCACGAACCGAAAGCCGGCCTTGTGCGATATTCTCGGATTGATAATTCTGGGCGAAGTTCACAAAGTGCACAGTGTCTATGGGTGATCCGTTCCGCAGCTTGATCAATCCAAAGTTCACACAATTCACACTGCCTCTTTTGAACCACATATCCAGTTATAACTGTTATTTTATATATATTTATGAAGCTTTCCTCACCATCTTACTCACGTCTTTCAAAGAATAAAGCTGAAGATAATATATAGGCTACAAAGTCATCTGTAGGAAAGCGCATTTCAATCGCCTTTTATCATTGACTACAGATGTAGTTTGTCGATAGCTAATCAAGGTTCATCGAGCAGTACCATTGCGATACTTTACAACCTTGTCGCGATTGGTATCTGGCGAAACCAGTATTTGTATCCCGTTGCAAAGGCTTCCTTCATGAAAATCTTCCCCGCTCTTTTTCTTTCCTCTGCCCTCATTGCACTGCCGCAATCCCATATCGCGCTGGCATCTTCGTCATCAAATGGCGTTGAACGGGTATCGAGCGAAAAAGACCATCCCAAAACGTCCTTTGGGGCTTGGGGCATAGGCCTGGACAATATCGATCACTCTACAAAAGCTGGTGATGATTTTTTCCGTCATATGAACGGTCGATGGCTGGATAAGACCGAACCACCCGCTGGCCGCGCCAGATGGAGCGCGTTTAACGCACTCGCAGCCGATACCAATGCATTTACACAAAGCATAATTGATGACGCCATTTCTGCATCAGCGCCCGACAATACGCCGCTCCAACGGATTGGCGATCTTTACCGTGCATTTACTGACCGGACCAGTATCGACAACAAAGGCCTTACCCCCATCCAGACGGATCTTGACGCTATACAATCCGCCACGAGCCATGAAGATATTGCTCGCTGGATGGCGGACCCACGCGCCCATTCTATCTCCAGCGTCATAGCCTGGCTCAATCCAGAAAACCCGTCCCAGCATATCATATATCTTGATCAGATTTCGTTCAGCCAGGGCATGCTCGGCTTGCCGACCAAAACGCACTATATCAGCGAAGACGCGCCCTATCCGGCAAACCGAGCCGCTTATGTCGATCATATTGAGAATATGTTCAAAATTGCCGGATTTGAACAAGCACGCAATCGGGCCGAAGCGGTCATGGCGCTCGAAACAGATCTGGCGGAACGCAGCTGGGATCAGGAGAAGCTGCGCCAGCGCACCGCGAATATCAACGTCATGCCGCGATCCGAGCTGGAGAGCTTTGCGCCGGGCTTTCCCTGGACAGTTTTCCTGACCGCCCGCGGCGTGAATGATACGCCGACCATCAACCTCGGCACCGACACTGCCATTCAAGCGTCCGCAAAACTGTTTCGGCAAATACCCGTGGAAACATGGCGCGATTATCTCAGCTATCACTGGATCAAGACCCACAAGGACTTGCTTCCCACGGCGGTGACAGAGGAATGGTTCTCCTTCTATGCGACCACCTTACGGGGCGTCAAATCGCCCTCCCCGCTTGAAAAAAGAGCGGTACGCTATGCCAATCGGCAACTCGGGCAGCAGATTGGACAAATATATGCAGAGCGCCATTTCCCCGAAAGCTACCGCGCACAAATGGAAGAATTGGTCGGCTATCTGCGATCGGCCTTTGTTGACAAGCTTGGCGAGGCAAGCTGGATGGATGAACCCACCCGGCGCGAGGCTCTGGCCAAGATTTCCAAAATGGAACTAGCCGTCGGCTATCCTGGGAAATGGAATGACCGCGTTGGCCTCGTCATCCGTGCTGATGATCCGGTTGGCAATTACAAACGGATATTGGATCAGAATTGGCAGCAAGAGCGCGCGCTGCTCGGCGGCCCCTATCCAGCGGGAAAATGGTGGATGAATGCGCAAACAGTCGATGCATCGTTCAGCCCGCAACTGAACCGCATCACCTTTCCTGCCGGAATCTTGCAACCGCCGTTTTTCAATCCTGATGCCGATCCCGCTGTCAATTTCGGCGCGATTGGAGCGATTATTGGCCATGAAATGGGTCATGGCTTTGATGATCAAGGATCCGGTTTTGATGCCAAAGGACAGGCCCGCGACTGGTGGAGCGAAAATACGCGCGCAGAATATGCAAAACGAGTCAAAGCTTTGTCCGACCAATATAGTGCGTTCGAGCCGCTGCCTGATACACCGATCAATGGTGCACAAACGGTGGGCGAGAATATGGGAGACCTGATTGGCGTATCTATCGCCCTGCGCGCCTATGAGATTTTTGCCAAGAAGCAGGCGCTGTCGCTAGATGAAAAACGCGATGGTTATACCGGTTATCAGCGCTTTTTCATGGGATGGGCCCAGGCACATCGGGCGGTTTACAGCGAAAAGGGACTGCGCGAAGAACTCGTCCGCAGCTTTCACTCACCCCATCCCTACCGGGTTAATGGCGTCGTGCGGAATATGGACAGCTGGTATAAAGCCTTCAATGTCGGCCCGGAACACAAGCTCTATCTGGCACCCAAAAATCGTATCCGGTTCTGGTGACGCAGCGGAGATTGCCAAAATCGGCTCCTGCCCCAGCGGATTGAAAGCATCCGGCAAATATTGCGTAAAATAAATATCTCTTAACGATCCCGCATGGTTGTTCGTGCGGGATCGTTTTCTCTTGTGCGGTCAGTCTATTTATAAATTGCCCGGCGATCCCCAAAATCTCGAACGCGTTTGCGCCACGCCCGATAACTGCCGGTTTTCAGGTTCGATCGCATAATCGCCTTCACTTCATCAGGGCTCACCCCATGAAGCGTGCGGATGGTATCAAAGGGCACATGGTCACTCAGCGCCATTTCGATGATTTCGCTTATGATATCTTGGGGCAGATCCGGCGTTTTGACCATTAACTTGCGGCAGCAGCCTCGATAATCGGTCCAAATTTCTCTGCTGTCAGGCTAGCACCGCCAACCAGGCCGCCATCGACATTGGGAACCGCCAACAATTCGGCAGCATTGCCGCCGTTCATTGAACCGCCATATAGGATACGAACGGCATCGGCGCCGTCGCCCATGAGTTCACCCAGTTTTTGGCGAATGGCAGCGTGCATCTCTTCAACATCAGCCGCTTCAGGCACCCGGCCAGTGCCGATTGCCCAAACGGGCTCATAAGCAATGGTGAGCCATTTCGCGTCCGCCCCATTAGGAAAAGACCCTTGGAGTTGACCGCAAACTACATCGACCGCCTGACCGGCATCGCGCTCTTCTTCCGTTTCCCCGACACAAATGATCGCGCCCAATCCGTTAGCATGCACCGCTTCTGCTTTGGCTTTAACATCGGCGTCGGTTTCGTGCTGGTCAGCGCGGCGTTCACTATGGCCGAGGATTGAGAAACTTGCCCCGGCCTGTTTGATCATCGCGGCCGAAACGCAGCCCGTATGCGCACCTTTTTCGTTGAAATGGCAGTCCTGCGCACCAATTGAAAAAGCGGCGTTTTGAGAGACTGCAGAAGCTATCAGCGTAACCGGCGGACAGATGGCGGCATCAACTGACGGATGGTTCGCTGCGATCGAAGCAATATCAGCAATGTCTGACAATTGATCATTCAGGCCGTTCATCTTCCAGTTGCCGACAATATATTTGCGATTTGCCATTTTCACTCCGCCCGTTGTTAATGTTTTACGCTCCGCTAACAAATTCCGACACGCCTGCCAAACGGCTTTCGGAAAAAAGCCTTTTGACCGGCTTCCTGCGCCCTTTTGCTTGAACGAAAAACACAAGCCGCCTAAAGCATCGGAAAACCTATTTGCCCTAACAGAATTGCAATATTCTCATGATTACATTTTTCCGCAATATCTTCGCCTCCAAAATTGGCCTGTTTCTTACAATGTGCTTTGTCGCACTGATCGCGATTGCCTTCGCTTCTGCCGATGTGACCGGGTCTGGCGCCTTTGGCGGTGTGACCGGGTCTGGAACGGCGGCACAGGTTGGCGATTCCAAATTATCGACCTCTGAGCTCAGTCAATCGGTCAACAATGCCTTTCGTGCAGAACAGCGGGAAAATACCGGACTGGATCTCAGAACCTATATCGAAGGCGGTGGGTTTGATGGCATATTGGACCGGCTAATCAATAGTTTTTCGATTGCGGCATTTGGTAATAAATATGGCATGACGGCGGGCAAACGGCTGGTTGATGGTGAAATTGCCAGCATACCGTCTTTCCAAGGAGCGGACGGGCAGTTTAGCGAAGAAAATTTCCGCCGCGCACTGCAACAGCAAGGCATCAAAGAACAGCAATTGCGTGATGATTTTACCCGCAACTTGCTGGCTGATCAGCTGCTGCCAGTTGCTGGATTTGGTGCGGCCGTGCCGCAAAATCTGGTAACGCCCTATGCATCCCTGTTGCTTGAAGCGCGTCAGGGCCAAATCGCCATCGTACCTTCTGCTGCCTTCATCGAAAACACGACACCTGCGGACACGGCGCTAGCGGCTTTTTATAGCAAAAATGCCTCCCGCTATACCATCCCGGAGCGGCGAACCATCAGCTATGCCCTGTTCTCTAAAGAGCGGTTCAACGACAAAGTGCAACCGACTGAGCAAGAAATTCAGGGTCAGTTTAATCTCGACAAAGCAAAATATGCGGCGAGCGAAACCCGCAATATCGATCAGGTCATCCTGCCCACACAAGCGGCAGCGCAGGCCCTTGCAGACAAGATCTCAGGAGGAGACTCCATCGCCGCTGCCGCACAATCTGTCGGACTTTCGGTGGCGGAAGTTGGATCGGTCAACAAATCGGCCCTGGCTGGAACGGCCTCGCAAGCTGTCGCAGATGCTGTCTTTTCCGCATCATCAGGCGGCGTTTCTGCGCCAGCGCAAAGCGCGCTCGGCTGGCATATAGCCAAGATCAATGAGGTTACCAAAGTTCCAGCCCAGACGCTGGATCAGGTTCGAGCAACGATCGTTGCCGAACTGACGCGCGAAAAAATTGACGAGGCAATGGCTACTCTGACCGTGTCGATGGAGGATGAATTTGCAGGCGGATCTTCATTCGAAGATGTTGCCAATGCAGAGGAACTCAAGATTGAGTCCACGCCTGCCTTGCTGGCCAATGGGCAAAATCCGGAAGATCAGAATTATCGCCCCATACCCGAAATGCAGCGGATTCTTCCCGTCGCCTTTTCGCTGGAGGAGGATTCCGATCCGCAAGTTGTGGAGATTATTCCCGGACAGCAATATGCGATCCTGGACGTGACCAACATAACGGAAGCCGCTCCGCCTCCGCTCAACAAGATCAAACCCATCGTCACACGGGACTATCTACTTGATGAAGGCTCCAAAAAGGCAAAGACCATCGCCGATCAGATTGCCAAGGAAGTGGGCAGCGGCACTGCCCTTTCCAAAGCGGTCGCCAATGCAAAAGTAAGCCTGCCCAATATCGAGAATGTGAACAGTACACGGGCTGATCTTGCCAGACAGAGCCAGCAAGGACAGGTACCACCGCCTTTGACGCTGATGTTCAGCATGGCCGAGAATACCGCAAAAACGCTGAAAGCACCACAAGATCAAGGTTGGTTTGTCGTCAATCTCAACAAAATTAATCGCGGCGATGCCTCTGAACGTACAGATTTGCTGAACGCCACGCGGGGACAATTCAAACAGGTATTCGGCAACGAATATACCGAACAATTTATCAACGCGATGAAACAGGATGTCGGTGTTGAACGGAATGAAGATGCTCTCGCGGCCCTGAAAAACCAACTGACAGGCCGCAACTAAATGTCTGTCATTTGTCTGCCTTTCGACTGATGCCGGAAAGCTTTGGCATTGAAGCTGCCCAAAAAGCGTTGGCATCAGGCAAGCCCGCGCTGGTCTGGCGCAAGCAGGTCGCGGATACCGACACTCCGGTTTCTGCAGCGCTCAAGCTCATGGAAGCAGAACGTGGCGATTTTCTGCTCGAATCCGTGGAAGGCGGAGAAACCCGCGGACGGCATAGCCTGATCGGCCTTGCCCCTGATCTTGTGTTTCGCGCCGATGGCGAGAAGGCCGAGATCAATCCGCACTGGCTGACCGATCGCGAAGCTTTTGAACCGGAAGCGGCCAATAGTCTTGATGCACTACGCACGCTGGTCACACGTTGTCAGATGGATGTTCCAGAGGGGTTGCCGCGAGCACTGGCCTGTCTGGTCGGCTATTTCGGCTATGAAACGATCGGATTGGTTGAAAAGCTGCCACGAGCAGCACAATCCGAATTGGATTTGCCGGACATGCTGTTCGTTCGTCCCACCATCATCGTAATCTTTGATCGCTTAGCGGACGAGATGTTCCTCGTTGCTCCGGTTTGGCCTGAAACCTCTGGCGATGCGGACAGCAAGATAGCGCGCGCAGAAGAACGGCTGGATGAAGTCGAGCGACAAATTGCCGCGCCCGTCCCGACAGCAAATGTCGAGCAGGATATTGGCAGTCCTGACGATCTTGCATTCCAACCGAAGCTGGCGCCCGATCAATATGAAAATATGGTGCTCAGCGCCAAGGACTATATCCAGTCGGGCGATATTTTTCAGGTCGTATTGGCACAGCGATTCACGGCGCCTTTTGCTTTGCCGCCAGTGGAGCTTTATCGTGCGCTCCGGCGGATTAACCCGTCCCCTTTCCTGTTTTTTCTGGACCTGCCAGGCTTTGCCTTGATCGGATCCAGTCCCGAAATATTGGTGCGTGCCCGCGACGGAGAGGTTACCATTCGTCCCATTGCCGGAACCCGCCCACGCGGAGCCAATGCGGCAGAAGATAAAGCCAATCGTACGAGCTTGCTTGCTGACCCCAAGGAACGTGCCGAGCATCTGATGCTGTTGGACCTCGGCCGCAATGATGTTGGCCGGGTCAGCGCCGCCAATAGTGTGGAAGTGACCGACAGCTATACGGTCGAGTTTTACAGCCACGTCATGCATATTGTTTCCAACGTCGTCGGCCAATTGGCGCCGGACAAGGATGCACTTGATGCTTTGTTTGCCGGCTTCCCCGCCGGAACAGTGAGCGGCGCGCCAAAGGTCCGTGCCTGTGAAATCATCGCTGAACTGGAGCCTGAAACCCGCGGTGCCTATGCGGGCGGTGTCGGATATTTTTCACCCGATGGCAGCATGGACAGCTGCATCGTTTTGCGCACCGGTATTGTCAAAGACGGCATGCTCCATGTGCAAGCTGGCGCGGGGATCGTGGCGGATAGCGATCCAGCCTATGAACAGCGAGAATGCGAGGCGAAATCCGGCGCGTTGCTAGCCGCAGCAAAAGAGGCGGTACGACGCGCGCAGGACATTGGCTTCGGGCAATAGCGCTTTTCGTATCGACGATTTCGGATAACTATGGTGCTTGGTAGCGCCTTAAGATTCCGAAACCGCGATCACATTGTCATCGCCATTGCGATCAATATATTTGTTGTAGGGATCGATACCCACAAATTCCGGTTTTTTGGATGACATTATTTTGATGACCTGTTTCCCGGATTCTATCAGCTTGCGCTCCATGGAAATCACGTCTTCCTTACCAAATGCCCCCAGACCAGGTCGTGCTGTGAACAGACCTACCTCGATCTCGTCAGACAGCTTAGCCTTTGTTTCCTTGCCTTGGCCGTCGGCATAATATTTCTCGGCAGAAATGGTCAGGGTCGTTTCGTACCTGCCATCGCCCAGCTTACGCATGGTCGCCTCATCGACTTTCATATCGTAAATGGTGATTTTTTCGAGCAGATCACTGATCAATTGACGTTCCGCTTCATTGCGAGCGAGCGACTTGAAGCCATCCACCAGGTCATAGGAATTGGCATAAGGCTGGCTCTTGAAGCGATAACGATCGAGCAGGTTTGCCAACATGACATTGACCCGGTCTTCGCCCAGCCGATCCTGCAGCAGATACATCACCACCGCGCCTTTGCGATAATGGATATAGCCCTGGTTCTCGACCCGGTTAAGCGGCAGTTCTTCAATCGCCTCACTGCCACGTGCGCTTAGGTAGCGGTCCAGCTCATATTTCAGGAAGCGGCGAATTTTATCCTCGCCATATATTTCTTTCATCACCATCAATGCGGAATATTGCGCCATGGTTTCGACCAGCATGGTGCCACCCTGTTGATCGGCACTGATCAGCTGATGCGCCCAATATTGATGGCCAAATTCATGCGCCGTCACGTAGGTCACATAATCGATCTCATCAGGATCGCTATTATCGGCGATAAAACCGATCCTCTCAGAAAACGGTATGGTGCCGGCAAAAGCCTGAGCAAAGGTTTGATAGCCTGGGAACTCGATAATCCGTGCATAATCAAACTGATAAGGTCCGAAATTTCTCTTGAAATAGGCCAGTGATGTTTCGGTCGCATCCAGCATTGTATCGACATTATAATCATGTGTCGGATGATAGTAGACCGCCATATCCACGCCATCTGCCGTCCGCTTCTTCACGGCATATTCGGCGGACTGGATAGAGAAGAAAGACAGAATCGGATTTTCCGAAACGAACCGTGCGATGCGCCGGTCCCCTTTCACCTCATCCGAAACCTTGCTGCCTGGCGCAACCGGTGTCTGTTCCTTGCTCGTACTGACTGTAATGTCCGACATCACCCAGTCGGCGTTACCGACATAGTTTTTCTCGCGCGCAGAATCATCTTCCAGCTTCGGCAGACGCAGTTCAGACGGCAGATCATATTCCCTCCGGGTTTGCCGATCCGACAACAGGCCGCTGCGGTTCATTCCCAACTGTGGGGCGAACTCGCTATTGTTGAGGAACGTACCGTTCTTGACCAGACGGGTATCATTACCGCTGGCTTTGAAACCACGCTGTGATCGTGACGATTTAAAACGGATTGTCCGCTGCTCGTCTGTCGCCATTGGTGTATCGAGACGATATATCCGGTATTTCAGCGCCTCGTCATTCATTTCCAGCGTCGCGTTCGGAATTTCAACCGCTTCGATCTTCACATTAGGGTCGGGAAAGCGGACATGCAGCACCTCGACCGGAGCGCCAGTGTCGTTGACTATCCCGATCGAACCCGCTGCCTTCATGATCCGCTCTTGCGGATAGATGTCGACGTTCAGTTTGAAATCCGTGAATGATGGCTGTTTCAGCGTTTCATATTTGAGATATTTTTTCTCATAATCCGCTAGCTGCTTTTCTTGATCATCCTGCGTGACATATTGATTTTTCACGTTCGTGTTTTGGAAGATATAAGCGCCGCTGGCCGCTGCAGTGACAGCTGCCCCCGCGATGATCAATCCGGCTACGCTTTTCATGCGGCCTGGTAATTGACGCAAGCGCGGCATCAGGCTGGTCTCCGTGCCACGGCGCCACAACAAATGGGCCAAGGTCACCAATATGATGGCAAAAGCACCCCAATAAAGACGTAACCACCATCCGACAGCACCATTTACCTCATTGCCATTGAGGTCAGAGAATAGAGGTGTCGGCGCCGCATCCCCATAGAGATAGAGCGGATGTTCAAAACCAATATTTGCCATGGTTATCGAGGCCACCAGATAGATGACCATGATGCCCCAACCAATATATTTGTTCGGGCTCAACGCCTGAACAAATACAGCCAGAACAGCCAGAATGATCATGTCGACACCCCATGGCAGCAGGTACCAAAGGAAATACTGGTCCAAAGCAATGTCGGTGAAACCGCGCACCAACTGGATCAGAACCGCCGCAACCACGGAAATGAGCAAAGTGGCAAAAAGGACGAGAGACACGGCAATCGTTTTGGGCACCATATAGGCCCAGTTGGGCAAAGGCGTAGAATCGATAATCTCGTGCATCTTCCGATCACGATCGCGCCACACCAGCTCTCCCGCATAGTAGATGGCGATGATGACGGGGATAATCCCAAAGGAACCCATCAGGGTCAGCAACAGCGTAAAGGTAAGTGGCCGAGCAGGCGTGCCGTAAATCTCATTGCCGAAAGCCAGAGCGCCGCTGGCATTGAACAATCCGATCAAAACCAACACGATGAAGGCCGGGCTTTTGAAAACCTGGGTCATTTCAAAACTGGTTCGCGATACCAGGCGGCTCCAGGCCGTGCCATTTTCGCTGGTCGCTGGCAGATTATCAACCGTCTGCGGTGCAACAGATGCGAGCTTCGCAGCTTTCTTCGCTTGTTGTTTTGCCTTGCGCGCTGAAACACCGCGGTCGGCGAAACTGAACCAGCGATAGGCAAGTGCAAGCGCACAGAAAGAGACACCGATCCAGATCAATCGGTTCCAGACAATTGCCCCCTCAATCGCAGGCAATAGATTATTGGATTCAGATGCGGTCCAATAGCGAATGACATTGTTAAGCGTCGCAAAACCGAACGGGTCAGCATAGCCGGTAAATTCGCGCAGCTCGGGCATATTATCCGTGCTGACATTGAACACAATATAGAGAACGAGCAGCACGATAACGCCCAAATAACTGTACATCATCGATCGCGTAAGTGTCGCCACCGCAAAGAATATGCAGGACGTCAGGAATATACCTGGCAGCGCCATCAGGAAATAGGCATAGGCATAATAATACAGCCGGTTTGCCCCCAATGTTTCTTGGTCAAGCCAGGGCATGAGCGACCCGAGCCAGATGGCAAATGGCACCGTCAAAAATGCGATCGCCGCCGCCATAAAAGCCCCGGTAAAGCGGCCAAATAGATAATCAAACTTCTTCACACGGGTTGAACGAACCATTGGTCCGAAGCCGCTTTCATCATCCCGGACAATCACATTGGCGACAAAGGCCGTAGTCACGAACATGAAAAATAATGTCAGGATCAGGTGAATTTGAACAATCGCAACCGGGCTATTGGCATTCACATTACCACCACTGCCGATCGAAATACCATCGACGGTCATCGCCCCGAAAGTGAGCAAGAAAAATAATATGGAAACGACCCAGAAAACCGGATTTCTAAACTGATAGCGAAGCTCAAAAGCAGCAATTTTTGCGAACATATAGTCTCTCCGCTTAAGCTGCTTGGGAAGAATTGGTGGCGCCTCTGCGGGTCGCAGCGAGGGTTGAGAAATAGACATCCTCCAACCCTCCCTCGACGGCAGCAAATCCATCACCGGGATTATTTGTCTCTAATATGTGGATGATTGTGGAACCAGCGAACAAACGGGTTGAGATAACCTCATATTTCGCTCGATATTCCTCCAGTTCCTCCCGTTTTATCGTCTTCGACCAGATTGTGCCTTTGGTCTTGCCGATCAGGTCCAGCGGCGCTCCTTCGAGCTGAATACGGCCATTGGCAATGACCGCCATATTGGGGCAAAGATCAGCAACATCTTCGACAATATGAGTCGACAGGATGATGACAACATTCTCGCCAATTTCAGCGAGCAGATTGAGAAACCGGTTACGTTCTTCGGGATCAAGGCCAGCTGTCGGCTCATCTACGATGATCAGCTCTGGGTTTCCGATCAGCGCCTGCGCAATACCGAACCGTTGACGCATACCGCCAGAAAAACCGGCTATCGCTTTCTTGCGTACGTCCCATAAATTGGTCTGATTGAGCAGAGTTTCGACGGTCGCCTTGCGATCGGCCTTTGATGCAATGCCTTTCAAAACCGTCATATGCTCCAGCATGTCATAAGCGGAAACGCGAGGGTATACGCCGAAATCCTGCGGCAAATAACCCAGCCGCTCACGCAGGTTCTCAGGGTTTTTCAGAATATCTGTATCGCCAAAATGGATCTCTCCGGCTGTCGGTGTTTGCAAGGTTGCAACCGTCCGCATCAAGGTGGATTTGCCCGCGCCATTCGGACCCAGCAACCCAAACATACCCTTGGGTATGGATAGCGTGACATTGTCCAGCGCCTTCGTTCCATTGGGGTATATATGAGTAACTTCTCGCAAATTTAGCATCACTGTCTCCACAAATTCATTGAGGTGATATATGTGCATAATACACCAATGGCAATAGCCTGTAACAAAGATGATTGCTTTTTCTGGAGCAACAGCCCCTTATTTCTATCTTCGCGGAAATTTCGCAGCCTGCCGTTATTCCAGAAAAAAGGCCGACTGATGTTGCCACCAGCCGGCCTGTTCACTTTCGGAACCGGGATCGCTCCGAGGCAATATGGAGTGACCGTTGGATTTGAATTTTAAGGGGCGTTACTCGCGTCCCTTCGCCTCCCAAAGGCATCCTCTTAAGAACCCTGTTTCTGCAGGGTTCTTTTTTGTCGACCGCCACTCACGACATTCCGACAGCCTATATTGGATCACCGGACACCCATCGACAATTGCGACCAGGTGTCCGGTAACGGCCAAAATGATGTTTACTGCTCGTTGAATATCAGGCGTAGATTATCGCAGGTTTGCGCAGCCTTTTAACGACATCACCCTATTGGGTAACAGTGATGTCCTTCTCCACGAAAGCGTTGACCAGCTGACCGGGGACCATCACCGCTGAACGTCCGGTAATGATGCCGGAAACCAACAATGCAGCGGCGGTATTGCCGCGTCCTTCCTGACGATGTTTGCCCCGCAAAGAATATTCCGTGCCGTCGACCGTCACTGTATCGAAGGTGATTTCAAATTTTGCCGATTTACCAAAAATGCCTTTGCCGGTGCGCCAGGATACTGTCCCGACGACAGGAGAATTAAGCGGAATAACAGTGACGCCGTCACTCACAACGGCTTCGGCGACCCGAAAATTGCGCTCAGTGCCCTCTTTCATTTTTTTGGATGTAATTTCCTCTGTCGGGGTCACAACAACGATGGTGTCCGCAGGCACGGTGACTGTTTTGGCGACCGGTACAGCCGCTGCCTCCGTTGCTGCTTCTGCTGTTGCTTCCGCCGCTGCTCCAGCCGATTCTTCGACTGCAGTTTCAACAACTTCTGCCTGTTCTGCCTGCGCGGCAACGCCGCTGGAAATCGCGATGGACGACGCCGCGACGATACTTAGAACCCGTTTCATAATTCCCCCCGTTACTTACCTAATAAATGGTGTGGGAAAGATAGCGGGGCTTGCAAATTACACAATAGTGTAAAGTCAATTTCGCGAAACGATTAGCGGGCTAATCCGGCGCCCCGATCGGGCAGATCATCGCCGCCATCTTCTATCGCCATTTTCTGTTGGCCGAAAATGTCAAATGTCGTTATGTCTCTTGCACAAATGTGTCGGGGGGCATCTATGTGTGGGCGCAAATATGCGAGCGAGGAACTCACGTGGGCTGAATATCGTGAAATGCTCAACATCATTCAGCCGACATCCAATTTGCAGCCCAATTACAACATCGCTCCAACCCATGTCATGCCCGTCTGCATCTGGGAAAGCGGTCGCGCGGCTTTGAAACCCATGCAATGGGGCCTGATCCCGACCTGGGCCAAAGATGCCAAGCGATCATATGCCATGACCAATGCGAGATCCGAAACATTGGAAGAAAAACCATCTTTCAAAAACCTTCTGAAATCCTGCCGCTGTGCGGTGCTGGTCTCTGGCTTTTACGAGTGGCGACGCGATGGCAAGCACAAGCAAGCCCACAAGGTGGAACGCGGCGATGGCAAGCCGATGATCCTGGCCGGGCTTTGGGCCGATAATCCGGTGCTGGAAAGCACGACCTACACGGTCATAACCACCGACGCGACACCGGCTTTCGCCCCAATCCACAATCGCCTGCCAGCGATCCTGGAACCTGAACAGGTGCACAGCTGGCTCACCGACCAGTGGAGCGAAGCGGGCGCGATGCTGAAACCCTATGCCGGCGCTATTGACGCGATACCGGTGTCTAATGATGTCGGGAATGTCAGGAATAACTATCCGGAGCTTCTAAGGCCGATGGTGGCGATGGATTAGGGGGCTGTTTCCCACGCCCGCGCGGGAGGCTCTGCATTCCACTGGGTCCTGCGTCCGGCCACGCAACCGATGCGCACTCTCCCGGCTCATGCCAACAAAGGCAGCCGCCGCCTTCACCGACCCACAGCGGGCCAAGGCTTCGAGAAACCGGCCCTGTTTTTCGGGTGTCCAGCGCGGGGTTGGCGTATTGAGCGTTTCGGTGGCGGGTGTTCGGGGATAGTTGGGTCATCATGCATTCTCACATTGGTTATAGATGACCCATGATATAACCTATATGGTACGTTGTAGGAAAGCGGGGAATTGAAGGCCCGTTGTGACGACTAGGTCCGCTTATCCCGAAAGCGGACATTAGAAAGGGCCATGCCTAGTTACAAGCTGGGGAATTCTTAGCAGCGCTGTCCGTACACACCTTGTCCTTTGGGATTGGCATCATGCTCAATTCGGGCGGGAAAAAAATCAACTTTATTCCAATCAAGCCGACGATAGCGAGCATTACTAGTAAAGCAATTTTGATGAATTGTTTCAATTCACAATCTCCACAACAAACCACGTGCGTCACGACTAGCAAAGTCCGCTACATCCCGAAAGCGGACGCTAGGAAAATAGCCGATGGACATCTCTCTACGCTTCTTATTTTGACTAGCGGCGATCCTCATAAGCCACGAGACGAAGCGCTGCTGTCGTCGATAGCTTCCCGTCGAAATCCGCTATCGCTCCGCCAGTTCTTTTGATCCCGATCTTCTCAATTTGATCGAGATGACTGCCTCCATAAAGAGGATATGCCAATCTCCCTCTCATGGACTTCATCTCGACGCCTAGTTTGTCCTTAAAAAGTTGAAATGCGTCGAAGGAATCTTTGGTAATCTCTGCATGATGGCCAATTATATCGTACAATCCAAAATTGTTGGGTGGGAACAATCCAACTGGGCCACCCGAATGCTCAGGCCAGTTTTTTTGGGTTGAGCCAAAACCGTATGCGAAACCGAAACTTGAATGGCTTCTTGTTTCATAAACCATCGCTTTTTCTGGATCAGGGTCATCTCCCCATGGATATTTCCCAACAGATTCTGCACGAGCAAACCACTCCCATTCATCGTTCGTGGGCAAATCAACTTTTAAGCCGGCATGCGTTGCAACCCAATCGGCATAGCAACGCATCTGATGGATATTCAAGCTTACAACGGTCCATCTAATATCCAGCTGTTTGATCGTTATTGGGTCTGCCTCAAGGGAATAAGTCAGATTTCCAGGCATCGTACATTTGCCTTGCGAGACAGATTTTAAGTAGTCTGTCCAAGTAAGCTCATATTTTGCAACGTATTTTATACGCCGTAACCCTTCCGGTGCCTGTGGCACACGAACAAAAACAGGGCATTCCTTGCAAAACTTTCGTTCCCCACCAACCGCAGTTAAGCCTTCCATTTCTATGATGCCAACTTGCTTCGTTTCAGCAGCGCAAAAACTTGAAATCGTCAGTCCTAAGATGGCAAGAAGGATATGTTTCAAAAAACTCATAACACACGGTTTAAACATTCAATCCTGAATTTGTCATCAGATAACTAGTGTCCTCTTCCGTACCCAAACCAAACACCACCTAATGCGCTTCATCCCAACTCTTGCCGGTTCCGATATCGACATCCAGCGGCACCGATAGTTTCAAGGCTGGCTCTGCCGCGCCGGACATGACCGTGCGGATCACATCGGACGCCGCCGCGACGTCGCTTTCGGGCAGTTCGAAGACCAGTTCGTCGTGGACCTGCATCAGCATCTTGACCGCTGGCAAGTCTGCCTCGGCCAGCGCGGGGAGCATGCGGGCCATGGCGCGTTTGATGATGTCGGCGCTGGTGCCCTGAATCGGGGCGTTGATCGCGGCGCGTTCGCTGCCCTGGCGTTCGGCCTGGTTGGCGGATTTCAGACGCTCGAACCATGTTTTGCGGCCGAACAGCGTTTCCGTATAACCGCATTCCCGCGCCGCTTGCAGGGTTTCGGAAATATAGCGGTTGATGCCGGGGAAGCGTTCGAAATAGGTGTCGATCATCGCCTGCGCTTCATCCGCGTCGACCTCCAGCCGCTTGGCGAGGCCCCAGCGCGAGATGCCATAGAGGATCGCGAAGTTGATCGTCTTGGCGCGGGCGCGGGTGTCGCGGTCGACCGTGCCGAACAATTCCTGCGCCGTGCGGTTATGAATATCCTCACCCGCCGCGAACGCCTCTTTCAGGGTTTCGACATCGGCAATATGCGCGGCGAGGCGCAGTTCGATCTGGCTATAGTCGGCGGCCAGGATGACATTGCCCGGTGCCGCGACGAAGGCTTGCCGGATTTGCCGGCCGATTTCGGTGCGGATCGGGATATTCTGCAGATTCGGTTCGGTCGATGACAGCCGCCCGGTCTGCGCGCCGCTGAGGCTATAGGACGTATGCACGCGGCCGGTCTTGGCGTTAATCTGTTCCTGCAGCGCATCGGTATAGGTGGATTTGAGCTTCGACAATTGCCGCCAGTCGACGACCTTTTGCGCAATCGGTTCGCCATCACCCGCCAGCCGTTCCAGCACCGTGACATCGGTGGAATATTGGCCGCTCTTCCCTTTCTTACCGCCTTTCAGGCCGAGTTTGCCGAACAGGATTTCGCCCAGTTGCTTGGGGCTGCCAATGGCAAAGGGCTCGCCCGCCAGCTCGTGAATTTCTTTCTCAAGGCTTTCCATATTTTCGGCAAAACTCTGCGACAGCCGCGCCAGTTCTTCGCGGTCAACCAGGACGCCGGTTTCTTCCATCTTGGCGATGACCGGGACCAGCGGACGGTCGACCATCTGGTAGACGCGCGTCGCCTGTTCCGGCGCCATGCGCAGACGCAATAGCTCCCACAGGCGCAGGGTGACATCGGCGTCCTCGGCGGCATATTCCGTGGCCTTGTCGAGCGGGACTTCGGCGAAGGTGATCGCTTTCTTGCCCGTGCCGGTCAGCGATTTGAAGCTGATACACTCATGGCAGAGATGCAGCTTGCTGAGTTCGTCCATCCCGTGCCCATGCAGGCCCGCGTCAAGGTTGAAGCTCATGACGAGCGTGTCGTCAAACGGGGTTATCTGAATGTCATGCTGGGCGAGCACGGTCATGTCATATTTCAGGTTTTGCCCAACCTTCAGCACCGCGCCGTCTTCCAGCAACGGTTTCAGCCGCGCCAGCGCCTCGTCAGTCGCAATCTGCTTGGGCGATTCCGCAAACATATCGCCGCTGCCATGGCCGAGCGGGATGTAGCAGGCCTCGTTTGGCCCGGTCGCTATGCAGACACCCACAACCCGCGCCGTGACGCTTTCCAGACTGTCCGTCTCGACATCAACCGCCATCACGCCCTTGGTGCGCGCGCGATCAATCCATTGATCGAGCGTATCGATATCCTGCACACATTGATAGGCGCTGCGATCAATTGCCGGCGCTTCCACCGGTTTGGCCGCGGCGGGCGGCGCGCTATTGCCAATGCCGCCATCGACATCGGGATTTTGCGGCTCGGCCTGACCACCGCCGAGCTTCTTCAGCAGCGAGTTAAACCCGTGATGGGTCAGAAATTCACGTAACGGCCCATCGGGAATATCCTGCAGCAGGAAACTTTCCAGCGTATCGGGCAAGGGGCAATCTTCTTTCAGTGTGACCAGCACCCGCGACAGACGCGCCTGTTCGATATTCTCGAGAATATTTTCCTTCATCTTGGACTTTTTCATGTCCGGCGCGGCGGCGAGCACCGCTTCGATATCGCCATATTCGTTGATCAGCTTGGACGCGGTTTTCGGACCAATGCCGGGAACGCCGGGAATATTATCCGCGCTGTCGCCCATCAGGCCGAGCACATCGCCTAGCTTTTCCGGACCGACGCCGAATTTTTCCTCCACCGTCGCCTTGCCCATGCGGACATTTTTCATCGTGTCCAGCATATCAACGCGGCTGTCATCGGACGGTTCGATCAGCTGCATCAAATCCTTGTCGGACGAAACAATCGTGACCTTCCAGCCTTCGGCGACCGCTGCCTTGGTATAGCTGGCGATCATGTCGTCGGCCTCGACATTTTCTTCCTCAATCAACGGCAGCGAAAAGGCGCGGGTCGCATCGCGGATCATCGGGAATTGCGGGCGCAAATCCTCGGGCGGCTCGGGACGATGGGCCTTATATTCGCTGTAGAGTTCGTTGCGAAAGCTATGCGATGACTTGTCGAGCACGACCGCCATATGGGTCGGGCCATCGGCCTTGTGCAGTTCATCCGCCAGCTTCCACAACATGGTCGTATAACCATAGACCGCGCCCACGGGCTCGCCATGAATATTGGTGAGCGGCGGCAGGCGATGATAGGCCCGGAAAATATAGGCTGAACCATCAACCAGATAGAGATGTTTTTGTTTGCTGGAATCACTGTCTGTCATGGTGACAAGCACTAGCAGCGGCATCACTGTCCGTCATGGCTAAATTGTTGCAGCCAGCAGCCAGTCAGATTTCAGAGATAGCGCGCCTCTGGATCAGGCACGAATAGGGGTAAGATTGTGAACATTGCCCGCTTCATAAAAGGGTCGCGGCTTTTCACGCATACCGGGTTTGTAAAGAACGCACTGGTTGCGACCACGCCGCTTTGCCTCAAACAACGCGCTGTCGGCATTGCGCATCGGAAAGGCGCGTTCTTCATGCCGCGAAACACCAGTCAAGCCGATACTCACCGTGATCCGATGCGGTATGCCTTCATGCGGTTCAAACAATGTATTTTCAATTTCATGACGGATCATCTCACCGATAATTTCACCTTCGGCCGCACAGGTATCGGGCAACAATACACCGAATTCCTCACCGCCAATGCGTCCAACCAGATCATCCTTGCGTAATATCCGTTTAAACACGGCAGCCAGCAAAACCAACGCTTTGTCCCCTACTGGATGCCCATAGCCGTCATTGATGTTTTTAAAGTGGTCAGCATCAACGATCATCAGAATATTATCCTGATATTTCATCCGCCGTTGGTCAAAAAGCTCGATAAAATGCTCACGATTGGCAAGACCGGTCAGACCATCAAAGCTCGCGCGATGTTGCAGATCCTTGTTCACGCGCTGCAACTCTTCCTGCGTCTCTTGAAGCCTGTCCGCCATATCAATTAATTCTTTGCGCTGCTTGGTCACATAAAGATTGGCCGGAATACAGATGACCCAGGGTACGATGAAAGCCAATGTCATGACATTCCAGAAATTATCATCGACTCCAAAAACCGTCAGGTAGATGATCCCGGTTACAGCAAAGGCCATTAGGACCTCCGTAGCTGACATTATACCTGCCTGTCGTGCCGGCGATAATTTCAAGATCGTTTCGAGCATGCCCACGATGGTAAAGCCAATAAATTGCAAGGCTGTGCAATTTTATAGTTAAGACGCCATCAAAAAGACCATTTTTTTCAGTGATATGCTTCGAATTTTCAGTTAACCAATGGAGATTGGTTTACCTTATCCTGTAACTCTCCTTTCAGCATGGCCTGGTTGTCGCGCAGCACCTCTTCGGCAAAATCCATAAATGCTCGGACCCGGGCCGTGCGGCGCAGATCTTCATGGGTCAATATCCAGATATCGCGGGACGGAGTTGGGTCCCGCTTCGTCGCCCGGACCAGATCAGGCATGGCGTCACCGGCAATACAGGGGATCATCACCAGTCCCATGGCCGCGCGGGCCATTTCAATCTGAAGACCAATGCTGGCAAAATTCCCCCAGACCGGAACACGCGCAAATTCGGTTTCCTGCGTCCAATCGGGAAAGCGGCTTTCGCGGTCGGTCCAGCCCAACCAGCGCGCTTGCTCTGGATGGTTCACAAAATCATGACGGGCCAGATAGTCGGGATGGGCATAGACGGACGTCGTATAAGCAAATAGTCTCTTTCCAACGAGCGTATCGGGCGGATTATTATCCATGCGAATGGCGATATCCGCCTCACGCCGTGCCACATCCAGCAAATCATAGCTGGTCAATATTTCCAGTTCCAAGCCGGGATAAGCATCGCAAAATTCCGGCAGTCGCGATGCGAACATCGTCGTGGCAAACGGCTCTGCCATAGTTACCCGGAGCTTCCCACTCAATTCATTATCCCGCCCGGCAATATGGCGTTCGACCTTCACCAGATCGTCCGCGAAAGTACCAGCGGCCTGCGCCAGGTCTTCACCAGCAGAGGTTGGAAAATATCCTTCCGGTCGCCGTTCAAACAGAGTCACACCCAGTGCCTTCTCAAGATGATCAATTCGGCGACTGACCGTACTATGATGGACGTTGAGAGATTTGGCCGCCGCCCGCACGGTGCCGCCATTCATCACTTCCCGAAATGTCTTGATATCTTCCCAGTCCATATTCTGGTCCATGGCATCCCTCATCAACGCTGTCATCGCCTGTGCTGCCCAATGCTAACGTAAGTACAAGTAAAAAGCATGGCTCAATTTTGCACCATTGATGTGCGTATACTCTCTTAGACTTTGCTTTTTTTAGCCGGTAACACATGCACAGATAATAGGACAATTGGGAGAAACCGAATGACTGTACCGATTATTTCCGCTTATGCTGGCGCCCTGCTGATCATCCTCCAGGGCGTGCTGATGGTCCTGACCGGACTGCACCGTGTCAAGGCCGGGATCAATCTGGGCGTCGGTGATGATCCAGTCATGGAGCGGAAAATCAGGCGGCATGGCAATTTGGCGGAAAATGCCGGCCTGTTTGTTGCGGTTCTCGCCATAGCCGAAATGACGATCGTCCCGTCGTCGGCCATCATGATCATTGCCAGTGCCTTTGTAATCGCGCGCTTTTCCCATGCCATCGCACTGTCGACCGAGGCTGGCTCGCATGGCGCAGAAGGCGGCAAGATATTCGTCCTCGCGCGGGTAATCGGCGCCTTTGGCACATTGATTTGCTTTCTTGCGCTCGGCGGAATTCTTCTATTCAACCTTATGTAACAAGCCCCGACCAACAACCTCACCATCAAGGATCGATAATGACCGTAGCGCTTTCCCATATCTTCAAATCCTCCACCGCTCAGGCTTTTCGCGGACTGACCAACATATTGGAAAAGGCCAAGGCCCATGCCGAAGCCACCGAAACCGCTGAAGAAGCTTTTATGGAAAACCGTTTGTTCCCCGACATGCACGAGATGAAATGGCAAGTGCAGATGATCACCGAATTTGCGGTGCGCGGCGCCGCGCGGATGACCGGCGTGGCGACCGACGATCTGCCGAACCTGCCGATGGAAGGTGATACGTTCGATGCCCTGATCGCCCGTATTGCCGAATGCGGAGCGACCGTTGCCAAGGCCGATGATGCAGCGATCGATGGCAATGCAGAGATGCAAATCTCCATGCCGATCGGCCCGGATCAGACCATGGAAATAGATGGCCAAAGCTATGTCCTGAGCTTCTTCCTCCCCAACCTGTTTTTCCATGTCACGACGGCTTACAATCTGTTGCGCATGCAGGGCGTGGCCGTGGGTAAGAAAGACTATATGGGGATATGAGACCGTAGAAGCTTTTATCCTGATTTAAAAAAGGCTTACATGACGTTTCCATCATCAGCGAGGTAGGCCAAACCCAAGACCAAAAATTTGCACATACCTGTGAATTATGTTAACGAAAAATTAGGGTTCGCATAACTCGGGATTTTCTTTGTCCCCACTGGTTTAATATCCAGTGTCTTGAATAGGGTAGTCTTCATGAAAAGATATCTACTAGCTGGTAGCGCTTTTGCGCTATTATCAGCCGTTCCGGCGCAAGCCGCAGAGGTCATTTTCACCGACCGGACGGCGTTTAACGCGGCTGCCGGAGCAGGCCTGACTTTCGAAAGTTTTGAAACGGCACAGTCCGGCGCAACGGTAAATTATCCCGGCTTTTCCGTCACGGAATCAGGCGGCGCCAATTTTATTACCCATACCTCAATCAACAGCTTCTTCACTTCTGCAACATCTGATGGAGCCAATTCCATTTGGTTCGATGACAATGGCAACAGTTTGGCAACGTTCGTTTTCGACGCACCGATAACCGCGTTCGGATTTGACGTCGCGGCAGCTGCGGCTGGCACCATGACCTTTTCAGGCGGTGCTGCCGGATCTTTTGCTCTTGGCGCAGATACTCCAACATTCTTTGGTGTAATTTCAGATACCGCATTTACAACATTGCAGTTCGATATGTCTGGCGGACCTGAAGTCGGCTTTGATGCGCTCTCATTCGGCATCGCAAATGCTGGCGCGGTTCCAGAGCCAGCAACATGGGCCTTCATGATCTTTGGCTTTGGCGCCATCGGTGGCGCCATGCGTCGTCAGCGCAAAGCCAATGTGAAAGTCAGCTACGCTTAAGCGACTTTCGACAGCAAAATTTTAAAAACCCCGTTGGTACCGATCCAGCGGGGTTTTTTGTGTTCAGCGCAATATTGGCTGGCCAAGCATGTCCGCCTATGCTCGAACGCATCAGCAAGTGAGGACACTATATGACCGCCTCTGTCATCGTTCATGGCTATCACATCAGCGTTTATAACCGGATCGTGCAAATGACCCTTCGTCAGAAAGGTGTCGCTTACACATCTGTCGAGATTAACCCCTTCTCAGACGCCGTGCCGGACAGCTATCGAGAGATGCACCCTTTCGGGCGTGTGCCGGTATTGGTTCACGGAGAATTTCAAATCTACGAAACGGCTGCGATAGCGCGTTACATCGATCAGGCTTTTGATGGACCGCCTTTGGTTCCGCAAGAAGCCAGACCAGCAGCGCGGATGGCGCAAGTCATCTCGATTGTCGACAATTATGGCTATTGGCCAATGGTGCGCCAGGTCTGTTCCCATCGGGTTTTTCGGCCTTTGCAGGGTCAACCAGCCGATGAAGCAGAAATTGCAAAAGGCCTGAAAGCATCGCGGACAGTTTTGTCTGCACTGGATAGGATTGCCGGCGAAGGCCTGGTGCTTGATGCACAAACGATCACATTAGCCGACTGCCATTTGGCGCCGATGATTGGTTATTTTGTGCAAGCGGTTGAAGGAGAAGAGGAGCTCAAACGCCGTCAAGCGCTTGCGGATTGGTGGGCATGGGTCGCAGATCAGCAAAGCTTCAAAGATACCGCCCCACAATTGCCGTCTTAAGAGGCTGCAGGTACTCCGAACAGATCATGCGCGTCGGCGTCTTCGATTTCTGCATCGATAATATCTCCCACCGCAACATCCCCGCTCACATTGCGCAGGAATACATTACCATCGATTTCCGGCGCATCGGCCTGCGATCGTGCCGTTGCTCCGATGTCGCCATCCTCATCAGGCTCGCCGATTTCGTCAATGATGACGGGCAGCGTGCGGCCCACCTTGGCCTGCAGTCGCGCGGCACTGATCGCAGCGGTTTTTTCCATTAGGCGTTGGAAGCGGTCTTCCTTGACCTCCTCGGGTACAGCACCGTCTAGGCTATTGGCCGCCGCACCTTCAACCGGTTCAAAGCGAAAGCCGCCGACACGGTCGAGCTGCGCTTCTTCCAGCCAGTCGAGCAGATATTGGAAATCTTCTTCCGTCTCTCCCGGGAAGCCAACCACGAAGGTTGAACGGATCGTAAGGTCCGGGCAGATGTCGCGCCAGCTTTTGACCCGCTGAAGCACTTTGGCTTCATTTGCCGGCCGCTTCATGCGTTTCAGCACATTGGGCGCGGCATGCTGGAACGGTATGTCGAGATAGGGCGTGATCTTGCCCTCGGCCATTAGCGGGATGATCTTGTCGACATGCGGATAGGGATAGACATAGTGCAGCCGGGTCCAGACGCCGAGTTCGCCCAGCGCAACCGCCAGATCGGTCATATGGGCACGCACTTCGCGGCCCTGCCCGATCGGGCCGTTCCAGATTTGCGGCTTGTGGCGGATATCAACACCATAAGCCGAGGTGTCCTGACTGATGACCAGCAATTCCTTGGTGCCATTGGCGACGAGCTTTTCTGCTTCACGCAGGATCGCATCGGGTCGCCGGGATACCAGATCACCGCGCAAGGACGGGATGATACAGAAAGAGCAGCGATGGTTGCAGCCTTCGGAAATCTTCAAATAGCTGTAATGGCGCGGTGTCAGTTTCAGGCCGGCATCGGGGACCAGGTCAACAAACGCGCCGCGCGCCGCCGGGGCGGCCGCATGGACCGCCGTGACAACATCTTCATATTGATGCGCGCCGGTGACGGCCAAAACATCCGGGAAGCGTTCCATGATTGTGTCGGCTTCATTGCCCATGCAACCGGTGACGATCACCCGGCCATTTTCGGCCATCGCTTCACCAATAGCTTCGAGCGACTCTTCCTTCGCACTGTCGAGAAAGCCGCAGGTGTTGACCAGCACCACATCTGCGCCGGAATAATCCGGCGACATTTGATAGCCGTCGGAGCGCAGCTGCGTCAAAATGCGTTCGCTATCGACCAGCGCCTTGGGACAGCCAAGGGACACCATGCCGACTTTGGGCGGAGAAGTTATTGCGGTAGCCATATTCCAACGCCGCATAGTCCCATTGTGCGCGCTTGTCATCGATAATGTCCGTCTCTATTTCAATCACATGATCATCAGCATCACCAAAGGATCGGATCGCGACTGGATAAAGATCGAGCGGGAGGATGGTTCGGTTGTGGAAACCACATTCCCGAAAAAGGGAATAATTCCTCATGATGCCGTCCACTTTCATGTTGAACGGGAACTGGCGATGCGCGCTGGTTTCTGGGGCCATGTCGCTGGTGGAACCCACCCGGAGGATATCCAGCATATTGTCAAACAGGCGGGCCATGCCAGTTCCGTTCGCGCTGCCACGCCCGATGCCCATATCGTCGAGTTGCTGCAGGCCGAGCGGTTGGTGGAATGTTTTGAAGCGGACATGTGGAGCGAGCCCAGTGATTATCAGACGCTGCGAAACGTTTTTAGCGCTGCCTGCCAGTCGTCTCACATAGATCCGCCAGAGCTGTCTGATGACCAGATCGACACAATCCGCTCATCGATCAGTGCTTTTGCCAAGCAGTGGATAGCCGCCGAAATCGGGGAAACTTTCCAACTCCACTGGAGTTGATGTATATCGATCTAACCAAAAATTTTCTGGGAGGGGAATGATGAATATTTTCGATGTAAATTGGATCGCTGTTGTTGTTGCAGCGCTCGCGGGCTTTCTGGTCGGAGGCATCTGGTACGGACCGATCATGGGCAAGAAATGGATGGGCGCGGTAGGCCTGACCGAGGAAGAAATTCAGGGCGGCAATATGGGCGCCATCTATGGCGGAGCCTTTGCTTTCAGCCTGGTTGCCTCATGGACTTTGGCGCATACTTTCGCGAGCTATGGCACAGATTTCTCTTTTACCATTAAAGTGCTGACTGCCTTTGGTGTCGCACTGGGTTTCATTGTTCCAGCCATCGGCACCAACTATCTGTTCTCACAGAAGAGCAAGACCCTGTTCTTCATTGATGCCGGCTATTGGCTGCTTTTTTACACGGCCATGGGCGTGGTGCACGCCTGGCTGGGATAGGCCTTAGACCGTTTCGCTGGAGCGCCGACTGACGCTTTCGTATAGATCGTCACCGTCGCTCCAGTCGGTCACTTTGCCTGAGAAAAGAAACTCCGGTGGCACCACTTCGGGGCTTTCACCCGGACCGGTCGGCGGCGTGTAATAGCCGAGCGCATAGCTGCCCATGCAATAGCCGAGCAGGTCCCGCAGTGCCGGATCGAAATCCTTGGCAATGTGCGGCGGGCACGACAGATACTGGTTCTCCTCTTGCCGCAACCAGCCAAGCGCATAGGTGATGTTCAGCCCCATTCGGTCATGATCGGCCTCATTGGCACCGCCGCTATGAATGACCGACCCGGAATAGACCAAAACAGAACCGGCTTTCATCTCTGCATATTGGATTTCATCCGGTTTGGCCTCCCGCCCCGCTTCCCAGTTGTTCGAACAGGGAACGACCTGTGTCGCGCCATTTTCCTGTGTGAAATCGGTAACCGCCCAGATCGTATTAAATTGCGGCTCAATACTGTCCTGCAGAAAGCCGCCCCAGGCCAGCCGGTCGCGGTGGAGCGGTTGTTTAACCTGTCCCGGCTGGATACGGATCAGCTGCGTCAAGTGAAGCTGCACCCGCTCGCAAAAGGGTTTCAGAAAGGCATTGGCACCGCCCAAAATCAAATCATCCATGACAAGATCGCGGCATGCTTCGGACCGCGCAACCAGCGCACCAGTGCGCGTCGTCTTGCGTCCGGTGAAATCATCCCGGCCGGGCTCGGTCGCCTCGACATAGGGCATGATTTCGGATTTCAGTCTTTCCAAGGCCGCGGCGTCAAGGACATCTTCGACAATCGCGGCGCCATCATCGCGTAAAGCCTGCGCCAGCCGTTCCGGATCACTGGCGGCGGATAGGTGTTGTAATTGCGGCATATTTTCTCTCCTGCTCAGGAGGATATGCTGAATTTTGTCCGGTTACAAGGTGCAGGCGGTCACGCCCGTCCTGCCAGCGTGTCAGCGATAATCCGCCATACTTTGGGATTGAAACCAAGCCCCAGATGCCCGCCATCGACTCTGATGTTGCGGGCTTGCGGATTGTAGATATCCTTGGCGATATCCGGTCCGACAATGCCATCGCGATTGGAATAGAGCACCGTCAATGGCTGGCTGAAACCAATACTATTGCGCGCATGCACCTCTTTTTCGAAGTTATCCAGATTGATCTGAGCCGATTTCGCATAGCGTTGACCCGGCGTTGTATATTTCGGCCCGCCAATAATCGGCGTTCCCATTGTGATGACTTCACGGACCAGATCGGGGGACAGCCGGGCGACTTCCCGCGCGATTATCCCGCCCAGTGACCAGCCGATTAGCGTCAATGGCTGCCGGTCATTGCTGTTATATTGGGCTTCCGCAACAGCGGTAAAACGCTCGACATCGCGATCAACCGAGCCCTGGTTCCTGCCCAGTCCCCAATCAGAGACTTCATAGTCCAGTCCTGTCAAAAAGGCTTTCAGCGGTCCCATCGACAATTCGCTGCCGCCATAGCCGGGGATCAGGAAGATCGGACGTCCGTCACCCTTGGGCGCCGTTACAACCCGCGGCCATTGCAAGCCAAAGCGGACAAAATCGAGTGGCAGCGCCAGTTCGCTAAATTGCGCCAGCCGGTTCGGCGGACGCAGGCCGCTTGGCATCGGTATCGCATTGGCCTCGCTCATGGCACTTCTCCTGCAGAAAAACGGCTATCTTGCAGATGTCATAGCAGGTTTGTTCGCAGGTGCAACATAGGCCGCTCCGCCCGCTTACGCATCTTCCTCAGCAGGACGGTTACCAGAGCCGTTGCCGGGCATGATCTCCACGATAATATCGCCGGCTTCCAGTTTTTTGGCTTCTTCTTCCCAAAATCCGTACATATTATTCTCACGATAGATACGGACGCCCAGCCCCTCTTTGACAATATCTTTCATCGCCATGCCGACTTCGTTGTCTTCAACCGGGCGCTGGACCAGTTTGACTCGTCCGGTCGCCGACGCCAGATCGCTGAGATAGTCGGATATCTTGGCACCTTCGCAGCTTCCTGCCAGCAACAGTCCGGCGAAGCTGACGGGATTGATCACAGTGGTCGCTCCCGCCTGCCGCGCCAGCAATTCATTATCCGCCGCACGCACCGACACGCTGATCGGCAGATGATAGGCAAGATGACGCGCGGTCAGTACAATCAGGATGCTGGTATCATCGCGCCCGGCCGAGACAATCATTGATCGTGCCCGCGATATCTTCACGTTCATTAGCGTTACGTCGCGCGTAGCATCGCCATTGATCACGGCGCAGCCAAGCTTCTCCGCCTGTGCCAGTGCCTCGTCAAACGGATCGACAACCACAATTTCTTCCGGATTGGTCCCACGTGCAATCAGTTCCTGTACGGCTTCTTTCCCGCTGGTGCCAAAGCCGGCAATCACAATATGATCGTGCAAATTATTCTGAATGATTTTCATGCGCCAATTGTCCAAGGTTCTTTTGAATACGAAATTATAGGCCGTGCCGACGAAGATAAGCACAACAAAGATACGAATGGGAGTCACAACCAATGCGTCGAACATCCGCGCCCGCTCTGTTACAGGGGCGATATCCCCGTAACCGGTGGTCGTTATCGATATCATCGTGAAATAGACGACATCAAGAAAACTGACATGGCCGTCATAGCTGTCCTGCAAGCCATTGCGGTCAAACCAGTGGACAGCGACAGCCGTACCGATCAGTCCCAATACAAACAACACCCGCCAGGCAATATCCAGCCAGACCGGCAGGCTTGAACGGCGGCGCAGCGTCAAATAATCGGAAATATTTCGGGAATAGCGCCTGGACATAGAAGGATCAGGTCCGCTTAGGCAGATGGGAGACGGGGTTTACCGGTTTTCGATCTTTACGAATTTCAAAATGCAATTGCGGTTCCTGTACATAGCCGCTGTCTCCAGCCAAACCGATGATATCACCCGCTTTGATCTTTTGTCCACGCGTAACATTGAGTTTGTCCGCATGACCATAGGCAGTGACCCAGCCATCCCCGTGATTGAGCAGGATCAAACCGCCGAAAACATAGATTTCATCGCCGCTATAGGCGACCACGCCATCGGCGGCCGCGCGAATAGGGGTGCCCTTGGCTACCGCGATATTCAACCCGTCATTGACCTTGCCGCCGCCTTTACTGCCGAAGCTGGAGAGCAATTTGCCCTCGACGGGCCAATTGAACCGGCTGTCAAATGCCGCTGGCACAGCAATCACAGCAGGTGTTTTTAAGGCCGGTGTTTTTGGCGCGATGGCCTTGCGCCATTCGGATGGCTCCTCTGCAGCGGCCTTGTCGGCCAGCGCGGGCTGGCTACCGGTCACAATATCATCGATATCGAGTTCAAAAGAGGCTGCGCGCTGCTCGATGCTCATCGTCTGCGGATCGACAGGGGCCTCTACAGGCAGTAATAATTTCTGACCGACCCGCAGGATAAACGGTTCTTCCAATCCGTTAAGCGCCACGACTTCGCGCCACGGAACGCCATAAGCACGGGCAATGGCAATACCGGTCTCCCCGCCATTGACCCAGTGATAGCGTCCGCCGGTAATCTTCAGTCGCTGGCCAGGTTGAATGACATAGGGCGCGGCAAGGCCGTTTTGTTCCGCGATAATCTGTGAACTGGCGCCTGTTTTATTGGCGATCCCGCGCAAACTATCTCCAGGTTTCACAATATAGATGCTGTCGGCAATGGTCATTGCATTGGGCGTCACGCTTTGCGCAGTCCAGGTCGGCGGTGGCGCCTGTTCAGGGCTCTGGCCAAAAATCGATGCATCCGTTTCCAGCCTAGGCGCCGCTTGCTCCGCGGCAGTACGCCCCGGCCAACCATCATCGCGCCCCGGCGGGATGCAGGCGGACACCGCAAAAACCAGAATAAGGAATAGAATTTTACGCATAACTGCCCCGTTCACTCATTCTCACCCCAATGAGAAAAGCTTTTCTAGCAGCAATTGCGATGGTTGCCAGCCCTGCTTGCAAGAGCCGTCAAAGGCGCCGCGGAATATAAGGAATTTTTGGCCTGGCAAGATGGCAATTAACAGCACTATACATCGACGTTCTGTTCGGCCAATGTCCGTTTATGAAACTACATCTCGACAATAAGACCGTCCTTGTTACCGCGGGAAGCAAAGGGATTGGATTGGCAACCGCTTTAGGTTTTCACAAATGCGGTGCCAAGGTCGCCATTTGTGGGCGATCGCAGGATAGTCTGGATGCCGCCGCCGCGCAGATGACGGGCTGTTTGGCGCTGACCGGAGATGTTTCCAAATCAGAAGATATTGATCGGGTTATTCAGGCCGTTACGGAAGAATTTGGCGGTATCGATATATTGGTGAACAATGCAGGCGGCCCGCCTCCGGGCCTGTTTGAAGACTTGGCCGATGAGGATTGGGATCAAGCCATAGAACTGACCCTAAAGTCCGTCATCCGCGCGACACGTCTGGTCCTGCCGCATATGCGTTCCCAGAAATGGGGCCGGATCATCAATATTTCGTCGTCCGGAGTGAAGCAGCCGGTGCCTGGCCTAACCTTGTCCAACAGCATCAGAATGGCCGTGCTGGGCTGGGCCAAGACGCTTGCCAATCAAGTGGCGGGCGACAACATATTGGTGAACACGGTTTGCCCCGGATTTACCAATACCGACCGGGTCACCCAAATTCTGGAACAACAATCGGCGGCGTCGGGCAAGAGTACGGATGAGATTGCAGCGGGCATTGCTGCACAGATTCCGATGCAACGGATTGGCGAGCCACATGAGATCGCCAATCTCGCAGTTTTTCTGGGATCAGAAGCAGCGAGCTATATTACCGGAACAGCTATTCAGGTTGATGGCGGATCCGTCCAAGGCTTTTAGGGCCAACGGGTCGCTCGGTCAGTCGCCGTATAAACCGTTGAGCGTATCCATCGACTCATAGTGGGTGAGATCGAGATGTAGCGGCGTAATCGAGACATAGCCGTCTTCGATGGCTTCCAGATCGGTGCTGTGCGCAGGCGTTTCTACCATAGGACCGAGGCCGAACCAGTGATATTCAAAACCGCGCGGGTCCCGGTTGCTGACGATTTGCAGGCGGCCATAATCGCGAATGCCCTGCGACACCACGCGAATGCCTTTGACCTCACTGGCGGGCAATGCGGGAAAGTTGATATTGACCAAAGTTCGGTGATCCATGCTCTGCTTGATCAACGGCCTCAACACCCGTTCTCCCCATTGCAGTGCCGCTTCAAATGGCACTTCGTCGCCCATTTCGCCGCGCGCATAGGCCTGGCTCAATGCGATGGACGGGATACCGGCCAAAGCGCCTTCCATCGCCGCAGATACTGTGCCCGAATAGGTCACATCTTCGCCCAGATTTGCCCCACGATTGACGCCGGAGAGGATCAGATCAGGCGGCCCGTCTTTCATGATTTTCGCAACCGCCATCATCACGCTGTCGGTGGGTGTGCCATCAACCGAATATTGTTGATCGCCGCGTTTGCGAATGCGCAAGGGGCGGGTGAGCGTGAGCGAATGGCCCGCGCCGCTATTCTCGTCCGAAGGCGCGACAATCCAGATATCGTTGGAAAAATGCTGCGCAATGTCGAGCAAGACTTTCATGCCCGGGGCGTCAAATCCATCGTCATTGGTCAGCAATATGCGCATCAGCTTACAGGCTCCAGTTTTTCGATACCGCCCATATAGGGCTTTAACGCGTCCGGAATTATGACACTACCATCTTGCTGCTGAAAATTTTCAACAACCGCGACCAAAGTCCGGCCAACCGCAAGGCCAGAGCCATTGAGCGTATGGACAAATTGCGTGCCCTTGGTCTCACCTTCTGCGCGGAAACGGGCGTTCATCCGCCGCGCCTGATATTCGCCGCAGGTCGAGACACTTGAAATCTCGCGATAGGTGTCCTGCCCCGGCAACCAGACTTCCAGATCATAGGTCTTGCGCGCCGTTGCCCCCATATCACCGGTGCACAGCAGCATTTTGCGATAGGGCAGTTCCAGCGCCTTGAGGATCGATTCGGCCGCTTCGGTCATCCTCTCATGCTCGGCATCGCTGTGATCGGGATGAACAATCGCCACCATCTCGACTTTCTCAAACTGGTGTTGCCGGATCAGGCCTTTGGTATCCTTGCCAGCCGAGCCTGCCTCGCTGCGGAAACACGGAGTCAGCGCAGTCAATCGGATCGGCAGCTGTGTCTCGTTCAAAATCTGTCCGCGCACGCTGTTGGTCAGGCTGACTTCTGCGGTCGGGATCAGCCAGCGCCCATCAGTCGTTTGAAACGAATCTTCTGAGAATTTTGGCAGCTGGCCGGTACCGAACATCGCCTCATCACGCACCAGCACTGGTGGCGCGCATTCCTGAAAGCCGTTTTCCATGGTCTGTTGATCGAGCATATATTGCCCGATCGCGCGCTGCAGTCGGGCCATTTGTCCGCGCAGAAATGCAAAGCGTGCGCCGGACATCTCCGCCGCCGTTTCAAAGTCCACGCCCAGCGGCACGCCGATATCGCTATGTTCGCGCGGCTCAAAGTTAAATTTACGCGGCGTGCCCCAACGGTCTACCTCGACATTATCGTCCTCATCCGCACCTTCAGGCACATCGGCCGCAGGTATATTGGGAAGCCCAGCCAGAACATCCCGTAATTTACCAGCAACCTCGCGCGCCTGATCCTCCAAAGCGGGCAAGCTCGCCTTCAGTTCCGAAACCTCAGCCATCAGAGCCTGTGCGGTTTCCTCGTCGCCCTGCCCCTTGGCTTTGCCAATCGCTTTGGACGCCTCATTACGCCGCGCCTGGCCTTCCTGCAGCTTCGTCGAAAGGCTGCGATTCTCTTCATCCAACGCCAAAATGGTCGCCGCCACCGGTTCAACACCCCGGCGCGCCAAAGCGGCATCGAAATCGGCCGCGTTTTCTCTGATAGTTTTTAGATCATGCATGGCCAAAGCCTATGCCGAGACACGCGCTCTGGTTCAAGTGCCGAGCATGGCCTACACCATAAAAAAGCGGCCGGATCGCTCCAGCCGCTTCTTGAAATTACTATGTCAGCTAGCTGCTCAGGCAGCGGTCGCTTTCTTAGCTTTGCGGCTGCGCGCAAATAACGCGGCTGCCGCTGCACCGAAGAGTAGGACCACGGGTGGAGCCGGAACCGGGGTACCGCCGGTTGAACCACCTGTTGATCCACCACTACTCGAACTCGAACTCGAACTTGAGCTAGAGCTGGAACTGCTCGAAGAACTTGAGCTCGACGTGCTGCCACCAAAGCTTGATGACGTGCTGCTGGCACCCGAAGATGTCGAGCTTGAGCTGGATGATCCGCTGCTACCCGAAGAACCCGAGCTGCCGTTGGAACCGCCGCCACTGCTCGAACTGGATGAGCTTGAACTGCTGGAGGAGCTCGAGCTGGAACTGCTTGAGGAACCGCCAGATGATCCACTGCTACCGGACGAACCAGAACTGCCGGATGAACCGGAACCGCCCGAAGAGCCCGTGCTGCCGGTTGAACCGCCGCTGCTCGAGGAACTGGAGCTGCTGGAACTGCTCGAAGACGAGCTTGAGCTGCCTGAAGAGCCGCTGCTACCCGAAGACCCTGAACTGCCGGATGATCCAGTGCTGCCGCTGCTTGTGGACGTACCAGGGTGACCACTTGAAGTCATTCCACTTGAAGTCATACCGCTGGAACCACTGCCACCTGAGCTGGATGAGCTGCTCGACGACGAACTGGAAGAGCTACTGGAAGATGAGCTTGAACTGCTCGATGAACTGGTAGAGCTCACACCACCAGTGGATGTGCTGACACCGCCGGTCGATGTGCTCACCCCGCCTGTTGAAGTACTCACTCCACCAGTAGAGGTGCTAACACCTCCTGTTGATGTACTGACACCACCAGTAGAAGTGCTGACACCTCCTGTTGAGGTACTAACTCCACCAGTACTCGAACTTACATTGCCAGAACTCGTATTACTGTTATCTATGTTAATCACAACACCGCCGGAACTGCTTCCACCCCCATTACCTGGGTCTCCCGGATCAGCAGGATCACCGGGTTCAAATCCACCACCCGTTGATGTGCTGGTCGATCCGCCGCTGCTGGTCGACGAGATGACCACGGAGCCACCGCTAGAACCGCCGCCGCCAAAGAAACCGCCGAAGAAGCCGCCGCCAAATCCGCCACCGTAACCGCCACTACCGCCAATCACGACAGGTACAGAGCCACCGCCACTTTCGAGAACAGGAACCTCTGGCAGGGGAGCAGGAACATAGGGTGGCGGCAGGGGCACTGGCTGTGGTGCCTGAGTGATTGTAACAACACTTGGTGCACAGGCCGTCACCGTTTTGACGGTGCGCCGAATGCGCTTAACCTTACGCGCCGACTGCCCCCTTTTCAGAACACGAGCGCGAGCTTTCTTTTTCTTGTCGACCTTTTTGACATAAGGCGCTGCAGGTGCTTCTGACACGTGCACAGCACCACCACCAATTAATGCACCGCCGCATGTGCAAGCGCATAGTTTTGCTAAAGCCATTTTTACCGACATAATATCCACTCTCTTCCGCTTGGAAAAGCAATATGCGGACCGCCAAGAATAAGCTGACCGCTGTTTTGCCTTTCAACACGAATCAAAAAATGCAGAAGACAGCGGCAATCACAATTCTGTTAACCTTGTTTCGGGCGGAAAAATCGAAAAATCCTTATCAATATCTCGCCAAGCACGGTTAATGTCCCGAATTGACACCCTTTATCGAGAGCATCTTGCCCATCTGGACGAAAACCATTGAAAATCTTGACTTTTGGCTATGCTCGCGATTCGCCAAAACGGCTGATTTAGGCGGCCAACCCCACGTTTCCGCCGTTAGCCCAGGCATCAGCAAAACAATTTGCTCAATAGCGACATATTGCATCTTGTCTAAGACGAACGCCAAGTTTATAGGCCCGCTTTATGGCCAGTCCTTTGCCAACCCATATCGGGTTGGAGGGCAGATGTTGGAGAGTATATTTGGCGTCCTCAGCGAAAAATTCATCCGGTTCAAAGAGCGGCTCAAACGGCGAAATCGTGCTGGAAGAAGGCTATAAGCCCAGTGCGGATGAAGAATTTATGAATGAGCGGCAACTCGCTTATTTCAAAAATGCGCTGGAACATTGGAAATTGGACATTATTGAAGAATCCAAAGAAACTTTGGCACATTTGCAGGATGGACCGATCCAAGAGGCTGATCTAAACGATCGCGCATCGAGTGAAACCGATTGGGGCCTTGAATTGCGCACCCGGGATCGGCAACGGAAGCTGACTTCTAAGATAGATGCGGCTCTGCGCCGTATCGAAGAAGGCGAATATGGTTACTGCCAGGTTACCGGCGAGCCAATTTCACTCGAACGCCTGGAAGCACGTCCCATCGCAACGATGAGCGTTGAGGCGCAAGAAGCGCATGAACGCAACGAGAAAATCTCCCGCGATCAATAGCTTGACCTTACAGGCTCAATAAACCGAACACTGAAAGCATCTATTTTCTGTTAGGTTGCCTTGCCTTAACAGGCTCATGCTAGTCGATTCCTAAGCGTGAGTTATCGCGCCATCATGACACATCTTTGATGCATAATCTCTCCTCGGAATTAACCAATTTTCCATCTTTATCCGGCAATTATCGAGTCCAAGACACGTTGTTTTACATGAACCTGCGGGAAGCAAATGAAAGAACCTTTTGACAATAACTTGGGGAAAAATGCCCAGACCAGCGGCCTGCCCAAGCGTGAGCTTGATCGTGATAGCCTGTTTCTGAGAGCGGTTCTGCGCTTTGTCGATGGCGATGATTGCGGCGAAGTACGAATTCGTAATTTGTCCGCTGGCGGTTTGATGGCTGAAGCGCCCGTCATTGCTAAACGTGGTGACAAAGTGGAATTGGAACTGCGCAATATCGGCCGCGTAACTGGCTATGTTGCATGGGTTGCACAAGGCCGTCTCGGCATTGCTTTCGATCATCCGATTGATCCTAAACTCGCTCGCAAACCCGTTGGTCAGTCGAAAATGGAGTTGCCGCGTTATTTGAAGCAGCACAATAGTAAGCACCAGCCATTGGGACACGGCCAGCGCCCCCGCTAAGATTCCTAGCATAAATCTGCTTGATTAGAATCCACCCCCTGCATAGGACCGTTTAATCATCTGATTAAACAGGAGCGGGATATGGCCGGACCACTGGCAGGAATTAATATTGTAGAATTTGCAGGCATTGGTCCTGGGCCTTTTTGCGGTATGATGCTCGCGGACCAAGGAGCCACTGTCACCGTGTTGCACCGCCCCGGTGGCGCTCCAGATAGCCGTCTCGCCCTCTCGCGCTCACGCAATCTCGTAGAAGTGGATTTGAAAAGCGAAGCTGGTATCCAGCAGGCACGTGACCTCGTCAAACAATCTGATGGCCTGATCGAGGGCTTTCGTCCCGGTGTGATGGAGCGACTGGGCCTTGGGCCAGATGTGCTTTTGCAAGATAATCCCAAACTCGTTTACGGCCGGATGACGGGATGGGGCCAATACGGACCGCTGGCTCATGCAGCTGGGCATGACATAAATTACATTTCAATCTCTGGCGCGTTGCATGCCTTTGGCCGTGCTGGTGACAAACCAACGCCGCCGATAAACATGGTCGGAGATTTTGGCGGCGGCGGCATGATGCTGGCACTAGGGATGGTATCGGCTTTGTTGCACGCAAAAACGGGTGGTGTTGGCCAGGTGGTCGACTGCGCCATGACCGATGGCTCGGCCGCGCTTATGGCGATGATTTTCGATTTCCACAATATCGGTCAATGGCGCGACGAAAGAGGCGTCAATCTGCTCGATACCGGCGCGCATTTCTATGACAGTTATGAAACAGCTGATGGCAAATATATCTCCCTGGGATCGATTGAGCCGCAATTTTATGCGCAATTGCGCCAAGTCGCAGGATTGGAAGAGGATAAAGATTTCGATCTTCAGATGAATCCCCAAGCATGGGCCCCGCTCAAGGAAAAACTGACCGCTCTGTTCCTAACAAAATCGCGAGATGAATGGTGCGCGTTGATGGAAGGCACAGATATTTGCTTTGCCCCTGTATTGTCACTGGCGGAAGCAAAACAACATCCTCACAATGTAGAGCGGGAAACATTTGTCGATGTCGGCGGGCATATGCAGCCTGCCCCTGCTCCACGCTATTCCGTTACAGTGTCAGACAAGCCGAAGCCGCCGAGCTGAACCACCAACTAACCGTAGATGCCGATTGGGCAATCGAAATTATTGCGCCAAGACACTCATTGCTGCTTTCACAAAGCTTGGGCCAATCGTCAGCTCTGTTCCATCTTGCATGACGACGAAACGGCGACGGCCCTTGCGGCGGACATCCCTAACAAAATTGCGATTCACGGCAGCCGAGCGATGCACGCGAACAAAGATATCCGCTGGCAGTCTTTGCAATAAAGACTGCATTGATTCATGCACCAGATAGCTGCGTTCAGGCAGGCATAGTCGCATATAATCACGGTCTGCCTCTATCCACCCAATATCACCGCAGCCAATCTGTACCGCTGTATTTCCATCCTGCACCCAAAGCCTTTGGTCGCTTTTAGTTTGCAAAGTCGACCCGGTGGTTTGGCGCTTTTTTTGAACACGCTCTAGCGCCTCTCTGAGTAAATCTTCTTTTACAGGCTTCAGAAGATAGTCCGTCGCATCAAAGCGAAAGGCTTCTACGGCATATCTGTCATGAGCGGTTGTGAATATGATTTCCGGAACATTGGTCATCTGTCGGCATTGTTTCGCGACCTCCATGCCGGAAAGGTCCGGCATATCGATATCCAGCAACAATATTTCCGGACAATTTTGCGCAACCATGTCCAGTGCTTCCCGGCCGCCACTTGCCATATCCACACGATTGATGTTGGTCATCCTGTTGCACAGGGATTTTATACGACCACGTGCCAATGGTTCGTCATCGACAATCAGAATGTCGAGCTTCTGGTTAGACATCATAGACAATAATCTCTGAAAATCTGTTTTTCGTCCGGAATGATGATCGTCGCTACCATCTTGTTTTCGTCATCAATGCCGGTGAACAAAGCGGCAGCCGGCCCATAAAGAGCTGCCAGTCGCTCGCTTATATTCGCCAGCCCCATGCCATTGCCGCTGGTAGTATCATCGCTGGCCCCTATGCACCCATCATTGGAGACTACGAGCTTCAGGCGATCTGTATCTTTCGAGGCAGAGATAGTAACCGTGACCGGGTTACAGGTGCGCGCGACGCCATGTTTGATAGCATTCTCAACCAGCGGCTGAATGATCAGAGTGGGGATTTTCCAATTGCGCACATCATCTTCAATATGCACTTCGAAAGACAGGCGTTTGGGAAACCGGACCTGCTCAATCTCTAGATAACGAACCTGTTGAGCAATTTCCTGTTCAACGGTCATCATGTCATCGTCTTCATCATTAAGTACCGAGCGCATATAGTCGGCCAACCCATCAACCAAGTCTTCGGCTTGGCTGTTTTTCTGATCGATGATCAGGCTGCTGACCGAATTCAACGCGTTAAAAACAAAATGAGGATTTAGCTGGTAGCGCAAGGCGCGCATTTCGCTCTTTCGAGTAACCCGTTCGAGATTTCGGCTGTGTATCAGCGCAGCTTGTGTTTTGCGGCTGTTGGCCATCGCCAAATATAACCCGCCCCAGCCTACTAATATAAGGTAGTCTACAAATGCCGTATCAAAAAAATGAGACAATGCCTTGCCAGGCGGAAGATTGTGATTGGTGCTGATATGATCCAGTATTGGCATGGGAAAAGCCAATATGAAGTCGGTCAAATAGGCGATGGCCAGTGCCAGAAATATGGTTGGCATCGTCAAAATCAACAACGCGCTCGTCGTGCGATCACCAACAAGGATCAAACAGCGATACAAAGCCCAGGTGACGGTGACCGAGATGATCGCGGTTATCAAATATGTCGTAAGCGAATGGCTGTGATCAGGTGCACCCCAGAGTATCGCCCTCAGCGCATTAACCATAAAGTAAGCCGACCAAACCCCAAAGATACTCTTCATCGCCAAATCGATATTGATCGGGAATATCCGGTGCCAGAAAGGCGACACTCTTGGCGATAAATTGTCGGCAAGTGGGATCGGTTGCGTAGCCATGGCCGTTTACTCCGTTTCCGCTACTGAAGCGGACGGACGGGTCTGATCTTGCTGGTCATTCACCACCGGTTCGCGATTTAATCCCCTTTCAGTGCGCCAATATGTGGCGAAACTGGCCAACCAGTGGCTCCCGGCATAATGAGGAGTGCGAACGGATTGCTCCCCGGCATCTCCATGCAGTTTTGCAGACGCCAGCAGAGCGGCTTTACGGCTGTCTCCTTCCGGCAGCGCTGTGGCTATCCCTTCCAAAGCCCATGCGCGCGAAAGGTTCAAACCATCGAGATGTACAAGTTTGCCATCGGTTGGATCCCTGACGATGCCGACCTCCAGCCAATCAGCGCTGCCATCTGTTGGTATATCTGGCAGAAAGGCGGTCAACCACTCGGCAAATTCCCTTTTAGTCAAAATCCGACGCATCAAATCTGCTTCCATCAGGCATGGCGACAGAAAATCTTCACCTGATGGTTCATACGCGAGCGGACAACTATTGTCGTAGACATGGAACTCCATGCTTTTATCCGCAATCAATTTTACCATCTGGTCATCGCCAGTAATCCGAGCCCAATCCAGAAACAGGCCGAAAGCAAAGGCAGACTGGTTGTGAGTGCCCAGCCGGATCGGATAGGCAAGTTTGGGAACCCAAGAGGTAATGCGATCCTTGATAGCCGCCTCCAGTGGCTTCAACCGGTCCAGCCATATCTGCGCCTGCTCCGCCTTGGTATTACCCCGGGACGCAATTTCGCTAAGCTCTGCGGTCAATTGTAAAAACCAGGCAAGACCATAGGGCCGCTCAAACGAAGCCCTGCCCTCACCATTGAAATAAGCAACCTCTCCGGCAATTTTCTCGACCGTGAAATTGATAGAGAGCGCAGAAGCAATCTCTTCCTCCATTTCCGGCACCGAGCCATTGCCCCACAACCGCGTCAGCAGCCAGTGACCATGCACCGCACTGTGCCAGTCATAACATCCGTAAAATACGGGGGTCAGCCGAACAGGTTCTTGCACATCGCTGGCGCTGTTCATCACATGGCTGATTTTATTGGGATATTGTTTGTTCACACAGTCCAATGCGATCCGGGCATAAGCATGTTCGGGCTTGCGCGGCGACTGGCTATTCTCTGCTGGATCGGGAGCTACATTCTTGCGCTCAAAATATCCTTGCTCAGATATATCTCGCTGCCCTTCCTCATCGCTCACGGAACAAGACGACATAATGATCGTCATCGACAACAGAAAACTAAAGCGCAGTAGCATATATTGCTCCCCAAAAAGCAATTCTAGCATAGAGAGGAATTGACCGGATGGCAAAACGCTATAGTGCAAATATTCGATAGAATTTTGCCGATTCCGGCCAACATATTCATTTTTCAGGATCATCTTATCGCCAGCCAGCCTGCTATATTTCTTACCGGCAATCCGATGCGGCATATTACGGTGATGACACTTACGGCAAGCATCGGCTTGCTGACCATGTTCATCGTCGATTTTGTGGATTTGCTCTACATTGCGCAGTTGGGCGACAACGCACTGACCGCAGCCATGGGTTTTGCCGCTACCATCCTGTTTTTCGGCACCGCTTTCAATATCGGTTTGATGATCGCCGCAAGCGCCCTGGCGGCCCGCAAAATTGGGCAAGGTGACGCCGATTATGCACGGCGGTATCTGACCAATATACTCGCACTGAGCATGCTGCTTATCATCCCACTCGCAATCATATTCTTCGTCTTCGCTCCACAAATATTGTCGCTAGCCGGGGCCACAGGAACCGCCAAGGAAGCCGCTATTGGTTACATCCGGATCGTTTCACCGTTCATGCCATTCAGTGTCACCGCAATGGTCTGTTCCGGATTTCTTCGCGCCCATGGTGCTGCACGGCGCGCGATGACAGTGACGCTGAGCATGGGTATTGCCAATGCCATATTGGATCCGATTTTCATCTTCGGCCTTGGGCTCGGTATCAACGGCGCCGCCATGGCCACCGCCTGTGCAGCTATTGTCTCATCCATTCTTGCCGTTGTACCGATCATCAAGCATTATGGTGGCTTTCAGCGGCTTTCATCCGTCCTTTTCAAAGAGGATTTGAAACCGATTATCGCGATCCTTGTACCGGCCATATTGACCAATGTCGCAACCCCGGTGGGCGGCTTTATTTCCTATCGATTCATCGCCAGCTATCCCGATGAAGTTATTGCAGGATTTGCGGTTATAGGACGTGTTGTTCCCGTTGCCTTTTGCTTGCTCTTTTCTCTTTCTGGCGCTGTTGGCCCCATTATTGGCCAGAATTTCGGGGCCCTGAAATTTGATCGTATACGCCTGACCATCAATCAAGCCATGGGCTTTGCGCTTGGTTATACGCTACTTATTTGGCCGCTATTATACCTGCTCCAAAATCCGATCAGTGATATTTTCAACTTGCAGGGCGAAGGACGCGATGTTTTCTGGCTTTTTGCCGTGTTCCTTACGCCGCTATTCTTTTTCAACGGCATTTTGTTCATCTCCAATGCTGCTTGCAACAATCTGGAACGCCCGACCTGGTCGACGGTAATGAACTGGTTACGCAACACGGTCGGAATCTATCCGTTCCTTTTGGTCGGAGGTGCGTTATATGGCCTTCCCGGCATTGTTATCGGACCCGCCATTGGCGGCGTCCTATTTGGCATTATCGGCTATGCTGTTGCTCGCTATCTGGTAACGGTTCAGGAAGCGAATCACACTTTGGATTAGGAAATCATGGCAGTGACAGCCGCTTTTTTACCAAGCTGTTCCTATCGCCCGCACATTGATTTTCTGCAGATTCTGGTTCTCTTGGGGGTGATCTGCAGAATTGCGGCGTTAACCAATTAACACCCGGCCATGCCGCGTCCCATCATGAAACAACCTGATTTTGATCAGCGATTGCAGCAAAGATAGGCTGTATTTGTGGTCTTTCCAGCCCGCTTGGGCCTTTGCAGGTGTTTCGAAAATTACCCAACGTGTTCCTCCTCCCTACGTGCCGCAGTTAAGCAGCTGTCATTCAGCGGTTGCTGGACCAGCAGGATATGCGCTGTCGCCATCTCCAGAACGCGGACGGAAGGACAGTGGCGAGGATCAAAAACCGGCACCCCAACAGGCTGATTCCGATGACCCGGAGATCAGTTTGTCTCAAACAAAGCCGACGACAGCATGGCATCTTCCTGATTGGCTGACGTTAAATGCCCGTGAACGGATATTATTGGGCCTACTGATTTTCAGTCTTGTGATGATTCCTGCGACCATGCCGCAAGCCGGCCTTGATGCGCAGTCATATAATCCCAGTGATCCCAACTTGCAGCCTGTTGAACGCGCAGAAGAAAATTTTGCGGGCTCTGCTTTTTACTTTATCGATCCTGGCTATGCGATACCGCAGAATTACGGTGATCTCGCAATTGATCCGCTGGCGGAGCAGGGTAGCGACGGAATAGACGGTCTACTCACAAATGGCGACGGTACCGCCACTAGCCGCAACCAAACCGCATCGGCCCATTTGATTCACCCGATCGCCTTTCGCGCATCCTCTATCGACAACAGCCGTGCTCTCCAATGCCTGACGTCGGCCATCTATTATGAGGCTGGGCTGGAACCTGATGCCGGGCAACGTGCCGTCGCGCAGGTCGTACTAAACCGCGTACGCCACCCCAGCTATCCCGGTACCATCTGCGGCGTCGTTTTCCAGGGCAGCGAACGCAGCACCGGATGCCAATTTTCTTATACATGTGACGGGTCACTGCGCCGTAAACCATCGAGATTTCATTGGAATCGTGCCAAGAAAGTTGCCGCTTTGGCACTTGCCGGCAAAATTGCATCACCTGTGGGCACGGCCACCCATTATCACACGACCGAAATTTATCCCTATTGGGCGCCCAGTCTGCGCTTTCTCGGTACCATTGGCGCGCATCGCTTTTACAGCTGGAAAGGCAGCGCCGGCAAAGCGTTGGCGTTTAATCAGCAATATCGAGGTGGCGAGCCCCTGCCCGCCCCCAAACCACGCAAATATGATTCAAAGTCAGTATCTTCGCTTGATCCCATAGCGCTCGAAAAAGCTTATGAAGCCGGACGGCGCAAGGCGCAGGCAGAGGCCCAGAAAGCCCAAAAAGCTGCCGCCATCGCAGCCGACAATGCGCGGCGACACAACTTACCGATATCGTCTATCAACAGCAATACGACCAAAACCTATCAGACACCCAATTACAGTAGGGAGGCGATGAAAAAGGGCGGAGAAAGCGCCTTTGCAGGTCAGAAACTACCCCATGTCGGACAGGTGAAACAGCAATATCGCAATGCCGGTACGTGGAAAGACAAACCGGGCAGCTAGCCCTGCAACCGAGATGATCTGTTAGTTTCGGCCGCAACCAAACGGTGCTTTTGCTTGCCATTTCCCTTGAAACGAGCCTAAAGCCACCCGATTTTAAGTGAAAGACATTGGAGTGTGCTCATGGCGACAAATTGGACGCCGAACGGTTGGAGAAATTTTGAAGGGCTGCAAATGCCTGACTATCCGGATGCGACGAAGCTCGCAGATACGGAACAACTGCTTGGCACCTATCCTCCATTGGTATTTGCCGGAGAAGCGCGCAGCCTGAAAAAGGACCTGGCGGAAGTTGCAGAAGGCAAGGGTTTCCTGCTGCAAGGTGGTGATTGTGCGGAGAGTTTCGCGGAATTTCATCCGAACAATATTCGCGACACATTCCGGGTCATTCTCCAGATGGCCGTAGTACTCACCTACGCATCGAAAATGCCGATCGTGAAGCTGGGCCGGATGGCCGGGCAATTTGCCAAGCCACGCTCTGCACCGACTGAGACACAAGATGGCATCGAAATGCCCAGCTATCGCGGCGATATTATCAACGGCATCGAGTTTGACGAGGGCCGTCGTCAACCCGATCCTGATCGGATGATCCGCGCCTATAATCAGGCAGCGGCCACACTGAACCTGCTGCGCGCCTTTTCAACCGGCGGTTATGCGAATCTGCAACAGGTTCATGGCTGGACCCATGATTTTATGAGCCGTAGCCCTTGGGCCAAGAAATTCGAAGAAATGGCAGATCGCATCGGCGAGGCTCTCTCTTTCATGGAAGCATGCGGGATTAATCCCGACACCGTGCCGCAACTGAAAGCGACGTCCTTTTATACCAGCCATGAGGCGCTTTTGCTCCCTTATGAAGAAGCATTGACGCGTCAGGACAGCCTAACCGGTGAATGGTATGATACCAGCGCTCATTTCTTGTGGATTGGTGATCGGACTCGCTTTGAAGGATCAGCGCATGTTGAGTTCCTGCGCGGTATCGGCAACCCAATTGGCATGAAATGTGGTCCATCGCTGAAAGCTGATGACCTGTTGAAAATGCTCGACACCCTAAACCCCGGACGGGAAGCGGGCAGGATCACGCTGATCTCCCGCTTTGGTCATGATAAGGTCGAGAGTGGATTGGCCCCACTGGTTCGTGCCGTCAAACAGGAAGGCCATCCGGTCATCTGGTCCTGCGATCCAATGCATGGCAATGTTATCAAGGCGGATAGCGGCTATAAAACTCGTCCGTTTGAACGCATTCTTGCTGAGGTTCGCGGCTTCTTTGCGGTGCATCGCGCGGAAGGCACTTTTGCTGGTGGTATCCATTGCGAAATGACCGGCCAGAATGTCACCGAATGCACCGGCGGCGCTGTTGCGATTACTGATGCGTCGCTTGGCGATCGCTACCATACGCATTGCGATCCACGGTTGAACGCAGCACAATCTTTGGAATTGGCTTTCCTTTTGGCAGAGATGCTCAATCAGGAACTATCAGATCGTGCGCAGGAAGCCGCTTAAAACATGGCAGAGAAAATCAAGCCGGAACGCATGCGGCCAGAGGATTATGCAGAAGGAGGATCACCGATGAGCAGAGGGGCCACCTATGTTCGCAAGGAAATTGTCAGCAAAGGCGTGGGCTTTGGCAGCGCATTGGCGATTGCGATCAGCTTCACCACGCACAAGTCGATCCTCTGGGCCATTATTCACGGCTTCTTCTCTTGGTTCTATGTTATCTATTACGCCCTGACACGATAGTCTGTTCAAGTGATTGGCCGATGGCTTTGGCCAATTATCGTGACATTACAGAGCTTTCTCGTTATTGATACGCGCGGTTACAAACAAACCAGAGGACTACCATGCGCCTTGCCATCTTGTTGATACCGCTTTTGGCCATCACCGCGAGTTGCAGTGGCCCGATAGAAACCCGTATTCAAACACAGTCTGCGGCCCCTCTGCTCGCCCAAAACCAATATAACTTCTCCCCAAAACCGGAGCAGAACAGTCCAGCCTATAAAAAGGCGCGAACGTTGGTTACTGAGGCGCTTGCAGCCAAAGACCTCACCGCCGTTGAGCAGGCATCGGTAACTGTTCATATTGCCTTGGCTAACCGGCCTGCATCCATTGCGATGACGGTCGGAGAAGATAATGATATCGAAACGATCGCCGCACAAAAGGAGCGGAAGCCCCTGCAGTCGTGCGACGACTTTGAACACCGCCTTACCATAACGATGGTCAATTCAGCTGATGGATCTATTCTATATTCCGGTACGGCCGCTGAGTATCATTGCAAAGGCACTTTGGAACAATCCTTACCCTATCTGATCGATGGTGCGCTTTCTGGCCTGGGCGACACGCCGAGCCAGATACCGAACGAAAAAACGCGCACGCGGACCGGCTTGGAATAGGCAATCCTCGACTAACCCACGCCGAAAAATACTGATTCAGACCAGTTCCTCGGGTTCCGGTGCAAGCGGCAGTAAAACTGTGAAACGCGCACCACCTTCTCGGACGTTCTCTGCACGTATAGACCCGCCGTGGCGCGCCATGACGGCTGAGACAAAATTCAATCCCAATCCAGTCCCTTTCACAGTGCCATGAGAATCATCATCATTGCTGGCAAACCGCTCAAACAGCTGATCCAGCATATCTTCTGCGATACCATTGCCCTGATCGGTGATCGTCACTGATACAAAAGCTTGCTTGTCAAGATCGATAGAGCGAAGCACAATCTCAATGTCACTGTCATCCGGACTATATTTGATCGCATTATCAATCAGATTGGCAAATGAACGATAGAGACTAGATGGTTCACCAATGATGAAGGCGCCCTCTGTATAATCCTCCACCGTTGACTTGATTCCGCGCTGTTTGGCCAGCGGCCATAGACTGTCATTCGCCTCGATCACAAGATCGGAGAGCAATATCTCTTCACCGGAAAATTCGCTGGATTTAATCCGCGCCAGACCGACAAAATTGTCGGCCAAGGCCAGTGTACGGCGCGCATGGCTCTCTATTCGTTTATTCTCGTCCGTCGCATCCTGACCATCGAGCAGCGCCAAAATGGCGGCCTGCGGCGAGCGCATATCATGAGACAAAAGCTGTAGCACTTCTTCACGCTCCTGCGCGGCATTGGCGACTTCCGTAATGTCCGCGAGATAATGGATATGCCCGCGTAGCTCACCTTCATCGGACAAAATTCGTGCCCGGCGCATGGCGAAAATCTCGTCTTTTACAGACGTGAAATCAACATAGTCATGTTCTCGCAGCTCCTGGTCGATCGCCAGATAGTCTTTGACATCCTCTAGGCCTTCTGGTGCCACGAAGCGCTCCAGCATATCATCAAGAGCCAAATCCTGCACACCATCTTCTACGCCAGATTGGGCAAGCTTGTTGACGAACTTCACTTTCCCATCGAGGTCAGTGATAAACATCGGATCGGGTAAATTCGTCAACGCATCGGTAATGAACCGCCGCAAATCACGTACATGTTTAATGGCATGCGCCAATTCTTCGGCTTGTTCCGTTACCAGATCGACCGGACCAAGCGGCACCTGAAGCACTGGTATATCGGGTGTTTCAGTACGATAGTTCTTCAGCTCACCATCCATGAAATCGCTAGTTGCTTGCAAGCGCCGCCAACCCCAGACCGGGTAGACAAGCGCCAGGCCAACCAATGCCGCGCCCGGAGCGAACCAAATTTGCAAAGACAAGAGGATCGCGCTGGCCGACAAAATGAATATCACCAATCCAACTGAGACAAAAATCGTTGTCCGCGGCCGCCAGCGCCAAAACCCGATCAGCAATATCCATGTCGGAATCAAGGACAAAGCGATTTGCATTGTTGTCGAGACCGGCATCACAAATCTGTCAGCGGTTATATCATTCAACAGATTGGCCATAATCTCGACACCGGCCATTGTGCCGCCATCCCCTAACGGAACCGGATGTTGATCCCCCAAGCCTTGTGCCGTGGCGCCGACCAGAATGGTCTTGTCCTTGAGAAACGCTCTGGGAATTTCCCCATTCGCTACCGCGGCATAAGAAACCTGAGCAAAATCGCCACGGTTCGCATAAGGCATCAGCAGGGGTTGCTGACAATCACCAAGACGGCGAAATATTGCGGAACTCTCTCCATTGATCTGCCGATAAACCTGTTCCATCAAATGCGGCCAGACTATCTCGTCGTTAGAGGTACCATTCGCAGTATCCTTGAAACAAAGAGATGTCCGGCGAACCACGCCATCACGATCAAACAGCAGATTGACATGACCAATGGCTGCCGCTGCCTGCTTCAAAGACGCAATGGGTTCTTTGATATCAAATGCCGCACCATTGGTTCCCGGAAAGACGAAGTGTAAAGGAAACAGAAGATTGTCGGTTTGTGCCGCCGCGTTGGCCATCGCCATATCTTCCTCACTATCGCCAGGCTCGCTCAACAATATATCAAAAGCGATGGCCTTTGGCTCAGCATCAGCCAGCTGGTTCAGCAGTGCCGCGTGACGGGATCGTGACCATGGCCATTGCCCAAAGGTGGCCAGGCTGTCTTCGTCAATGGCGACTATCAAGACATCATCTGGCGCTTCCGGCCTGTCATATTCCGAGAGGCGATCATAAAGCAGATTGTCAAAGCCTGACAGGCTGTTCCAGTATATCAGCCCGCATACAATTAGCGAGGCCGCCAAAGCCACACCGGTCCATTCAATTCCAAGGCGGCGGCGTAGTTTCATTGGTCGTCGGTTCTCCCCAAATGGGCTATAGACAAACCCCCATCAAAACCTGCGATTAAGCGCCTAGCCAGCGACCGTCAATTTCTCGAAATCTGTCCATTTCTGAAAGACATCTTTGTCTTCCGGATCAGAAGAATATTGGGTGACGCCAACACGCCAAAAATATTCGCCATCCGGTAGATCCGATAAAGTGATCACATCTCTTGTCAGACCCGCTTCATCGACAATCGGCACCGTGTCCGTTCCGCCGAGCATCAATTGAAAACGATATGTCCGCTTTCCGCTGCCAGCACCAACCCACTTGAAACGATAGCCAAAATCACCGCTGTCAGCACTGCCACTGAGAGTGCTAAGCTGGCGTTTGAACGAATAGTTGAAGGGCATACCTTCAAAGCCATCTTCATCAATGGCAGTCGCTTTCCCAAAATAGCGACCATCGGGAATGCTGGCCAGAGAGATAGTCTGTCCGTCACCAAGCTGCTCGGTAACAACATCAACAAAACCAGCATCGGATGATATCAATATACGATGGGCTTTTGCAGTAGCGCGCGGAGCAATAGAAAAGTCCAATGTTTCTTCGGATTGCACTTTCGCCGGATCTACAATTTCTGGCGGCGTCAGCAGATCAGCCGTCGCGAGCTCGCCAGTCACTGTTGCTGCGGCTCCTACACCTTCTGGTACCGAAACGCTGGCAGCTCCATCAAAACTCTCGCCAGCCGCTACATCGATTGAACCTTCGACTGTTTCGGAGAAAGCCGTACCCGTTTCCTCATCCACACGCGTTCTGTAGTCGGTTCCACGCACGGCAGAAACAGCAACCGGTGTTCTAACCCGGTACCGGTCAGCTTTCTTGTCAAAGGGCGTCACTTTTGAACGGACCCGGCCGCTATCGACCGCAAGTTCATAGTCGATGCTGTCGGTAAGCAGAATCTGACGCAGCCGCGTAATCCGCATCTTGCTGTTTGATGGCATCGATATGCGCGAACCATCTTCAAGTTGCAGCGTCAGGAAGCTGCCGGCCGATGTCGCCAGTCGGCTACCCTCGCCAATTGCAAGCCCTCTTACAGGTGTAATGTTGCGGCCACCATCGGCTATCGCGACATTGCCGCGAAACGCACTCAAACTTGCCTCGCTCTCGCGATATTTTAACAGACGAAACGGAATGGAAATCGTTTTTCCAACGGGAATGAAACGGGGGTTGGCTATCCGGTTCAGCCGCTGAACCGTGACATAGTCCGACCGCTTGCGCATATATTTTTGCGCAAGTTCAAACAGCGTATCACCCTTTTTGAAAACATAGTCCACGCGCATATTATCCGCGCTGGTCTGCGCCTGCGCTGCCAGAGGCGTGATGGAAATTGGGGCTATTGAAACAAGAGCGAAAAGCCGCAAGTAGCTCGAAACTTGCCGTTTACTGGTCCCTAAGGCCATGGTTACACCCCTTTGTTTAAGGTCTCCAATCTGTAGCCATAGCCGAAAACAGTGAAAATCCGAAACCCGTTCTCGGGCGTCAGCGATAATTTTGACCTTATACGCGACACATGCATGTCAAGCGTCCGGGTCGCCAGATGCGCATTGGTGCGCCAGACGGTTTCCATGATGTAGCGTCGCGACAAGGTTCGGTCGCGATTGCGGAACATCAAATCGGTCAGCTCAAATTCTTTCGCCGTCAGCGAAACTTCATTTTCCTTGTGCCGCACCTTTTGCTCAATACGGTCAAGTATATATTCGCCATATTGCGCAGTCGTTTCCATCGCGGTTGCACCGCTGCTGCGCCGAAGGATAGCATTAATCCGTGCCGCAATAACATTGGGATCTTCCGGCTTGGTAATATAGTCGTCCGCTCCTGCGTTCAGGGCATCGCTGATATCCTGCTTCGCCGTGCGGCTTGTCATCATCATGACCGGTGGCCGCTCATCCACGGCATCTTCCATCCATTCCAGGATCTGCATGCCGGTCTTACCAGGCATATTCCAATCAAGGATCACCAAATCAAAAGTATCTCTGAGCAGCGCATTGGTCAAAGCGTTGCCCTCAGCAAAGCCAACAAAAACATGGCCCTGACCTTCAACAATTTTTCCTAAATATTCGACGATCTCTTTGTCATCGTCCGCAATAGCTACACGCATACTTTTTCCCCGGTAGCGAATAGCAACATCCCATTTGCTTTCGCTTCTTAATAAGTCCCTACCCAGAGTCCGTTTACATCTATGTTCATTGATTTTACCAGCACTACTACAAGTAATTTACAATCATTTACATGATTCCGGTGAAACATGCTAATTCGGCGACCAAATAGAGGTTCAGCCGGCGAATCCGAGAAGGATCCTATGATATGCTGCTTGTCGGCAGGTATAAGCCTACAGAAGATAGGGAGCGGCCGACATGTTTTTTGGAAATTGGTTGGGGTGGCAGGATTCGAACCTGCGCATGGCGGCATCAAAAGCCGCTGCCTTACCACTTGGCGACACCCCAACACTTGCTGCTTCGTTGGTCAGCGAAGGGCCTAATATCCAACTTACCCCCATGGGGCAAGAGCCAGTTACAGCTTATTTCAGATCATTGTTCAGAACAGACGTTTCACCCAGCCATGCTGGTCTTCGACAAGACCGCGTTGAATATCCACTAACCGCATCCGCAGTTTCTCCGTCAACTGGCCCGGACCGCCGCTGCCGATGGTGAAATCGCCACTTTCCGATCGAACCGTTCCGACAGCCGTCACAACCGCAGCCGTTCCACAAGCAAAAGTTTCCAGTAATTTCCCGCTGGCAGCATCTTCGCGCCATTGTTCGATGGAATAAGGTTCCTCACTGACATCCAGACCCTCTTCTCGTGCCAGAATCATGATCGATTCCCGTGTGATTCCAGGGAGAATTGTGCCGGTTAGCGGTGGCGTAATCAATCGGCCATCATCCATCACAAAAAACAGGTTCATTCCGCCCAGCTCTTCAACCCAGCGTTGCTCAGCGGCATCAAGAAAAACGACCTGGTCGCAATCCTGAGCGATGGCCTCGGCCTGCGCAACGAGGCTGGCGGCATAATTCCCGCCGCATTTGGCAGCGCCCGTGCCGCCTGGCGCAGCGCGGCTATAATCCTGTGACACCCAGATGGTGATCGCCGAAGCGCCGGCCTTGAAATAAGCGCCGACCGGAGAGGCGATAACCATGTAGAGATATTCTTTTGCCGGACGAACGCCCAGAAATACCTCGCTGGCGAACATGAAGGGCCGCAAATAAAGCGAACCGCCCTCTGCCGAAGGGAACCAGTCGCGATCAATATCAACCAGCATTTCGACCGATTTCAGAAACAGCTCTTCAGGCAGTTCCGGCATCGCCATGCGCTGCGCCGAGGCCTGAAAGCGCCGGGCATTTTGTTCCGGCCGAAACAAGGCCGTTGTCCCGTCCGCGAGGCGATAGGCTTTCATGCCTTCGAAGATTTCCTGGGCATAATGAAGCACCGACGATGCAGGATCCATAGGAATTGGCGCGCGCGCTTCAACCTTGGCATCATGCCAGCCCTGTCCTTCCGTATAGCGGATGATCACCATGTGATCGGTGAACAGATTGCCAAAACCGGGATTTTCCAACAGCTTTTGTCGGTCGGAATCGGGCACGGGTTGAGGGTTTTGTTCGACAAGGATTTCCAGACTGTCGCTGTTCGCCATATCCCGTCTCTTTCACTGTGCTGATTGGAGGATTCGTAGACTAGTTTATCTTGCAATCACCTAAACAGCATGTCAAGATACGTCAACATGGCTGACATATCTCGCCCCTCTACCTCCCCGGGAGCATCGCCGCTCTTTCTTCGCGAAGACGAAATCAGGCGCGGTGTAGAGCTTCTCTATTTTGGCTATACCCGCCTTACCAACGCGATTGATCAGGAACTCGCCAAACAGGGGCTGGGCCGGGCCCATCACAGAGCCCTCTATTTCATCGCACGCCAACCGGATTTAACGGTGGGAGAATTGCTGCGGCTGCTCGCCATTACCAAACAATCTTTGGGCCGGGTGTTGAAAGAGCTCCATGACCGCGGCCTGGTCGTGACCAAAACCGGCGCACTGGACCGTAGGCAGAAACTGTTACGGCTGACCGATGCCGGTGCAGCCCTCGAAGCAGAATTATTTGCACAATTGCGAGCCCGCCTGTCCGCCGCCTATGTGACCGCCGGACAGGAATCCGTCACCGGCTTCTGGCATGTGCTGGAAGGCTTAGTCCCGGAATCAGACCGTCAAATGGTGTTTGATCTGCGCAAAGATAAAGACTGAATCTGATACGAAGTTCACAAAGTTCCCAATGTCCATTGGGGTGTTTTCTGCTGCGCTATATGGCTTTCAAAGTTCACACTATAGGCGCGCGCCTCATGCGCGCAGGATCATGAAACGGTCAACATTTAAAACTGTGGAAGAGCGCAGTCTGACTATCACGACGCACATATTGTAGGAAAGCTATCAGGATAACCAAATTAATTCACTATCGTTAATCCAGCGACTTTTTCATAAAATATTGTGGATAGATCGGGGGAGCACCATCAAACTGGGCAAACACCTCAAATCCATGTCGCTCATAAAATGGCCGCGCTTGAAAAGCATATGTATCCAGCCACATCAAACTGCATTGCCGATTGCGAGCTTCGGCTTCCGCCATTTCCATCAATTGTGATCCCAGGCCTTGGCCACGCAAATCGCCTGCCACGCTCAAAATATCTACAAAAAAGATGTTCCAGCGGGATTGTCCCCACAGGCCTCCCATAAGATCGCCTGTCCGGGGATGACTAAGTGTAATGGCAAAGTCGCGATTGTTGGGCAAGCCCACAGCTTCAGCGGTGGATTGCCGAAGCAGACTCAAGAGTCTATCCTGAATACCCGTATCGGGGTCTTGCTTGACATCTAATACAGGCGATATTTTCGGCAATTCCGCTTCCTTGGATCAAATTTGTGATCCTATTTATCACACAAAATATGATATCTGAAAACCGCATCAATACCGGTGTTCAGGTAACAGACCGCTCCGTTAGTTGCGATCATCAGGCCTTCGCTTCTTCTGCCATTTCCCGATTGCGTTCCATCGCCGCTTTTAGGACATCATGAAGCAACTGATTAACCCGGCCATCAGCATCCAGCACATCCAACCCCTTGCGGGTAACGCCGTTGGGGCTGGCCACTTGATCGGCAAGTTCGCCCGGACTGTCATCCGATCCGGCCGCCAATGTCGCTGCACCATCAACCATCGCCAATGCCAAACGCGCGGCCTGATCCTTGTTCATGCCGAGCCCGGCTGCCGAAACCGACAGCGCATCAATGAACCGGAACAAAAAGGCTGGCCCAGAACCAGACAAAGCGGTTGCAAGATGCATCTGGTCTTCATTCTCCAACCATTCGGGTGGTCCGAGCGGAGAGAATAGCTGATCCATTTGGTTTTTCAGGGCGACTTCATCGGTTTCGCTGATCAGGATCATCGGTGACTTGGCAACGGTAACCGCCATATTGGGCATTAAGCGAATGATCTTGCCGGCCCTTGGGAAAGCTTTCCGCAATATCGCAATCTCGGTTCCCGCGAGCACCGATACGACATGCGTGTTATCGCCGACCAGAGGCGCGAGATCCGCTGCCACGTCGTCCAGCTGATAAGGCTTCATGGCCAGCATCACCAGATCAGGTGAAACGCCCTTGGGATAGTCAGGCTGTGATTGCAGTCCTCCGGGCAATGGTGATTGATGGGGTTTGACAATGGTGACTTTCGCGCTGTCCAAACCATTATCGAGCCAGGCTTGCAAAATCGCTCCACCCATGTTGCCGCAGCCGACAAACCAGATGCTGTTAAAGCCGTCTCCGATCACGTTTCAATCCCTTATGCTTCACCCTGCGTATCGATCATTGCATGTTCTATCGCATCTTGCGGGCTTTTGTCGCTCCACAAGACAAATTGGAAAACGGGATAAAAGCGCTCCCACTCATCTATCGCCATATCAACGATGGTCTGCGCCTGATCAAGGCCCAGCATACCGCTGCCACCCAACATGATCGCATGACGGAATAGTAAAAGATTGTTTGTCGACCATAGATCAAAATGACCGAGCCAGAGCTGTTCATTAATCAGACCCAATGATTCATAAATGGCGATTTTCTTATCATCAGGGACACGAATGTCGGGCAGCAAAAGCAGTTGCAGCACATGGTCTTCGTTACGCCAGATCGCGCGCAACTGATAGCTGGTCCAATTGCCCTTAATTTCTACCGATATTTCTTCTTCACTGATGTGATCGACGGACCAACCACGCGCTTCGAAAAAAGCGACCAGCATATCAACTGGCGGCGCCTCTTCCTGATCGAGCTCAGACCAAACATCGTCAAGCATTACGGTTCCACATCATTTGCATCATTGCCCCTGCGTCACGAGCCTTAGTGGCCCAGCCCACGAGTCAGGGCAAGGCAGCGCGAGGTCTCAGATCACATTGTTTGTGGGAAGACTGTGGATAATCACCGGGGATAATCACCGGGGACATCCGATGCCCCAACAGTCGGTCAATAATGGGACGGAATCTAGCTTTCGGATTTTGGCGGCGTTGTTTTCTTGGGTGCAGCCTTGCGCGCTGCTGGCTTGCGAGCGGCCGGTTTAGCTGCAGCAGTCTTCCGCGCCGCTGGCTTCTTAGCTGTGGTTTTGGGTGCCGCTTTCTCCAAATCATCGAGACGCTTTTTCAGCGCATCGGCCTCAGCGCGAGCATTGGCCGCCATTTCCTTAACCGCTTCAAATTCTTCCCGAGAGACGAAATCCATCCCGCCAAACCATTCCTTTGCCCGTTCACGTGCGCTGGCTTCCGCTTCGCGGCCAACACCCGCTACAGTGCCCGCCAAGCCATTTAGCACTTTGGAAAGGTCATCGAAAAATCTGTTTTGGCTTTGCATGTCAATTACTCCGTCTGGGGGTCAGGATCTGGCTAGACTATATTTGGGTACTCGCAGCCGGGACGACAAGGGTTTCGGCACCCGGGTTAAGGTCAACTATCTGCTTGTTCAATATCGCAGCGAAACAAAGCCACGCCAGATAGGGAACCATCAACCATGCAGCAGCTTTACGCACCCGTCCGAATATCAATGTGGTAACAAAAGCGGTTGCGAAAATCGAAATCAGTAACCAAAAGGCCGCGGATACCTGATGCATGCCGAAAAATAGCGGTGACCAAAACAGGTTCAATGCATATTGGATCAGGAAAAATGTAATGGCGAGCCCACGCAGCGGGGCACCGCGCGCATGCAATATCATCGAGAGTGCAATGCCCATCATGATGTAAAGGATCGTCCAAGCCACACCGAACATCCAACCAGGTGGCTGTGCCTCGGGCTTGGTCAAAGCCTGAAACCAGCGGTTTTCCTCGCCGGAGCCGGCTACTTGCCCCGATATAAAGCCAAGCACAACGATCACCGGAACAACGAACAAGGCCCAGCGCAAAAGCGACATGCGCAGCTGACCTTTGGATGCGATTTGGTTCACGGTTTCATTCCCCTAACCCAGCCGCTCTATCCGGATTGATCGCCGGATAAAACGAATCATACAGCGGAAAACCGCCACGTTTCTATGGTTTCTTAGGCAATGTTACATCGCTTTGCCAGTGGCTTGGGAACCATATGTCAGACGATCCCGATTTGGGCCGATTATTGCCCCCGGTGCTTGGCATCGGGCAATTACACCCTATGTTAGAAAAACAGGTGTGACGGCATGCGTGATTTTACGTTTGCTGATGATTGCCAACAGGATTGTCGGCCCATAGGCGGGCTGCTAGGGGCCTTGTATGAGTGAAATTACCAATGACAATGCCCCTGAACAGGAGCCGTCAGAGATAGACAAGCCATCGGCCAAGAAAATCGGCAATTTGCGCATGGTCTGGGACCGCGCGATTCAATATCCGAGGCAGATAACCTTTGCTGCGATTGCCCTGTTCGTTGCTGCGATGGCGACACTCGCCATTCCCTGGGGTTTCAAGTCGATTGTCGATGAAGGTTTTGCTTCTGGTGTTGGTGATATTGCCCCCTATTTTCAGCTGCTGCTGGTGATCGTCGGCATATTGGCGGTCGCGACAGCGCTGCGTTTCTATTTTGTCAGTTGGCTTGGCGAACGTGTGGTTGCGGACATTCGATTGGCCGTCCAGCGTAATTTGTTGCGCCTGGCACCCGGTTTTTTTGAAGAAAACCGGCCATCAGAAATCGCATCACGGATGACTTCGGACACGGCCATTATCGAACAGGTTGTTGGCACAACTGTATCTGTGGCTCTGCGCAACATCATTATCGGTATTGGCGGGATAATCTTCCTGTTCACACTGGCACCGGCGCTCACCGCCGGATTATTGCTGGGCATTCCCATCGTCATTTTGCCAATTGTATTTATCGGCCGCAAACTGACCAATGTATCGCGATCCAGCCAGGACCGGGTTGCGGATGTGGGGGCCATGGTTTCAGAAACATTGGGCGCCATGAAAATCGTGCAGGCCTTTGGTCAGGAAAATCGCGAGCATGAACGGTTTGGCGGTGCGGTTGAACATACATTTGATACAGCAAAGCGGCGCATAAGACTGCGCGCGGCATTGACTGCCGTGATTATTGCGCTGGTATTTACCGGGATCACCCTGTTGATGTGGCGCGGTGCCATCGGCGTGGCGGAAGGCACCATATCCGGCGGTACAATCGCTGCTTTCGTGCTAACTGGCGGCCTAGTCGCCGGTGCTTTCGGAGCGTTGACAGAAGTGTACGGCGATCTATTGCGCGCCGCCGGCGCAGCTGGCCGTCTGGCTGAACTCCTGTCGGAAGAGCCCGGCATTGCTGCCCCGACCTCCCCGATAGCATTACCCGAACCGCCGCGTGGGCAAATCTCCTTTGACAATGTCACCTTTACTTATCCAACGCGCCCAGAGGTTGCAGCGCTCAAGAATTTCTCATTGAAAGTAACGCCCGGTGAAACGGTAGCGGTTGTTGGACCGTCGGGTGCGGGTAAATCCACCTTGTTTCAGCTGGCGCAGCGTTTCTATGATCCAGAGGGCGGTAGTGTCCGGATTGATGGCGTTGCCCTGCCCTCCGCCGATCCTGCCGACATTCGCGAACGCATGGCGCTGGTGCCGCAAGATACGGTATTATTTGCTGCCTCGGCCCGCGACAATTTGCGCTATGGCAAATGGGATGCGACGGACGAAGAAATTTGGGCCGCAGCGCGTGCCGCCAATGCCGAGAAGTTTCTTCTCGAGCTGCCTGACGGGCTGGATAGCTTCATGGGTGAAGCGGGAACACGATTGTCTGGCGGGCAGCGGCAGCGGGTGGCGATAGCTAGGGCCCTGCTCCGTCAAACGCCTATTCTGCTGCTCGACGAAGCGACATCGGCGCTGGATGCGGAGAGTGAAAAGCTGGTACAGGATGCGCTCGATCGATTGATGCGCGATCGTACGACAATCGTCATAGCCCACCGTTTGGCAACAATTCGATCAGCGGATCGCATCATCGTGATGGATGAAGGGAAGATTGTCGAACAAGGCAATCATGACAGTTTGATCAGCCAAAACGGCCTTTATGCCAAGCTCGCCGAGTTGCAGTTTAACGGCGGCGATCAACCGAAGGCCGCTGTCGCCATCTGAGCAAAGAGTGCGACCGGCACATCCTTCGAGGAGACAGAGCGGGCCTGCTCGCGTGCGTGATTGTTGGCTGACCGTAGCGCCTGTTTCTGATTTCGATCACCTTGAAAAACATGCCTAGTGTACGACCAAATGATATCCGGGTTTGGGTTTAAGAACACGCTGAACCAATAACGCCATCCTTAATGCGATGTGGTTATCCGATATTCACTTTACCCAGGCCACATTCTTCCGCCAAATAACGGCCAAGAGGCGTCAAATGAAGATGCTCAACAAGGCAATAAAAAAGGCGATGGATCGCTCCACCGCCTTTTAAAATTGATATTAGCCGCTCTTAGTTTGGCAGACGTGATGCCTTGCCGAAGCTGCTATATTGTTCGTTACCAACAAAACCGAATTTTGTTACGCCGCTATCCTTAATCTCCGCGAGAACGCGATCGACAGTCAGATAAGCACTAACCGCATCTGGCTGGAACTGGAGCTCAGGCTCTGGAACCATTGATTTGGTCTGCGCGAGATATTGCTTCACTTGCTCCAGCGACACTGGCTGGTCGTTCCACAAAATCTGGTTGGTCGGGGTAATACCCAGACGGTTTTTAACGGGATCAATGTCCGGTGGTGGTGGTGGATTTGGATCATCCACCGGCAGATCCAGCTTTACCGCATGGGTCTGGACCGGAATTGTAATGATGAACATGATGAGGAGAACGAGCAAGACGTCGATCAACGGCGTCGTGTTCATTTCCATCATCGGCTCACCATCATCTTTGCCGCCGCTCATGGCCATTAGTGCGTCTCCTTAAAAATTCTATTTTTCATGCCGTATCAGGGCTATTCCATTGCAACCGGTGTCGACAGAAATCCGACCTTGGCAAAGCCTGCACGTTGCATGGCGAAAATTGCGCCGCCAATGCACCGATAAGGTGTATTAATGTCACCGCGAATATGCACTTCTGGCATATCTTCGGCCGTCATATTTTCTACACCGCCAAAGGCTTCGATCTGATTTTCCAGTTGTTCAACAGCTCTTTGTACCAGTTCATTGGAATCGATTGGCGTTGTGTTCCAATAGATTCGGCAATTACCGCCTGGATTGGCACCCGAATATTCCGGATCACCAGGATCTCGTCCTGCCGAGTCCGTCGTCGTAACGGCAAGCAGAACATTCTCCGGCTTTGTCGTGGTCACTTCAAATTCCAGAACCGGTAATTCCAGCTCCACTGTTTGGATCACAACCGGAACAGCGATCAAGAAAATGATCAGCAAAACGAGCATGACGTCCACCAGCGGGGTCGTGTTAATGTCCGATAGGGGAGTTTCTGCTCCACCTCCGCCGCCAACATTCATCGCCATAAGATTCTATCCTCTTATAATTATACTCTATCGAACGAGCGGTATAAGCCCGCGCATCCGAAAATCAGGAGCTGGCCAAGCCGTCTGCGCAAACTTAAATGTCCGGCAAACGGCTTTGGCTAGCGCCTTACTTCTTTGCCGCTGGCTTTGCTGCAGCTGCCGTTGCTGGCTTTGCTGGTGCAGCACCTTTCATTGTTGTTGGCTTAACCGCACCGTCAGATGAGATGTAACCAAGAACATCATTAGCGAAATCGCTCAAGTCTTCAGCAATACGCTTGTTGCGACCTTGCAGCCAGTTATAGGCCAAAACAGCGGGAACAGCCACACCAAGACCAAGCGCGGTCATGATAAGAGCTTCACCAACCGGACCAGCAACAGCATCAATCGATGCCTGACCAGCGATACCGATTTTGATCAGTGCGCGGTAAATACCGATAACCGTACCGAACAGACCGATAAATGGTGATGTAGCACCAACGGTTGCGAGCCAAGGCAGACCAGTTGCCAGCTTGGAGTTGATCAGACCCTGAGAGCGATCAAGCGAACCGTGCAGCCAGTCATGCGCTTCAACAGGATCGGTCAAACGTGCGTGATCTTCTTCAGCTTTGATGCCATCGTCAACAATCTGACGATATGCGCTGTTCTTGTCGAGCTTCGCTGCACCTTCTTTCAGGCTGTTCGCTTTCCAGAAAGATGCGCGTGCCGCCTGTCCCTGTTTCATCACTTTGTTTTGTTCAAACAATTTAGAGAACAGGATGTAGAAGGACGAAACGGACATAATGGCCAAAACGCCAAGCGTGAACCAGGCGATGACACCGCCTTGTTCCATTGCTTCCCAAAAGCCGAACTGATTCTGCGGTGCGCCCGCTGCTAAAACTTCAATCAACATTATTTTTTCCCCTCAAGGATAGATTAGAATTCAAAAAATTAGCAGCGAACCGGCACATGGCCGCTCCGCTGCGACATATTATTTCGGTATTTGCCAACGGACCCGGCTAGCCCATGTTCCTGTTGTCGGGTTTCCTTGCGAATCAAGCGAGGGGCGAAAACGCGCCCGGCGTTTGATATTCTTACAAGTTGCCGCATCAAGATCAGCATGGCCACTGGATCCGGTAATCTGACAATTATCCACTCTGCCTTTGGCGTTAACCGTAACGCGGAAACTCGTCGTGCCTTCGCGTTCCTCACGCAGGGCGCGTGATGGATAGTCGTTGGCATTCGCCCAGTTACCAGGGTTACCACGCGGCTCAGGATTGGCCCGTTGCGGTGGTGGCGGTGGTGGTGGTGCCGGTGGTGGAGCCGGAGCAACAGGTGCAGGCGCCGGAGGCGGTGTTTGCACTTGCTGAATAACTGGACGCGGCGCTGCGGGCGGCGTCACAATTGGCGGCGGCGTTACCACTGGTGGTGGTTCAATAGGCTGATCCGGTGGCGGTGGAGGTGGTTCCTCTATCTCTTCCGGGGGTTCTTCTTCTTGGATATCGATCATATCAAGCTCTGACGCCACTTTCTTGACTGCACTATAAGCCAATCCGGTGACCAAAGCATATCCAAACAGCGCGTGGATAAGAACAACAAGCACAATAGATATCAGCTTGCTCGAACTCATCTGTGGTTGGTCAGCATAAGCCATTCAGAAATATAACTCCTTTTCTTCCCTAAGGAATCGAAACCTCGCAAAAGATTTTTTCGAGAATTGCTGAGATGTAACCCGCACCAATCCCTAGATTCCCCACGACCGCTTTTCGTTGCAATGAAAGCCGTCTTAAAAATGTTTTAACGTGGTCGGTAGGGACAGGCAATCGCTTTGTTAGTTCAGGGTTGATTAAGCTGTCAAAAAGACAAGATGCAGAGTAGAGAATTGCGTATCAGAAGCGGAAAATTACAGGATAATCATGCGTCCCATATCTTATTTGTTCACCGGCTTTTTGCTTGCGCTAACTGCGTTTTTCCCTGCTTTTTCGCAATCGGACACCAATGCTGACCCACTTCAATATGCAGACATTGCTGACCTTAGTGTCAGTGCGCCGCTGATCGCACATGTCACGATCAAGGAAGCGATTAAAGTTGACCCAAAAAGGGTCACTAATGCTCCTCCGGGAACGCAAAGATATTATATTGTGGCGACAACCAATGCTCTGATTCGGGGTCAGGGCGGGATACCGGAAACGATTCGCTATATTATCGATCTGCCGCTCAATGAACGCGGACGTGCACCAAAGATAAAGAAGAAACAATTTATCATTTTTGCGCGCAATCTCACCGGTTCCAGCGGCGATATTCAGCTCGCCGCGCCCGATGCACAGATTGACTGGACACCGGCGAGGGACCAACGCGTGCGATCTCTGGTGCGTGAAATCGTTGCGCGCAACGCGGCCCCGGCCATTGCGAGAGTCGGTAGCGCGTTTCATGTTCCCGGCACGATCATCGGTGAGGGCGAAACCCAGATTTTTCTCGAAACCAACAGCGGTGATCCTGTTTCGATAACGATACTGAGCCGCGAAGGACAAAAGAAGGTTTGGGCGGTATCCCTAAGCGAGATTGTTGACGAAGCCGCACGTGCACCGGTTCGCAACTCTTTGCTATGGTATAGGCTGGCCTGCTTTCTGCCAAAATCCCTTCCAGAAGAATCGCTGGCAGGCGATTCGGCGGCCAATGCCAACCAGGCCCGCCGGGATTATGATCTCGTGATCCAGGATCTCGGCAATTGCCCGCGGACACGCCCAGCCCAATATCGCGTACGCTGATCTGGCATCATATGAGTTTATGTGCTCAGCCTGAAAGACGGGCTGGCATTATAGTGCGACGACGTTATTAAACGGGCGCGAGCACATGTTCGCCCATCGCATCATCCCGAAATCAAGGTTTCATTATCATGACAACTCCTCTTCGTATCGCTCTGGCCGGTCTTGGCACTGTCGGATCGGGAGTCATTCGCCTGATTAACGAAAATGGCGCAATGATCGCGCAGCGTGCCGGGCGTCCGATAGAGGTTGTCGCGATTTCTGCGCGCAATCGGGATCAAGACCGTGGCGTCGATCTCACCCCCTATAAATGGGTGGATGATATGACCGACTTTACCAGCGATCCGGACGTCGATTGCGTGGTTGAGATGATTGGTGGGTCCGATGGCCCTGCTCTTGAACTGGCCCGTAACAGTTTGAAGGGAGGGAAATCCTTTGTCACTGCGAACAAAGCAATGATCGCGCATCATGGCATGGAGCTGGCCAGCCTGGCCGAAAACCAAAATCAGGCGTTAAAATATGAAGCTGCCGTTGCTGGTGGAATCCCGGTCATCAAAGGCTTACGCGAAGGTGCTTCGGCCAATCGTATTGAGCGTGTGTACGGGATTCTCAACGGGACTTGCAATTATATCCTCACCACTATGGAAAAGCATGGCAGCGATTTCGGTGCAGTATTGAAAGATGCACAGGACCTTGGTTATGCAGAGGCCGACCCCGGCTTCGACATTGATGGCGTTGATGCGGCCCATAAACTGGCCATTCTCGCTGCCCTTTCCTTTGGCACAGCGGTTGATTTTGATGGCGTTGAAATTGCCGGCATTCGTAACATCATGGCCGCAGATATCGGACAAGCCAAAGCACTGGGATATCGCATACGCTTGCTCGGAATGGCGCGTATTGACGATGGCAAACTATTCCAGCGCGTAAACCCCTACCTGGTTCCGGAAAATCATCCGCTTGCCCATATTGATGGATCGACCAACGCTGTCGTTGCTGAAGGCAATTTCTCCGGACGGCTGATGTTCCAAGGTGCCGGGGCCGGCGATGGCCCCACCGCCTCTGCTGTTGTTGCCGATCTGATAGATATCGCCCGCGGCGAAAGTGGAACAGTTTTCGCCATGCCAGTCAATGACATGACCGAAAGCACGCGTGCCGAAAGCGGCAATCGCAGAGGCAAGAGCTATATCCGCTTTGTTGTGGCCGACAAACCCGGTGTGCTGGCAGAAATCACGGCAGCAATGCGGGATGCAGAAGTATCGATCGAAAGCCTGATCCAGACCGAGAAAACTGACGAAGGGTCTGTATTAATCTCAATGGTCACGCACCAAAGTCTGGAGCGCGATGTAATCCAGAGCCTTCAAAAGCTATCTGATTCCAGCAGCCTGCAAGGCGCGCCGGTCGTTATGCATTTGCTGAGCGACGAAGACTAAACAGTCGCTCTTCATTCCGGCTCCTTCGCCTTTATCTGTACCTGTTTGACATAATCATCATCCGGCACAGTCGGCTTTATAATGCGCCACAGCCGTCCCCCCGCTGGGCCGCTGACGCCGCTGCCTGCGCCACCAAAGGACACGGTCACCAAAGGCAAGCCTTTGAAACATTGCCGCTCGCTGGCATCAATATAGCATCGCCCTGTATTCACATATTCGGCATTCCCCTTGGGAATAAGTTCGCGAACCCGTTCGCCGCGCGGCAAAAGGTCGGGAAATGGTATTCGATGTTTCCTATTGGCATCAAATGTTGCGCAGACAACGATTTCGTCTGGATCAGAGTTTTTCAGACAACCATCTGCATCAACGGCGACCAGACGGTTGGCATTTTCGATTAATTGAAGGGTTCGATCATCCGTCGCTATTTGTGCATTGGCTGTCTCGAAAACCGCGCCTGATGTCAGGAATAAGGACAAGATTACAAGGCTTCTCGACATTGTCATATCGCTCCCCTATCGAGAGTTCAAAATCTGCCCCTTAGAGAAGGACTAGACGTAAAAATGCCTAAATCAAGTGATATTCTGGAACGCATCCTTGTATTGGAAATGGTACGCGTTACCGAGGCGGCTGCGGTTTCTGCAGCAAAACTGATTGGCCGCGGTGATGAAAAAGCGGCTGATGCAGCGGCCGTTGAAGCCATGCGGGCTGCACTGAACGGACTGGATGTCTGCGGAACCGTAGTCATTGGTGAAGGCGAGCGCGACGAAGCGCCGATGCTGTTTATCGGTGAAAAAGTGGGCCATGGTTGCGAGGGCGAATCACCGGAAATTGATATTGCGCTTGATCCGCTGGAAGGCACGACGATTACAGCCAAAGCTGGCCCCAATGCTCTTGCTGTTCTGGCCATTGCCGAAAAAGGCAATCTGCTGAACGCGCCAGATGTTTATATGGACAAGCTCGCCGTTGGCCCGGGCTATTCCGACGATATTATCGATCTCAACAAGTCGGTGCTGGAAAATGTCACCGCCGTGGCCAACGAGAAAGGTGTCGAACCCGCCGACATAATCGTTTGCGTCCTCGATCGTCCACGTCATGAGAAAATCATCTCAGAGCTGCGCGAAATTGGCTGCGGTATCATGTTGATTCCCGATGGCGATGTTGCTGGCGTTATTGCAACCACCGATGAAGAAACGACGGTCGACATGTATATGGGCAGTGGCGGCGCACCCGAGGGCGTATTGGCCGCTGCAGCGCTGCGCTGTGTTGGTGGACAGTTTAAAGGTCGTCTGACCTTCCGCAATGATGACGAGCGCAAACGTGCCCATAAATGGGGCATTGAAGATCTCGACAAAATCTATGATCTGAAAGAACTCGCAAAAGGCGATGTCATTTTTGCTGCAACCGGTGTCACCGATGGCTCCCTTCTGGAAGGCGTCAAGAAATTGCGCAGCGGCGTTATGACCACTGAAAGCGTTGTGATGCGCGCCTCGTCAGGTACGGTTCGTTGGGTCAAGAGCGAGCATCGTTCCTGACATATGACAGGCGGCGCTTTCAAAGCCTTGGCGGATCGTTTCAAACCTCTGCTACTCGGCCTACCGCTGTTGGTCACCGCCTGCATTTCTCCGGTCGACTATGGTGCCATTCGGCACGCTGACTATGTCGCAAACGGACGCTGCGATCCGGCGGCGGACAAAGGCATGGATAATGGTTCGGATACAGCCGAGAAACCGTTTTTTGTCGTCACCAGCCGGCTACCAGATTGCCGCGCCAATGACATCAAACTGCTCCATCATCGCGGTGACAAGGTTCGCTTTGGCCGCTTTGGCGCCCCGCAAGACAAGTTGAATGAAAAGGGTAAAGTCGACGGGCAGCGCATCCCTTTCGCCATATCCAATGAAACACAATGGTGGGCGGACCTGTCCAAAACCATGGGCAATCGCGAAGGCCGTGTCCTGCTCTATGTTCATGGCTATCGGGAGACATTTTTCTCCAGTTCCCGCGACACTGCCCAAATTGCGCGGCTGACCAATTTTTCTGGTCCCGTCATCCAGTATAGCTGGCCTTCGCAGGGACAGTTGCTGAAATATGCGGTCGATGAAACCAACATGTATTGGGACGAGCGCAATTTTCGCAAATTTCTGACTAAACTTGCGCAGCAATCATGGACCAAAGAAATCGTTTTGGTGTCTCACTCGCTCGGTGCGCGGCTGGTACTGCCAGCGGTCGAGTTTGTAGACCGCAACAGCTCCAATGCGGATTCCAGCAATATTTCCAACATCATCATGGCTTCACCGGATGTCGATCGCCAGGACTTTGAGCGGGATATTGCAGAAGAAATCCTCTCCGCACGCCGTGTGAATAATGACCGGCGAATTACCGTTTACGCGTCGGCCAAGGACAGGGCTCTGTCTTTGTCGGACGATGTGCACGGCTATCCCCGTTTGGGCAATCCGCGCTGCTTCGATCCGTTCAAAGCCGACGAGCTCAAGGCCAAGGGTCTGCCGGAACGCTGCTACGCCGCAAAGTCGCGATATGATGTGCCACCGGAAAAAAGTGGTCTCACTATCGTCGATACCACCGCCGTCAGCCAGGGACGGGTCGGCCATAGCGATTATTTGCGCAGCGCGGCCGCATGCACAGATTTTGCGGCAGTTGTTAACGGTGAACGCGGGGCGGTGAAGGGCCGTGAGGCAACCCACTTATCCTATGTTTTTGCATTGATACCTTCTGTCGATGACGAAGAACCTGACCACATGACAATATGTAACCGTGATCGAAAATAGATGGTAAGCAACACCAGCACACTCGACAAACTTCTCGAAGATGTCCGTGCTTGCACCATTTGCAATGAACTTCCCCTCGGTCCCAGCCCCCTGCTGCAAGCTGGATCAGGTGCAAAAATCCTGATCGCCGGACAGGCACCAGGTAGCAAGACCCATGAAAAGGGCCGACCGTTTGACGATCAAAGCGGCAAGCGCCTGCGTACATGGCTTGGCGTGACCGAGGACCAATTTTATGATCCAGAGCTGTTCGCGATAATCCCGATGGGATTTTGTTTTCCCGGAACCGGTAAAGGCGGTGATCTCCCGCCACGCAGCGAATGTGCACCGCAATGGCGAAGGCCTTTGCTTGATCGCTTGCCGGCAATCGAACTGACACTGATCCTTGGTCAATATGCGCTGGATTGGCATCTCGGTGATGCCAAATCCAAGACACTGACCGGAACAGTCGAGCGGTGGCAGGAATTCTGGCCAGATGCCCTGCCCTTGCCGCACCCCAGTCCGCGCAATATCCGCTGGTTCAAAGCCAATCCGTGGTTTGAAGCCGATGTTATCCCAGTGCTGCAAAAACGGATCGCCAATTTGATCAAAAAACGCCCATAGCAAGACCAGCAGCCAAAGTGGCACCAATTTCACCACATTGCGCCTTGTCCGTTTCCCTTATCGTCTTGGGAGCCAATATCGCTTCCTCAGTCTGCCCATGAGTACAAATAATGGGCGTGTCGATAATCTTCTTCAACCGCCAGCCCGTGGCGATCCTTTCCAGCTGATTCCGAGCATTTTCGCCGTCAGACCCCGCACAGATCATCGCAGCATAAGGGCGCCCTTCTATTTCCCCTAACAACGGATAATAGCAGCGATCGAAAAAAGCTTTCATGACCCCAGCTATGGCCGCCAGATTTTCGGGTGTCGCAAAAATATAACCATCAGCAGCCAGCATATCCGAAGGTCCGCAGTCTTCCGCACGCATCAGTACGGTTTTGACGTCCTGTTCCCCTCGGGCTGCGGTCGCTGCCGCCTCCGCCATCTGCCGCGTACCGCCGGTATAGCTGTGATAGACAATAAGCAGTTTTTTCATGCCCCCTGCCCTAACAGCGATCAAAGCAATTGTCAGCGGACCATGGTTCGCGCATAGCTATTGCTATGAATGCAGTTCTCAATGTGACTCAATCCCTGTCCGGCCAATCCTGGCAATGGCGTAGCACAAGCGCCGACGCGCGCGACCCCGGTTTTCAGCCGGATGATCTGGTTACGCAGCTCTTATTGGCACGCGGCGCTACGCGCGAAAACCTGGACATAAACAAGGAACCCACGATCCGCGGTTTCATGCCTGACCCGTCGGTTTTTCAGGATATGGATGTCGCGGCAGAGCGGTTGGCGAAAGCCGTCCTCAATGAAGACAAGGTCACAATATTCGGTGACTATGACGTTGATGGTGCGACCAGTGCAGCCCTGCTCATCCGCCTGCTCCGCGATCTCGGACTGGAAGCGGACTATTATATCCCGGACCGGTTGATGGAAGGCTATGGGCCATCTGGAGAAGCCTTGGTGAAGCTGGGCGAACAAGGCTCTGATCTTGTGGTCACAGTGGATTGCGGAGCGATGGCCTTTGATGCTCTCGACATGGCTCATGCAGCCGGCGTGGAAGTGGTTGTGGTCGATCATCATAAATGTGCGCCCGAGCTTCCCAAGGCGAGCGCGCTCGTCAATCCCAACCGTCTTGATGAAAGCGATGCCGGGGCCGAACATGGTCACCTCGCGGCCGTTGGCATGGCTTTTCTGCTGGGTGCGGCTTTGGTCCGCAATTTACGTGGCAAAGGCTTTTTCCAAGACCGCCCGGAGCCGAAACTGCTTGAACTTCTGGATATTGTGGCGCTGGGCACGGTCGCCGATGTCGCCCAGTTGCACGGGCTCAACCGAGCCTTTGTGGCGCAGGGGCTAAAGGTTCTCGCCAATCGCAAAAATATCGGACTGGCAGCGCTTATCGATGCCAGCCGTCTCAAACGCGCACCGATTTGCTCCGATCTCGGTTTTGCCTTGGGACCGCGTATCAATGCTGGCGGGCGGGTCGGCAAATCTGATTTGGGTGTTCGCTTGTTGACGACGCAAGACCCTGAAGAAGCGCAGAAAATTTCGGCCGAGCTCGACCATTTCAATCAGGAACGCCGCGCGATCGAAGCGCATGTGCTGGAAGAAGCCGAAGCGATGTGCTCCTCTCAACAGAATCAAGCGGTTGCGGTTTTGTCTGCCAAAGGATGGCACCCCGGCGTGATAGGCATTGTCGCCGGGCGGATCAAAGAGAAGCTCGGTCGTCCCGCGATCATTATCGCAGAGGATGATGAAGGCATTGGCAAAGGGTCCGGACGATCGATTTCCGGCGTTGACCTGGGCGCGGCCATAATCGCGGCGAAAGAGCAGGATATCCTCATCGCCGGTGGTGGTCATGCAATGGCGGCAGGCGTCACCATAGATGCTTCCAAGATTGATGCATTCAGCGAATTTCTCAACGAACGACTGGCGGAAACCGTTGCTAAGGCCCAAGCCGGTAAGGCTTTGCTGCTCGACGCGGTATTATCTCCTAAAGGAGTGAATCCGCTTTTCGTCGAGGCCATGGATGGCGCTGGCCCCTATGGCATGGGCTGGCCAGCACCGCGTATTGCAGCTGGACCGGTGCGGATCATCAAATGCGATATAGTCGGCAAAGATCATGTTCGCACCATTGTAGCGGGCGATGATGGTGGCTCAATCAAGACCATCGCCTTTCGTGCAGCGGATAGCGCCTTAGGCCAAGCCCTGCTTAGCGCACCCAAAAACCGGAAATTATGGATAGCGGGGCGTGCAAAGATAGATGATTGGGGTAGCCGCCCTGCAGCTGAAATCCATTTGGAAGACGCGGCTTGGGCCGATTAATCACCTGCTTTCAACATAGTAGAGAAAATATCCGATAATATACTTGGAAACCGCCAATAAGGGGTTGACCAAAGCGCCCGATACCCCTAATCGCCCGAATTCGCTGCTTAGCGATGCCGTCCGGCATTAGTGTGGCCCCTTCGTCTAGCGGTTAGGACGCGGCCCTTTCACGGCTGAAACACGGGTTCGATTCCCGTAGGGGTCACCACACCTTCCTCTCTTTTACAAAATATCTGTCGATTACACGTCCACCAATGGCTCGGTGATTCTTTCCAATTATCGAAATACAGACTGATAGATGGGAATAAGACAAATTTCGCCATCAATTAAATTGACATCGTTGTAACATCGCATGGCTTTCAAACGAAGATCATGCTGTATAGTTCCTATTCCGCAGTAGATCGACGGTGTAATGATGACGAATGATTCCAATACTGGCAGCCAGCCGCCGGAGCAATTGGGCTTTGGGCGGTTCGTTTTGATTTTTGCGATACTGTTGATCGCCGCGGAACTGTTGCTTCATGCTGTTGGATGGCTGCAACAGCAGCTGGGCTATTTCTTGCAAGATATCGAAACAGCACCCGTAGCTACTGATATATTTGTAGCGCTGTCGAATGGGATATTCACTTTTTTGACGGTGGCCGCGCTTTTTGTTTTCATCGAATGGCGGCAACTACGCTTTTCTGATTTTCGAATCCGATATCGCGATGGCTTGATCTACAGCGTGGTAGCGCTGGCGATTTCTATATTGGTTCAAGCGGCAGAATTTAGCTTGCTTCGGTCATGGGGCGTAGAACCAATATTTGCCGCCGATGATCTGGGGCCCGTACTTGTGGCCTTTCCGCTAATATATCTATTGTTACTAGGCCTGATGGAATATTGGCTGCATCGCGCGCTGCATCACTTTGATTTCCTATGGCGCTTTCACGCGATCCATCATCAAATCGAAGACCTAAATGCCGCGCGCAGCTATTCCCATTTCGGACAGGATGTAATCTATATATTGCTGATCACCACGCCGCTGGTACTTTTGATCGACGCGCCGCAGCAGCACATTATGTTGGTCACAACATTTTTTCTGATATCCAATTACTACATGCATTCGGATGCCCCGGCGCTGTCATTTCCTGCGCCCCTACGTCATATTTTTGCCGACAATGTCTACCATCATCATCATCACACACGCGACGTTCGCCACATCGGCAAAAATTACGCGTCCTTTTTCTCATTTTTTGACCGGATATTCGGCTCGCAATATATGCCGAAAGACGGAGAATTTCCGGAAACTGGTATCGATGGATATCTGCCAATCGCTTCACTAAGCGATTATGTGTTGCGCCCTTTTGGACCCAAAACCTAGGAACACGGGATGAAGTGGAAAGCCAAAGCTTCAATCGCACTGCTGCTTTGCAGCTCGGTAACCGCTGCAGGCTTCATGCTGTTCTCAGGCGATGATAGTGGTCTTGCGAAAGTCCATGACGGCATAGAAAGCCAATTTACCGAAGTGAGCCATATAGATGGCGATGGCCTGTCGGCCCTGAACCAGGAGAACACCATATTGTTTGATGTGCGTGAGGCACCAGAATTTTCCGTCAGTCATTTAAAGGGTGCAATTCATGTCGACCCGGGGATGTCGGAACAGGATTTTATCCAGCAATATGCTGATCTCTCTAAAGGCAAGACAGCGATATTCTATTGTTCAGTTGGGCAGCGATCATCTGATCTGGCCAATCGGGTGCAGAAAGCTTTGATATCCTCAGGTGCAAAAGCGGCCTATAATCTGGAGGGAGGTATTTTCAAATGGCACAATGAAAGCCGCCCGCTCTTCACTAAAGGAACTGAACGGACTTCATACGTGCATCCCTATAACCCGATTTGGGGGCGCTTGGTCAAAGATCAGGAAAACACACGATATTAGCGTTTGAATCCAGCGATATGTAACAATCTCTTCTACCAGACCGAACCCTTGCCAATAGACAAAGGGTAGATGATGATAATAACATTGGTCATAGTCGCAGCGCTGTTCCTTGCCTTCGCAAATGGCGCAAACGACAATTTCAAGGGTTTCGCGACAGTATGGGGCTCGGCGACTCTTGATTATCGCAAGGCGTTGATAATCGCGACGCTTGCGGCGCTAGCCGGCAGCCTGCTTTCAATATTACTTGCGCACGGCTTAGTAAAACAATTTTCAGGCAAAGGATTAGTGCCGGACGAAATTGTTGCCTTACCATCTTTTGCGCTTGCAGTGGCTAGTGGTGCCGCAGCAGCGGTATTGGTCGCAACCCGGGTAGGTCTACCCATTTCAACAACCCATGCCCTGGTTGGCGGTCTGATTGGAGCCGGACTTGCGAGTAGCGCAGGCGCGGTCAACGTCGGTAATCTGGGTTCGGCGTTCATTCTACCTTTGCTCGTCAGCCCGTTCATTTCGGCTTTTATTGGCTATTTGGTTTACCGCTTTTTGCCAGAGAGGAACGTCAATAAGGATTGTATTTGTGTAGTGAAAACGGCACCGCAAGCAACCAGTAACGGCACATTGAAACGCGCCCTGACCATGCCTGCGGTTGTCATTGATACGGATGAAGCATGCGCCGTCCACGGGACTGAAGCGGCTCGTGCTTCGGTAAGCAAGACACTGAATTCTGCCCATATCGCGTCTGCGGCAACCATCTGTTTTGCCCGCTCGGTCAATGACACGCCAAAGCTGGCAGGTTTGATGGTAGTGGTGAATGTTGGCAATACAACATTGTCGTTAGTCGCCATCGCGATTGCTGTGGCTATGGGTGGGCTATTGCTGTCGCGCCGTGTTGCCGAAACTATGAGCCAGAAGATCACCACCCTCACCCCAACACAGGGACTAACCGCCAACCTGACCACTGCAGCCTTAGTACTCGCCGCGAGTTTCAAAAGTTTACCCGTGTCTACAACCCATGTCAGTGTAGGTGCGATTACCGGCGTCGGTGCTGGTGCGCAGACATTATCCGGCTCAACGGTCCGGACCATCCTGCTTTCATGGCTTGGCACATTGCCAATGGCAGGCGTAATCGCGTGGATCGTAATGTCACTTGCGGCATAGGAAAGCTGCGGTCATATCCGGCCAACAATATTTCAACCAAGGCGGAGTCTCGACTATGAGCGAATGGACATTGGGTATTATCGGCGGATCAGGGTTGTATCAGCTGGATGCTTTAGAGGATGCGCAATGGATATCAGTGGATACGCCCTGGGGTGCGCCATCCGATGATCTGTTGATCGGACATATAGCGGACGTCAAATGCGTATTCCTGCCGCGTCATGGCCGCGGACATCGACTGGGGCCAAGCCAGCTGAATTTTCGCGCCAATATCGATGCCATGAAGCGAGCGGGTGTAACGGATTTGGTGTCGATTTCGGCCGTCGGTTCACTCGCCGAAGATATCGCGCCCGGTCATTTCACAGTGGTGGATCAATTTATTGACCGCACATTCGCCCGGGAGAAAAGCTTCTTTGGCGACGGCTTGGTCGCTCATGTATCAATGGCCGATCCGGTCTGTCCGCGGCTGTCATCCTATGCGGCTGATGCCGCGCGCAAGGCCGGAGCAACCGTGCATTATAGCGGCACCTATCTTGCGATGGAGGGGCCGCAATTTTCGACACGCGCTGAAAGTCATATGTACCGCCACTGGGGTGCTGACATTATCGGCATGACCGCCATGCCAGAAGCAAAATTGGCGCGAGAGGCTGAACTCCCTTACGCATTGATCGGCATGGTCACCGATTATGATTGCTGGCGCGAAAATGAAGCCCCTGTTGAAGTCGAAGCCATTATTGCGCAGCTGGGTGCGAATGCTGCAGCAGGTCGCGCGCTTGTCGAACATCTGGCAAGATCATTGCCGGAAAAACGGGAAGCGAGTCCGATCGATACCGTGCTCGACTATGCTTTGATCACCGACCCATCGGTTCAAGATCCGGCACTAAAGGCAAAACTGGATGCCGTCGGAGGGCGCGTTTTCGGGGCTTAAGCCGAGCAACTCGCTCCGCCGAGCACGCAAAAACGCGCGCAATGCGGGTGGTTTAATGCCACGCTTTGGCTCGCCTCCTTCAACGTTCCGCCCATATCAAATTGTGGATCATAGGGCAGCAGCGTGCAGGCCGCCACACGCGGAGCGGCTTCTCCCTTGCGCTTTACGACCATACGGCTGGATGAGCACATTATACTAGCCGGATCGACGCTCAATATGCTCCAGCATGCGTCCGTAATTTCGGCAATATCGGCCTGCGCATCCATTTCGGGGAACAGCATCAATTGTGCAGGATCATCTACTCCGATAGGCCAGCTTTTATGAGCAAATAACGCACGATATCCCGCGCGAGCCTGTGTCTCGTTCTCGCCCGCTAAATGCCGTCCGGCAACCGAGATGTTAAATCCGTTCGTCGACAGCCAATCCAGCCCATCCAACGCCTTGTCCCAGCTATTGGGCCCGCGCTCTGCTTCATGTACGGACTTTGAGAAATGATCGAGACTGACGCGGAAGGTCAATCGCTCACGCTCTTTCAATGCTAGCAAGTCCGTCTCGAACCGTCGCATGGGTCGCATGGCATTGGTCAGCACCAGCACCTCAAACCCGCGCGAAAGGCAAAGGCGCAATATCGCCATCATATCCTTGTTCATAAAAGGCTCACCGCCGGTAAAGGCGATTTCGCGCGTTGGCAGATTCTCTGCCGCAATCTCATCCAGAAATGCCTCGACCTCGGCCAGCGTGATATAGACCAACGCATCGTTGGTCGGCGAACTTTCAATATAGCAGTTTTTGCAAGCCAGATTGCACAAGGAGCCGGTGTTGATCCACAATGTTTCAAGGTCCGACATATCAACGCGCGCGCGCGTTTCGCCCTTGGCGGTTACATCCGGATCAAGAAATTTTTTCGGATCGAGTTTCGGTACATTGGTGACGGAAAATGGAGAAGTCTCTGACATATAGTCCTATTCGCGATATTTAATCCATTCGTTACATGCAGTGGCAAGTAACTGTAACCCCTTGGCTATATTTTCCGAACCAGTGGTGTAAAATTGTGGAGCCACTTGATGAATCTCGAAAATAGCCAGAAATATTACGGAGAAGTCCTTGCCGGATCATCCGATCTGCTGACTGACGCTTGCACCATGACCGATGCGCCGGATGCACGCGTCAGAGCGGCATTGGATAACGTCCATGAAGAAGTGAAGAGCCGTTACTATGGTTGTGGCCTAGTAACACCACAACTAATTGATGGTACGCGCATATTGGATCTGGGTTCCGGATCAGGGCAGGATGCCTATCTGCTCGCACAGCTTGTAGGCGAACACGGCGCTGTTGTGGGTGTCGATGCCACGCCCGCGCAGCTAGACATCGCCAATCGGCATATCGAATGGCACCGGGAACGCTTTGGCTATGCGCAAAGTAATGTCCGCTTTATCGAAGGCGATATTGAAAAGCTTGACGAATTGGACCTCGAACCGAACAGTTTCGATATCATCGTCTCAAACTGTGTCATCAATCTGGTGGCGGACAAAGCTGCGGTTTTCCGAGCAGCGTTTGATCTCTTGAAACCGGGCGGTGAGCTATATTTTTCCGATGTCTATGCCGATCGCCGCGTGCCAGCACATCTGCTCGATGATCCAGTGCTCCACGGCGAATGCCTTTCCGGTGCGCTATATTGGGGTGATTTCATGGAGCAGGCGAAGCGCGCCGGTTTCGACGACCCGCGTTTGGTAAAGGATCGTCCTCTCGGTATTGGTGATGCGCGTATTGCGGAGATGCTGGACGGGATTAATTTCTACTCTGCAACCTATCGGCTTTTCAAACTGGAAGGGTTGGAGCCCGAGTGCGAAGATTACGGTCAGGCTGTTATCTACAAAGGCGGCATAGCAGGACAAGAACGCCTGTTTGAGTTGGACAAGGGTCATACTATCGAGATTGGCCGGGTGTTTCCGATTTGCGGTAATTCATGGCGCATGCTGTCTGACACGCGCTTTGCACCCTATTTCGATTTTATAGGGGATTTTTCTCACCACTATGGCGTGTTTGAAGGCTGTGGCAGCGGCATGCCTTATACAACCACGGCCCATGGCGTGACAGAAGACCCAGCGTTTTGCTGCTAGGATTGTGAACATACTGCTTACAGGTGCGACGGGAACCATCGGCGGTGAGCTTGCAGCGCGTTTGGTTGCCGCCGGCCACGCTGTCGTTGCACTGGTCCGGAAAACCCGTGACATATATGCAAATGACGGCCGATTGTTAGATGCAAGTGATTATGCGGATGTCATGCCCGCGGCTGGCTGTGTCGCCAAATTGACTGGCGATGTGACTTTGCGCGGCCTCGGTCTTGATGATCGCTTCATGAAATTGCTCCAGCGCGAGATTGATCTGGTCATTCATTGCGCCGCAACCACTGATTTTAACGCCGGTGCAGATGTGTATCGGAAGGTCAATATTGACGGTGTCGTCAATGTTCTTGCAGCCTTGCCCGATGCCCGTTTCCTCCACGTGAGCACAGCCTATGTTTGCGGACTCAAAGACGGACCGATCCCCGAAGCACCATGTGCACCTGATCAAAATTTCGCCAATGGCTATGAGCGATCAAAGGCGGCAGGTGAAGCACTTGTGCTCGCTGCCGGCAGACGCGCGGTCATTGCCCGGCCCAGCATTGTCGTGGGGGCGCATGATGACGGCAGCTATCATCGCTTCGATAGCTTTTATCAGCTGTTCCGGCTAATTGCCGAAGGTCATATTACGCGGCTGCCCGTGGCGACCGAAGCGACGCTGGATTTTGTTCCTATCGACCATGTTGTGGGCGGACTGATGGATATTGTCAGCCATTGGGAAAAAGCTGAAGGGAAGATCATTCACCTTACGTCAGAGGCTGCTGTTCCAACCGCTATGCTTGTTGAAGCGATTAGCCTTTTTGACCATCTGGATTCGCCCAAGTTGCTGGCTCCCGAGACGTTCGCCGTTCAAGACCTGCCTGAATTGGAACGCCGATTATACACACATGTTGCCGCTTTCTACGCCAGTTATTTTCAACGCTTTCCTGATTTTGAGACAGAAAACCTGCGTCAAATTAGTGGGCGGATCTGCCCGACAGTTGATCTAGCGGCTTTGAAAAGAATGATAGAATATTGCATCACTAGCGGCTTCATCCGTGATGCGCGGCCTATCGGTAGTACAACCCAACAGACACCAGTCTAGCATATATCGGGGCCTAGCGAATATCGGGATACTCGTCAGCCAGCCTTTCGCGAGCACCCATAGCCCACATCAATCCGACTTTCAGATATATCCAGTTGGCCCGCCAACGGCCCCAAGCAGTAATCCGTCTGTCCGATGTCCAGACCCAGCGCGGTATCATACGAATTTTGCCAAAGCGCGACAGTTTGATGCAAAGGTCCGCCTCTTCCATCACCACCACCCGCTCATCGCAGCCGCCGATTTCCAGAAACTGTTCCCGCCTGAAAAACATCGCATGGTCACCGAACAATAGCCGCACACCGCGAATGAACAGATGCGGCCGGGTGAGCAATGGCGCATACCAGGTCTTGATCCAGTTGTGCAGCGTCGAACCCCAGCGTGTTCCCTTTGGCCCTGCAATACGCGGTGTGAAGCTGGCCAAACCGGTTTTCCCATCGGCCATAGCGGTGCGCATGACCGTCACGGCGTCCTTAGGCAATATACTGTCGGCATGGAGCACGCAGACGATCTCGCCCTGCGCTTTCTCCACTCCGAAATTAATTTGTGCACCGCGTCCTTTTTTGGGTGCAGCGATCACTTGCACTCCTGCGGCCTGTGCAAGGGAAACAGACGTATCGGAACTGCCGCCATCCACAACCAGAATCTCATCCGCCGGTGGATCCAATGATTTGACGCAGTCCAAAGTGTCCGGCAGCGCCCGCTCTTCATTGAGCATTGGGATCAATATGGTAACCCGGTTCATGAAGTCAGCCATGGCCATCGATCCAGATCTTCGGGGCGGTCGCAGTCATGCAATGTTTCCAATAGCTCAAATCCAATCTTTTGCTGCCGCAAACGATGGAGCGTATCGGGCATAACATGTTCTGTACTCCAGCGCATATTCTCAAACAGAAAAGGATAAGGCTTTGCTATGCCAATTAGATAATAGCCACCATCATCGGCCGGCCCAATAACCACGTCGGATTTTTGCAGTGCATGAATCGCTGCATTCACATGGTGGGCCGATAGGTCGGGTGTATCGGAGCCCAGAAATATGACCGGCGCAGGATTGATTGCCGCCAACAGACGTTCAGTCAGATCGCCATCCACCTGCGGCAAATAAGAAAGATCGTTTCCCAACCAACTAGAAAAACTATTGGTGTCGCCGCCGCTAAACCGGATTTCGACGGACTTACCCGTTTGCTTCAGTGTCTCCACTGTCCTTTCGGTCAGTCGCTTATGAACAGCGGCAGCCGCGTCTGCGCCCAATGCCGGGATCAAGCGTGTCTTCGCAGATCCTGGCACCGGATAGCGGGTGAAGAGCACCAATCGAAGAGTGTTCATAAGCCAGTTCCGGCCAAAATAAGCATGCGTTCGTGGTCCTTATGATGGCAGCTGAGTAGCCCATGGTTCGATTGAGACGGCTATATCGTTACATAAATTTCATTATTTTCAAACCAGCCTGTAACAAATCGCCATGTTTCTCCGAAGTTGTTCTAGGGTCCAAAACCCTGACCGAAGATTTAGGAGTATGATATGAAAAAGCTGAGCTTATTTTTGGCAGCAGCATCTGTTATGGTCGCGGCGCCTGCATTGGCGTCAGGCGGTGGCGGCGGCGGTGGTTATAGTGGAGGCGGTTTTGGCGCGTCTCAACCACGTGATCCTCGTGCTGCGGCATTTAGCCAAGGCAAAAGAGCTTTCAAAAAGCGCATTACTTGCAAGAAATGCGAGTATAAGGGCGGCTTTACTGATGGCAAAACGGCGCGTGAAGTTGCTGCCCGGGTGAAGGCTGGCGAGTTTAATCTGAAACCCAGGCAACGACAAGCTGTGCTCTATTACATGTCGGAACGCTATAGTATCGTCCCTTGAGCCAACAGTCATCTGTCGCCGGGCATAGCAACGAGGCGATTGGCTATTCCACAATATTGACGGTGGTAGCGACAATTGCTGCTACCACCGGGCTTGTATTGTTATCACAAAATGATGACAGCGCCGTCGTGCCCTATGTGGCATTGCTGAGCCTTGGTAGCTTGGCTGTATTTATTGGGATCTGGCGATCAATGGCACTGACAGCCAAAATGGTTTTTGGCGTTGCCCTGATTCTTCATATCGTGGCGATCTTTGGCTTTGCGGCCTTCGAAGATGATTATTTCCGATTTGTTTGGGATGGCTGGCGGCTGATAATATCGGGTTCTCCCTATGGTGTCGCGCCTGCAGAGTTTTTTGGAAAATCGCTTCCTGATAACGGTCTTGCACTGACTTTGGACGGGATAAACAATCCGCATCTGCCCACAATCTATGGCCCGACGCTGCAATTCATATTCTCGCTTGCCTATATTTTCGCCGGTACAGACCCGTTGGGGTTGCGGATTTTTTTTGCGGCAATCAACCTGATTCTGGTGGCTTTGCTGCTGCGATGGACCAGTCCAGAGAAAGCGGCTCTTTATGCCTGGTGCCCGCTGGTACTGGCAGAAACAATCATCCACATCCACCCCGATGGAGTGATGGCAATGCTATTGCTCGCGGGCATATTGTTGGCAAAGCGCCATCCGCTGTTCGCTGGCCTGTTCTTTGGACTAGCGGCTGGTGCAAAGATTGTCGCGCTCGCCCTTTGGCCCCTGCTGTTGCGCATGGGATGGCGAGCCTTGATATCGGCTATCGGTACATTGGCATTTATCTACGGCATTTTTCTGATTCAGGGACAGGGTGCGGGATTTGATTCAACCGGCATTTTTGCAGCCGATTGGTATTATAATCCCATGGGCTTTGCGTTGCTTAATGTGCTGCTGCCGTCATCAATAGCAAGGTTAAGCGCTGCGTTGATTGGCATTGTTATCATCTTGGTGCTGCATGCGCGTACACGCAGTTTGGAAGTCGCTCCTATCGCGATGATATTCGGCACAATATTGCTGTTCGCCCCAGCGGTGAATGCCTGGTATTTGTTGTGGATATTACCGTTTGCGACAAAGAGCCGTATGGTCTGGCCGTTCGCGGCGGCCGTCGCATTGCCGCTTAGCTACCTAACCGGGCTTAACCTTGAAAACCCGGCGCTGAGGGACTTCGAGGTGCATTGGATGGCCTGGTTAGCTCAGATCATTATATTGCTGACCGCTATTTTCTGGGACTGTTGGCGTTTCCAACGAGAGAAAAAGGTTGGTAACCCTGCAGAGATTTCGCGCACACCCATAAAACAGCCCCAAATTACGGTCATCATCCCGGCACTGAACGAAGAAAATTCAATTGGAGAGGTCGTTCGTGATATTGGGTCACAGAACTGGTCTAATCCACCGCGCATCATCGTCGCGGACAATGGCTCTGCGGACGGAACTGTCGAACACGCCCTGGCCGCCGGAGCGATAATTATACGCGAACCGAAGCGTGGCTATGGCGCTGCATGCCTGGCCGGCATCGCTGCTGCCCCACCAGACACGAATATATTTCTGTTCATGGACGGAGATGGAGCTGATGTACCGGAGGAAGGGCCTGCCTTGGTTGAACCGCTAACAGACGGCTCGGCCGATCTGGTTATCGGGTCACGGGCCCTGGGGCAAAAGCAGACTGGGGCGATGACCTTCCCGCAACAATTTGGTAATTGGCTGGCGACTAAACTGGTTTGGCTGATTTGGGGTAAGAAAATGACTGACCTCGGACCATTTCGCGCCATTCGTGCTGATGCGCTTGACCGCCTGAATATGGCAGATCTTGATTTCGGTTGGACCATCGAGATGCAGGTTAAAGCCGTGCAACAGAATATGCGTATAGCCGAACGTCCGGCCGATTACCGTCGCCGCATCGGTACATCAAAAATATCCGGTACAGTTCGCGGCGTGCTGCTCGCGGGGAATAAAATACTATATGTGATCGGACGGGAAGCGTTTTTCCGTTAAGCTTGGACTGCTTTTGTGCGCCGACGACGACGGATGAAAAATACAACCCCGCCAACTAGCACCAACAGAACGCCGCCAGCTGCGGCGCCCAGTATCGGGTTTGACCTTATCAGCCAGATTGGCGAGATGAAGTTCGAATTCTCGGCGTTTCCCGGTCCTTTGCTATCGTTGAGCCGCCAGTCATATTCCAGAAATGTGATTTCCATGTCTCCGCTATCAAGTGCTTCGATATCCTCAGCGGATAAGCCGAGACTGTCTGCATAGAGTGCGAAAAATTCATCCAGCGTTTCGGCACCACGCCAGCCTTGTTCAAAATCACCGCCATACCAGTTGAAGATGCTCGACACTGCGAGGTTTCCGTCCTCAAGCCGATTACGGCTGCGGTCGCTCAAAAAACCCTTGGTCATCATGTCCAATTGTTGGTCCAATTTGCTGCCGACAAAGGCTTCATTGAGCAATGCTGGGCAACCAATGCTCGCGCAGTTTACGCCAAAATGAATGCGTGGGTCATTATAGAGTCCGCTGCCACGGATCATATCATGCTCGATATTATCCAGAGATACTGTCTCGCCTAAGAGCGGGATGAAGGCTTTTTGCCAAGGCGACTGGGTTAGTGATCCCAGTTCCTTAATCGACACCAGATCTGGATAACGGGTGAGAATCAATTCAACCGTCCAGGCGTTATAGGCATTGATCAGGAAAGCGAGTTGATCCGGTTTCGACCAACCATCAAACTCCGTACGGCTGACTTTTGCCATCGCATCCAGGTAGGATTTCAGAGCAACGCGATCCTCCTCAAATTTTCCATAATTTACGGTTGAGGAACTGCCATCGGGCACCATCTCAACGTTATCGGTCAGAAGCGCATTCCAGCTGGAATGGTCAAAATCTGCCGCCTGTGCGGGCGCAGAAACGAGAAGGGATAATATTGCGATATAGCGATGTTTCATGTCGAGCCTTGCGGAATGATTATGTGATGTGTTCGGGATGTATGACTAATATTCGTCCCAAAACCGGCAAGCGTTACAATGCGCCAAAAAATTGGTCAGATGCGAATATTGCCACCGTGCTCCTTCATTTTGTGTCAACGATATAGACAGCCTGCTGGTAAAATTTTGCCAATCTATGGATTGCGCTATGGCGAAGGGTGAAGCCCATTCGATCAAAAGTGTCGAGCCATTCGGCATGTGACCGGTTGCTATGGGGATGGCCAATAAATTCCATATTGGTAATCTTGTCAGTCAGCTTTGTATAAGCGGCCTGAAACGGAGTGTCATAGACATCTTCCATAATGATCAGTCTTTTTGACACGCGCGCGGCTTCCTGCAAAGTTTTGTCGGGCTCAGCTATATGGTGCAACACGGTCAGGATCAACGCGACGTCAAATGACCGGTCTTCAAATGGCATGACATCGCCATCATATATAATGGGTTCCAGGTCATCGGTGATGCTGTTGTCCGCGATATCTAGCGCCGTCACATCGAGCCCTTGTTTGCGAAAAACCTTTACAACGCTGCCGGGACCGGAACCAACTTCCAGCAGACGGTCTCCGCGCTCGATCCAGTCTTTCGTCAGCCGGTATTTTCTCTGAGCATCCATTTTCCAAATAGCGAATATGGTCGCACCAAGGAGAGGAGTTTTCCAAAACAGCTGCATTTGGCTTCGCTCAATAACAGAAATATCCAATATTGATACTGTCAGCAATGCCGGTCGAGCCCGCAAGGACATCAGCTATTGGCCGGTTGGTTTTAGCTATATATTCGATTCTGCAAGGCAGAATCGAGTCGAACTTGAAGATGTAGAAGCAAGACCAGCTCCAAGATTCTTACTGTTATATTAACAAAAAATGACAGTTAATCAGTGGTTAACGCAATGGTTCAGCCAGCCGTCATCAACATGAAAATTCTATGAAACGAAAGTGAAGGTGCACTTAAATACCGCCTTATCCCGTTTACACCGCTGTCACTTTTCGGACATCAGGGGGCGGGGCAATTACTGAGCGGAGATCTTACAGGGATCAAAGCGGATTGCATGACTGAAAGGGTATTAATCATGAGTTTCAAAACGATGGAGAGTATGAATTTCAAGACCGCCAAGCGGGCTTTTGTTACAAGGAATGTTCGGATCGGCGATGCCAAAGGCTATCGCAGCGACTTGAAACCGCGCAATGGAGATCTCTGTGTTGCTCGGGTGAGCAAGATTGGGCATCATCAGCGCATAGAACAACCGGATGGTCGGCGCGCACGGATGTTTCCAGGCGACATAATCATCGTCGCCTATTCAAACCGCTACGCGACGGATCAGTTTGAGGGCCGTGTACCCGACAGCGTCGAACCTTGCTCGCTGGTGGCTGCCGGTGGAATAGCCGCCAGCTTAATTTCGCGGCACAGCAGCACCAAAAAACCAACTGCTATCGAACCACTTGGAATTTTGTGCAGAGCCGATGGCAGTGCGATGAATGTGATGGACTATGCGCTCGAACAGACCGCTGTTGGGCGTGCCGTACGTCCTCATATGGCGCTTGTGGTCGGATCTGGCATGAACGCTGGTAAAACCACCACCGTCGCCGCGATTATCAGGGCAGCAAAACAGGCTGGTCTTAAAGTGGGCGCGATCAAAATAACCGGCACAGGCGCTGGCGGTGATCTTTGGTTTTACAAGGACTCCGGTGCCAAGGTCACAATTGATTTTACCGATGCAGGCTATGCCGCAACGGTTGGTCTTACGCTGCCTCAGCTCGAAACAATCGCACAAAAACTTTACACAGAGGCCAGCAAGACCTGTGACATCATCATCGCCGAAATAGCTGATGGATTGTTCCAAACCGAAACTGATCTGCTGATGAAGTCTCCGAGATTTCAGGCGATGGTTGACAGTGTGTTGTTCGCCAGTGGTGATCCCATGGGTGCGCTGGCCGGTGTTCGGCACCTTCGAGCATTGGGTTTAGTACCTAGCGCCATATCGGGAGCTCTGACAGCGTCTGATCTTGCCGCAAAAGAAGCAGCGAAGGCTACAGGCTTGCCAGCTCTGACGTTGAGTGAGTTTGCGCAAAATGAGCAGGTGCTGAGCACAATCATGAAACCCGCTCGCATTGCGAAAACGCCGGTTCCCGTGGAAACCGTCGAAGGCTTTGGACTTGCAAGGGAATATTCCGATGACAGCCTGTTTACCGCAGCTAGTTAACCGCAATCGCGGAACCATCTTGGCCATATTGGTCTTGAATGGTTTCGCGCAGGCGGCGGCCATAGGTGGCATCGGTCTGGCATTAAAGTCCCAGTTTGATGCAATGCAAAATGCCGCCAACAGTCTAACCACTTTGGTTGCGCCTACCGCCATCATGGCTACCCTGGCGTTAGTCATTGCTGCTCTGAAATGGCGTGAACGTATCGATATGGAAAGACTTGGTCAGGACTATGTCTTCGAGACGCGGATGCGAATTTTCAGTCACATAAGCGGGATGTCCGCTCAAGGTATTGAAGAGCTTCGCAAAGGCGTCGTGATGTTGCGATTTGTGAATGACCTTACAGCCCTGCGCCAATGGATCAGCATGGGTATCGCAAGCGCCATTGTCGCCATGACAATTTTGGTGGGCGCACTGGCATTTCTAACCATGATCAATCCAATGATCGGGTTAGTTTGCCTGGCTGTAATGTTTGCCGGCGCTGGATCGATTTTGCTGACAGGCAAGCATGTGGATCACACCATTCGTGAGGCGCGCCGCCGTCGAGGCAATATCGCTGGCAATATCGCGGAAAAGCTCAGCAACATGGTAATGATTCAGGCGTTCGGACAACGGCGCACAGAGCGCAAGAAGCTTCGCCGGCAATCGAAGAGCCTTAAAAACGCGATGGAAGCGCGCGCATCTGCGACCGGACTTGTCCGCGCTCTGGCCTATCTGGTTACCAGCCTGACGCTGGTTGCTGCCATGAGTGTTGGTGCCTTTGCAATATATAACGCAACGGCAACCATGGGAGAAATCGTGGCGGCTTTCGGGATTGTGACGCTTGCAGCACCGGCATTGAGCGGATTTGGACGATTGTTCGAATATTGGAAAGATGCGGGCGTTGCACAAGAAAAAATCGGTTCGATATTCCAAAGGGGGCCGGCCATTTCCCCTTCCTCCAGCCGCGAGCCTTTGCAGAATGTCAAAGGGGAACTGCGCTTCGAAAACGTGTCTTCGGGATCGGTAATCAAGAATTTTTCAGCAACTGCCAGCCCGGGCACTGTGATCGCTGTCAAAGGAATTAGCGGTAGCGGTAAGACAACTTTATTGAGACTGGCCCAGCGGTTGATCGATCCAGATTCCGGCATTATCCGGCTCGACGGCCGAGACATATTGTCAATCCGTACCGGCGAGTTGCGAAGGACGGTCTCAATTGCGTCCAGTCTAATGCCACTGATACGCGGAACCATATGGTCCAATATAGCCTATGGATGCGTCAAAGCTACGCCGGAAGATATTCGTCGGGGAGCGCAAAGAGCCGGAATAGCAATCGATAATCCCGGCGCCGCGCTGCATTCGGAACGTGCAGTACATGAGCAAGGGACGAATTTGAGCGCGGGCGAGCGCGCTCGCATCATTCTCGCACGTGCTCTCGTCTGCAATCCAAAGGTGCTGTTGTTGGACGAACCGGAGCAGAATCTGGATGAACTTGGAATAGCGGCTTTACGGAGGGTCATCCGTACCTTCGAAGGTACGGTCATCATGGCCACCCACGATCAACATCTGCTTGGCATGGCAGACAATATCTGGACGCTCGGAAAGCAACGCGGCCAATCGCAGGATTGCAATCAGCATGATCAACAAACGCAAATCGGCCTTGCCGGAACTTTAAAATAGAAAGACTTAGATATGGCTTATCTCGAGAAACTAAGTGTA